>JBLRWH010000031.1:0-28411 GCA_047921395.1 Gammaproteobacteria bacterium
GCCCCGGGCTGCGAGTCGATTGCGGGCGCGACAGTTTAGCCGATGCGGGCTAGCCGCGGTATCGGGTGGGATCCGGCACCCCCGCGGCCTCGAATCCCGCCCTGCGGAGCCGGCAGGCGTCGCACAGCCCGCAGGCCACGCCCCCCTCGCCCGCCTGGTAACAGGATACCGTCAGGCTGTAGTCGACGCCGAGGACAATCCCGCGCCGGATAATCTCGGCCTTCGTGAGGTGGAGCAACGGCGCGCGCAGCACCAAGGGCGCGCCCTCGACCGCGCGCCGCGTCGCGACCGCCGCCAGCGACTGGAAGGCCTCGATGAACTCGGGCCGGCAATCCGGATAGCCCGAGTAATCGACGGCATTCACGCCGATGTAAAGGTAAGCGGCATCGAGCACTTCGGCGACGCCCATGCCGAGCGCAAGGAAGACACTGTTGCGCGCCGGGACATAGGTCGAGGGAATGCCCTCCGTCGGGGCCTCCGGGACGGAAATCCGCGCATCGGTCAGGGCCGAGCCGCCGATGGCGCCCAGGTCGATCGCGATCACCCGGTGGGACGTCGCAGCCAGGGCCCGGGCAATGCGCACGGCTGCGTCGAGCTCCGCGTCATGCCGCTGTCCATAGCGGAAACTGAGCGCATGGCACTCCAGGCCCTCGTCGATGGCGCCCGCGAGCACCGTGGCCGAGTCGAGCCCACCGGACAGCAGGACCACCGCACGCTCGGCGGCGCCGTCAGCGACCCGGTTCATCGCCCCACAGCACCTTGTGCAACTGCAGCTGGAACCGCACCGGCAGGCGGTCGGCGAGGATCCAGTCGGCCAGATCGGCCGGCGGGAGCCGTTCCCAGCAAGGTGAGAACAACACCTCACAGCGCGCGGCCAGGCCATGCCGGGCGACGAAATCCCGCGCCCACTCGTAGTCGGCGCGATCGCACAGGACGAACTTGGCGGAGTCCTGTGGCCGCAGGTGCGCCAGGTTCTCCGGCAGGTTGCGCGCCACCTCGCCGGAGCCCGGCGTCTTGATGTCCATCACGCGCTGGGCGCGCAGATCCAGCACCGAGATATCGAGCGCGCCGCTGGTCTCCACCGACACCTGGTAGCCCGCGTCGCACAGCTGCGAGACGAGCTCGGGACAGGCGCGCTGCGCAAGCGGTTCGCCGCCCGTAACGCAGACATGCCGCGCCCCGTGTGTGCCAACCTCGGCGACGATGGCGTCGATCGTGCGACGTTCGCCGCCGTGGAATGCGTATGCCGTGTCGCAGTAGCCGCAGCGCAGCGGACAGCCCGTCAGGCGCACAAACACCGTGGGCCAGCCGACGCTGCCCGCTTCACCCTGGAGAGAATGGAAAATCTCGCTGATACGAAGCTGGTGCCCGGCCGGCACGGCTTCGCTGACTGCGGTCGCCATCTTCCGCTAGCGGCGCTCCGCGCGCATCCTCTCGAGCCGCTGGCTGGCGAGCCTGGCAGCGGTGGAATCCGGGAACTGCGCGACGACGGCGTCCAGCGACGCGCGGGCATCGTTCCAGCGCTGCAGCTCGTATTCGCAGAAGCCGGCCTTCAGCATCGCGTCGGGCAGTTTGCCGGAATTAGGATAGTTCTCGATGACCGCCCGGAACCCGCCAAGCGCCTTCTCGAACTCCCGGTTGACGTAATGGGTCTCGGACAGCCAGTACTGCGCATTGTCACGCAGCTCGCTATCGGGGAAACCGGCCAGGAACTCCGTGAAGGCGGCTTCCGCCTGAGGATAACGGCCCTGCCGAAGCAGCTCGAGCGCGGCCTGGTAACTGGTTCGGTCGTCCCCGCCGATTGCCGGCAGGCCGCCCACCGCAGGCACCTGTGCGGCACCTTCCGGCGGTACGGCCGACATCGGCTCGCCGCCGCGCGTACGGCGCTCGAGCGACTGCAGCCGCTGGTCGAGATCGAGGTACTGGTCGCGCTGTCGCGTCGCCGCACCCTCAGACTCGTACTGGAGGGTATCGACCTGGCCGCGCAGCCCGCGCAGCTCCTCCCGCATGGCCTCGAGTTCCGCCGCGATCTGCAGCAGGCTCTCGTTTCGCACCACGCGCTCGATCGAGCCGACGCGCTGGTCGAGCTCGTCCAGCTTCAGCAGCACGGGATCTTCTTCGGGCGGCAGCGCGCAGCCGGCCACGAGCAACCCCGCGGCCAGCAGCGTCGCGGCGACGCGCAGTGACTTGTAAGTTTTCATCGCAGGTAAACGATCTCCACGCGGCGGTTCATGGCCCAGGCTTCCTCGTCGCTGCCGGTGACGGCCGGGCGCTCTTCACCGTAGCTGACCGTGCTGATCTGGTCGCCGCTGACACCCTGGAGCATCAGTGCGCGCCGCACCGCCTGCGCGCGGCGCTCGCCCAGCCCGATGTTGTATTCACGCGAGCCGCGCTCGTCGGTATGCCCCTCGAGGCGAATTGCGATATTCGGGTTTTCGGCCAGGTGCCTGGCGTGGGCCGCGACCGTCTGGGCGTACTCAGGACGAATCGACGCCGAATCGAAATCGAAGTAGATCGTGGTCTTGCCCAACAGCGCCTCGGGCGTGTCCATCGCACCGAAGCCGCCATCCGCCGGGATACCATTCCCGTATAGGTCGTCAGCGGGAGACGGCTGGGTGACAAAGCCGTCGTCGGCCCCACCGACACCGCCGGCAATCTCGTCATCGGGCTTGGTCTTCTTTGCACAACCGGCGATCAGCGCCGCACTGACGAGCAGGATCGCAAGTTTCTGAATGGACATGGCTTATCGTTCCTCGTGGACTTTGTGGGGAGAGCGTTCCAGGTTCGACCGGAGACTATGTTAACCGTTCAGTTCAGCGCGCGTAAGGCGACCAGACGGGTTCCCGCACGTCGCCCTCCGTCGCCGCGATGCGTTGCCGGACCCGGCCGTCGGTGGAAACCGCGGCCAGGACGCCCCGCCCGCCTTCGCGAGTGGCGTAAATGATCATGCTGCCGTTGGGCGCGAAACTCGGCGACTCGTCCTGGCGTCCGTTGGACAACACCTTCAGTCCGCCGCGCCGCATGTCCAGCACCGCGATCCGGTAATTGCCGCGATCGTTGTGCACTACCGCGAGCGCCTCGCCGTCCGGAGAGATCCTGGGGCGGGCATTGTAGCTGCCCTCGAAGGTGATCCTGCGCGGGGTGCCGCCGTCCAGCCCGACCTGGTAGATCTGCGGTCCGCCGGCGCGGTCAGAGGTGAAATAGAGGCTCTTGCCGTCCGGCGCCCAGCTGGGTTCGGTGTCGATCGCGGGGTGCTGCGTGATGCGGCGCAGCGCCTTGCCGGCCAGCGTCAACACGTGGACATCCAGGTTGCCGTCGCGGCCGCCGAGCACCAGCGCGAGTCGCGAACCATCTGGAGACCACGCGGGTGCGCCGTTGATTCCCGGCGCCGACGACACGACCTGGCGTCGCCCGGTCGCGATGTCCTGGACGAAGATCCTGGACGTACCGTTCTCGAACGAGACGTACGCGATCCGGCGGCTGTCTGGCGACCAGGCGGGCGACATGATCGGCTGTGCGGACTCAGCGATGGCGTTCTGGCGGGCGCCGTCGGCATCCGCGAGCCACAGCCGATAGCGCGCCGTGCCGCCGGGGCGGTCAACCGTCACGTACGCAATGCGGGTCGAGAAAATGCCTGGCACGCCGGTGAGTCGCTCGAAGATCATGTCGGCGATCCGGTGGCCGGCACCGCGCAGGTTGGCAGCTGAGACCGGCAGCGTGTAGCCCATCAGGGGCTGCCCGCGGAACACGTCGAACACGTGGAACTCGATCTCGTAGCGTCCGGCAGCCGCCGGCTTGATCCGCCCGATCACCACGATGTCGGTCTTGAGCAGGCGCCAGTCCTCGAGCCTGACCTCCTCCGGCCGCGTCGGGCGCGAGACCATGTCGCGCCGGTCCATCGGGGCGAACCGGCCGCTGAAGGCGAGGTCGCCCTGGACGATCGCCGCCACGTCGACCGCCGGCGTGCCTTCGCCTTCGAATGCGAACGGCACGACCGCGATCGGCACCGCTTCGCTCACGCCCTGCGTGATCTCGATGCGGAGTTCCGCCCTCGCGTCGGTCGCGGCCAGCAGCAAGAGCAGGCTGAAGAATAACGCTGAAATCCTGTAACTCATATGTCCAATCAGTCCTGGGGTTTGAATACGAAGACGATACTGCGCTCGAACAGCGCCGGGTCCGAAGGCCGCGGCAACGGCGAGGCGCGCTCCACGGCCGCGATGATGGAGCGCCGGACCGCATCATCGCCGTTACAGGCCACGATCTCCGCGCTCACCACCTGCATGCCCGGGATGAGCCCGACCCGCACCTCGCATTCGAGCCCGGGGCGGGCCGATGGCGGCCGGTTCCAGTTGCGCGCCACCTGGTCCTGGATGGAACCAAGCCACGCATTATACTCGGCAGACTCCTGCAGCCGCAGGCGGCGCTGCTCCGCCTCGATCTCCGCCGCCAGCTGGGCCTGCCGCTGCGCCTGGGCCTGGGCCTCGGCCCGCGCCGCCTCTTCCGCCTTGCGGCGGGCCTCCGCCTCGGCCTTCGCCTTGGCTTCCGCTTCGCGGCGCGCCTGCTCTGCCTTGCGGGCCTCCTCGGCTTTTCGGGCTTCCTCCGCCTTGCGTGCTGCTTCCGCCTTGCGCGCCTCCTCGGCCTTGCGGCGCTCCTCGGCGGCTTTCTGTTCGCGCGCCTGGCGCTCGGCCTGGACCCGCTGCTCTGCCTCGGCCCGGGCCCTCTGCTCGGCCTCGGCGCGCTCGCGCTGCTCACGCAGCTCCGCCTGGCGCTGGCGCTCGGCCTCCTGGCGCTTGCGGGCCTCCTCTTCGCGCACGCGCCGCGCTTGCGCTTCCCGGGCCTCCACCGCCGCCCGAAGGTCGGCCTCGCTTACCGCGACGGCCTGCACCGGCGCGCGCGTCCCCGCCTCGGGCACGACGGGGCGGCTGAGGGGCAAGCCCAAGATGAGCGCGGCGAACAGCACCGCGTGCAGGAAGCACGCGAGCACCAGCGCAAGGGTGTGTTCGCGGGCAAACTCGAACACCGCTTACCTCCGGCCCGGCGGCGCGAGTTCCTCGGGATCCGTGACCATGCCGATCTGGCCCGCACCGGCATCCTGCAGCACGCGCATCGCCCGCGCGACGTCGCCGTAGCTGGCGCGGGCGTCCGCCCGCACGAGGACCGCGCGATTCGGCTCCCGGTTCAGCACGGCCGTGGCCCGCTCGATGGCCGTCTGCATATCGATCGCCCGGTCCGGCGTCCCGATATTCAGGAACAGCTGCCCGTCCTTGTCTACAGTGAGGATCAGGGCCTCGGCCTCGGTGTACTTGTCGGGGTCCATTGGCGCGGCCCCGACTTTCGGCAGCTCCACCTCGATGCCCTGGGTGAGGAGCGGCGCCGTGACCATGAAAATGATCAGCAGCACCAGCATCACGTCGATGTAGGGCACGACGTTGATTTCCCCCATCAGCCGGCGTTTCTGCCGTCCAGCCGCCATGGCTCAGCTCTCCACGGCGCGGCGCGCGTGCCGTTGCAGGATAGTCGAGAATTCCTCCATGAAAGTGTCGTAGCGGCTCTCGATCCGTCCCACCGTATCCGCGTAGCGGTTGTAGGCAATCACGGCCGGGATCGCCGCAAACAGGCCCATAGCCGTCGCGATGAGGGCTTCGGCGATCCCCGGGGCGACCATGGCGAGGGTGGCCTGCTGCACGTTGCCGAGCGCGATGAAGGAATTCATGATCCCCCAGACCGTGCCAAACAGGCCGACGTACGGGCTCGTGGAGCCGACGGTGGCCAACAACGCGAGGTTCTGCTCGAGCCTGTCCGACTCGCGCATCTGCGATACGAGCATGGCGCGGCGCGAGCCCTCGACGATCTGGCTGGCCTGCAGGTCGTCCTGCTTGCGCAGCCGGCTGAACTCGCGGAACCCAGCCTCGAAAATGCCCTCCATGCCGATCGCGCCACCCTCGCGGGCGGAGACGCGGCGGTACAGTCCGGTCAGGTCGCCCCCGGACCAGAACTCTTTCTCAAAGCGATCGGCGATCACGCGCGCCTGGCCGAGGACCCGCCGCTTCTGGATGATCACAGCCCAGGAGGCGATCGACGCCATGAGCAGCAGCAGCATCACCAGCTGTACGACGAGGCTGGCGTCCATGACGAGGCGGACCAGTGACATATCGTTCTGCATGCAGGGTTACTCCGGAAATAGATGCGCGGGCAGGGGCCGCGGTCGCAAAGTGTCCGCGTCGAGGCACGCGGCTGTGACTCCGGCGGTGCAGAGGAGTTCCCCGTCAAGCCCCCCGCGGCGGATCTCCTGGCCGAACTCCATGCTCGCCCGCCTCAGCCGCAGCAGGTCGACCGTGACCTGGAGTTCATCCTCGAAGCGCGCGGGCTTCAGGTAGCGTACGTTCACCGCGGTGATCGCAAACAGCAGGCGCCCGGACTCCAGCAGCACGGACTGCGAGACACCCAGGTGGCGCAACCACTCGCTGCGCGCCCGCTCCAGGAACTTCAGGTAGTTGGCGTAATAGACGACGCCGCCGAGGTCGGTGTCCTCGTAATAGACGCGCACCGGCCAGGTGAAGCGCGCCGCCACCCTGGAATGCATGTCATTCATCCGGCGGCACGCCCTGCTCGAACAGGGACAGCGATTCCGGGTCCAGCACGCGCGACGGCGCCGGCAGGCCGAAATGCAGGTACGCCTGGCGCGTGGCCATGCGTCCCCTGGCAGTGCGCATCATCAGGCCCTGCTGGATCAGGAAGGGTTCCACGACGTCCTCGATGGTGCCGCGCTCCTCGCCGATCGCCGCCGCGATGCTGTCGACGCCGACCGGGCCACCGTCGAACTTCTCCATGATGGTCAGCAGCAGGCGCCGGTCCATGACATCGAAACCGCGGGGATCGACGTCGAGCATGTCCATGGCCGCGATGGCGATTGAGGCATCGATCCGGCCGGTGCCCTCCACCTGTGCGAAATCGCGCACGCGCCGCAGGAGGCGGTTGGCGATCCGGGGCGTGCCGCGCGAACGCCGCGCGATCTCGTGGGCGCCAGCGGCATCGGCCGGGACACCCAGGATGCCCGCGGAACGTGTCACGATCCGTCCGAGCTCCTCGTCGTCGTAGAACTCGAGCCGTTGCACGATGCCGAAGCGATCGCGCAACGGCGAGGTCAGCAGGCCGGCGCGCGTGGTCGCGCCCACCAGCGTGAACGGCGGCAGGTCGATCTTGATCGAGCGCGCACCGGGCCCCTCGCCGATGATGATGTCGAGCTGGAAGTCCTCCATGGCGGGATAGAGGATTTCCTCCACGACCGGGCTCAGCCGGTGGATTTCGTCGACGAACAGCACGTCGCGCGGCTCGAGATTCGACAGGATGGCCGCCAGGTCGCCGGGGCGCTCCAGCACCGGCCCCGAAGTCTGGCGCAGGTTCACGCCGAGTTCATTGGCCACGATGTGGGCGAGCGTCGTCTTGCCGAGACCCGGGGGGCCGAAGATCAGGACGTGGTCGAGCGCTTCCTCGCGCTGGCGCGCCGCCTTGATGAAAATTTCCATCTGGCGCCGCACCGAGCTCTGCCCCACGTAATCCTGCAACAGGCGCGGTCGGATGGCCCGATCGATGGCCTCGTCCTCGTGGCCGGCGACGGCAGTCACCAGGCGGTCGTGCTCGATCATGCTGTCACCTTGCCGCGGCCTGCAGCGCCGCCCGGATCAGTTCCTCGGTCGATTCCGCCTTGCCCTGGACGAGCTTCAGCAGGCGCTGCGCCTCCGGCGCCCGGTAACCCAGCGCGACGAGCGCCCCGAAGGCCTCGTCGGCTGGCGAGCCGCCCACGGCGGCAGGCATCGCCTGCGCGAGGGCCGAACCCGTCTGCTTCAGCCGGTCGCGCATCTCGACGATGAGCCGCTCCGCCGTCTTGCGGCCGACGCCCGGGATGCGCGTCAACGAGGCCACGTCCTCGGTCTGCACGCAGCGTGCGAACGCCTCGACACTGATTCCGGACAGGATCGCGAGCGCGATGCGCGCACCTACGCCGCTGATCCTGATCAGGCTGCGGAACATCTGCCGTTCCGCCTCGGTGGCGAAGCCGAACAGCACGTGTGCGTCCTCCCGCACCAGCAGGTGGGTGAGCAAGTGCACCGGCTGACCGGTCTCCGGCAACTGGTAAAAGGTCGACATGGGCGCCTCGACCTCGTAGCCGACGCCACCCACCTCCACCAGTAGCTGCGGTGGCTGCTTCCCGGCCAGCGTACCCTTCAGGAAACCGATCATCTGGACTCTCCGGCGAGGGCGAGGCGCAGCGCGCGCCCCTTGCGCAACTGTGCATGACAGATGGCCACCGCCAGGGCATCGGCCGCATCCGCGGCCAGTGGGCCGCTCACCGCGAGCAACTTGCGCACCATGTGCGCGACCTGGACCTTTTCGGCGCCGCCGCTGCCCGTCACGGCCAGCTTCACCTCGCGCGCGGCGTATTCGTGCACGGGCACGTGGTGCATGAAGGTCCCGCACAGCGCCGCCGCCCGCGCCTGGCCGAGCTTCAGGGCGCTGTCCGCATTGCGGTGCATGAAGACCCGTTCGACGCAGATCTCGTCGGGACGATACTCCTCGACCAGGCGGGTCGCACCCTCGAAGATGATGCGCAGGCGATCCGCGATCTCTCCGCCACGGGTGCGGATGCAGCCGCTGGCCAGGTAACTCAACTTCGGACCCTGTACGACAATGACGCCGAACCCGGTGACCTGCGAGCCGGGATCGATGCCGAGAATCGTCAGGGCCCCGGTCATCTTGCGCGGCCCGGCGGGGTCTCAGGCCTCGGCAAGGACATCGTCCGACAATTCTGCGTTGCTGTAGACGTCCTGCACATCGTCGAGATCCTCGAGCATTTCCAGCAACTTGAGCACCTGGACAGCGTCCTCGCCATCGACGACCACGCCGGTCGCGGCACGCATCGTCACCTCGGCCTCCTCCGGTTCCAGCCCGCCCGCGACCAGGGCCTCGCGCACGGCCTCGAAGTCAGCCGGAGCCGTGATGACGTCGAAGCTGCCATCCTCGTTGCCGACCACGTCCTCCGCCCCGGCCTCCAGCGCCAGGTTCATGACCTGCTCCTCGCTGGTGCCGGCGGGATAGCTGATGACGCCACAATGCTGGAACAGGTAACCCACGCTGCCGTCGGCGCCGAGATTGCCCCCGCACTTGGTGAAGGCATGGCGGACTTCGCCGACCGTGCGATTGCGATTGTCCGTCAGGCACTCCACCAGGACGGCCACGCCGCCAGGGGCATAGCCCTCGTAGCGCACTTCCTGGAAATCGTCACCGTCGCCCGCGCCCGTGCCGCGTTTCCACGCCCGCTCGATCGTGTCCTTGGGCACACTGGCCGCCTTGGCCTTGTCGATCGCCAGGCGCAACCGCGGGTTCATCCCCGGGTCCGCGTCACCGGAACGCGCGGCGCTCGTGATCTCTCGGATCAGCTTGGTGAAAACCGCGCCGCGCTTCTTGTCCTGGGCGTCCTTGCGATGCTTGATGTTCGCCCACTTGCTATGGCCTGCCATGGAGTCCCCGCGGAATGCTTCAAACTCGTGATTTTACCTGCGCCCCCAAAAAACCGTCCATCGGACGCTCAGAAGCGCAGGCGGAGCCCCACATGCAGGCCGGTATCGATCGTGACACTGTCGCTACGCTTGAAATCGGCGCTGACCCCGCGCACCCCCAGGTAGACCTGGCCTTGCCGAAGGACGCTGTAACCGGCCCAGGCGTTGTATTCGGTGTACCTCGTCGCGTCTCCGAAAGACAGGACGTCTGGCGCATAATAGAGGCTGCCGCCGACGACAAACCGGTCGTACTCAGGGAGGGTGTAGACCACGAAACCGCCAATCGCGAGCGCCTGGCCGTCGTCACGGTTGCCGACGTCGGAGTCCACCCAGAGAAGGCGTCCGCCGAGCCCGGCACGCACAGGATTGCGCCCGCCGGTGGCGTCGCCGGTCAGATGCAGCCCGGCGCCGAGCACATTGCCGCGATCCTGGTGGTGCAGCCACGATGCATCCGCGACGAGATTGTTCGAGAGGTCGAACTCCGCGGTGATCCGGGCCGCGTCATTGTTGAGGTTAAGGTCCAGCCCGTTGGCGGAGACCAGGGGAGAAAACAGTACCATCGCCACGGCCGGCAGGCAGCGTCGCAACATAAGACCTCCAAGTTAACATTAAGAAGATATCGTTAGGCTCAGTATTATAAACGGAATTCCTTAAGAGCAGAATCGTGAACCAAAGTTCCGACACCACGCCCTCCGCGGAGCAGACGCTCGCCGCATCGATCGAGGCGGCGCGCAGGCAGACCGGCGATGGCTTCGAGGCCGCCGCGGCCCGGGGCGTCGCCATCGCCGCGCTGCTCGAGGAAATCCATGCCGAGCCGGAGATTCGTGCCGCCGCGGTACTCTACCCTTTGGCGGAGTCCGGCGCGATGGCGCCGGACCTGATCGAGACACAATTCGGCCTGACGATGCGCCGCCGCGTCGACGAACTGCTGCGCCTCGGTTCCTTCGGGCTCCCCGAGAACTGGCGCACCGGCACCCCCCTCCCGGCGCCGCAGGCGGAGACGCTGCGCAAGATGCTGCTCGCGATCGTCGCGGATGTGCGCCTGGTGCTCGTCAGGCTGGCGGACCAGCTCGACCGCCTGCAGCGGGCCAGGGAGGGGAACGCCGAGTTGCGTGAGCGGGTGGCGATCGAGACCCGCGAAATCTTCGCTCCGCTGGCCAACCGGCTCGGTATCTGGCACTTCAAGTGGCAGATGGAAGACCTCGCTTTCCGTTACCTCGAGCCCGAGACGTACCGGGGCATCGCCCGCTACCTGAAGCAAACGCGCGAGGCCCGCGAGGCGCGCATCGAGCAGGTGATCCGGATACTCCGTGATGAGCTCGCGAAGGCCGACATTCACGGGGACGTCGAGGGTCGCCCGAAGCATATCTACAGCATCTGGCGAAAGATGCGACGCAAGCAGGTCGGCATCGAGCAGGTGTTCGATATCAGCGCCGTGCGCATCCTCGTGGATAGCCTGCCGGAGTGCTATGCCGTGCTCGGCCAGGTCCACAGCCTGTGGCCTTACATTGCCGGCGAGTTCGACGACTACATCGCCAACCCGAAGGGCAACTTTTACCGCTCCCTGCACACCGCGGTGATGGGGCCCGGCAACGAGCCGCTGGAAATCCAGATCCGCACGCGCGAGATGCACGAGCACGCGGAGCTCGGCGTGGCCGCGCACTGGCGCTACAAGGAAGGGGGCCGCGGCGACCCCGCCTTCGAGCAGAAGATCAACTGGCTTCGGCAACTGCTGACACCTGGCGAGGATCCCGAGGCCGACCGGGACCTGCTCGACCAGCTGCGCACCGAGATTTTCGAGGACCGGGTCTATGCCTTCACCCCCGCCGGCGACGTGGTCGACCTGCCCGCCGGGGCCACGCCCCTGGATTTCGCGTACCAGGTGCACACCAATGTCGGCCACCACTGTCGCGGCGCGCGGGTCAACGGCCGCATGGTCCAGCTGACCCACCCGCTCAAGAACGGCGACAAGGTCGAGATCATGACGGCCAAGAACGCCCATCCCAGCCGCGACTGGCTCCTGCCGCAGGCCGGCTACCTGGTTTCGCCACGCAGCCGGAGCAAGGTGCGCGCCTGGTTCCGACAGCAGGACCAGGAACAGAACCGGCGCTCCGGCAAGCAGGCCCTGGAAAAGGAACTGGCTCGGCTGGGACTGGAGGCGAACCTGGACGCGGTCGCGAAGCGATTCGGACTCGGCGGTGTGGAGCAGCTCTGGCTGAGCATCGGGGCCGGCGATCTGACCCTGCTGACGGTGATCGGCGCCTGCGAGCGCGAGAGCCCTCCGCCGGCGCCCGGGATCAGGGAGGAAGTGCAGGTCAAGGTGCGCCGTCCGAACTACACCGACGCGGCGGTCTCGATCTCCGGCGTCGGCGACCTGCTGACCAACTTCGCGCGCTGTTGCCGCCCGTTACCGCCAGAGCCCATCGCCGGCTACATCACCCAGGGCCGCGGCGTCTCGATTCACCGCGCCAACTGCAAGAACCTGCTGCGCCTGCAGGCGGATCACCCGGAGCGCCTGATGGCCGTGGACTGGGGCTCGCGCGAGCACGCGAGTTACCCGGTCGAGATCGAGGTCGAGGCCTGGGACCGGACCGGGCTGATACGCGACATCTCGGCGCTGCTGGCCGACGAGAAGCTCGACATCAACGCGATGACCTCGCGGATGGACCGGATGAGCCATGTGGCCAACATCGACATCACGCTGGGGATCGGCAGCCTCGAGCAGCTGAGCCGCGTGATGCACCGCCTCGGCCGGCTCACCAACGTCAGCTCGGTGCGGAGGAAGCCTTGAAGAAAATACGGCTCGCGCGAAATATTCAGCGGTTGATGCCGTGAATGGCCTTCCCGTCGGCGGCGAGCGCCGCCTCGTGGATCGCCTCAGCGAGCGTCGGATGGGCGTGCACGGTACGCTGGATGTCCTCGATGCTCGCCTGGAACTCCATCGCGACCACCAGTTCGCTGATCAGCTCGCCCGCCATCGGGCCGATGATGTGCGCGCCGATGATCGAGTCGTCGCGCTTGTTGGCGATCAGCTTCACCATGCCCGCGGCCTGTTCCATGGCCTTGGCGCGACCGTTCGGCGCGAACGGAAAGGTACCGACCTTGTAATCGATCCCGGCCTCCTTGGCCTGCGCCTCGGTCTTGCCGACCCAGGCGATCTCGGGCGCGGTGTAGATCACGGACGGGATGACCTCGTAGTTCACCTCGGCAATCTTGCCGGCCATCAGGTCCGCGACCATGACCCCCTCCTCGGTTGCCTTGTGCGCCAGCATGGGTCCGCGCACCAGGTCGCCGACGGCCCAGACGTTCTTCACGCCGGTGCGGCACTCATGGTCCACTTTCACGAATCCGCGCGCGTCAATCTCGACGCCCGTACCCTCGCCGAGCAGGCCCTCCGAGTAAGGGCGCCGGCCGATGCAGACCACGACCTTGTCGACGGTCAGCTCGTGGCTGCCGTCCTTGTCCTCGTAGCTGAGCGTAACGCCTTTTTTCGAGGTCTTGGCGCCCTGCACCTTCGCGCCGAGTCGAATCTCGAGGCCCTGCTTCTTGAACTGGCGCTGCGCGTCGCGGGCGATCTGCGCATCGGCCATCCACAGGAAACTGTCCATCGCCTCGAGGATGGTCACCTCCGCGCCGAGGCGCTTCCAGACGCTGCCGAGCTCGAGACCGATCACGCCGGCGCCGATGACGCCCAGCGTGCCGGGGACCGCGTCGAACTCCAGCGCACCCCAGGAATCGACGACCTGCTGGCCGTCGAACGGCACGGTCTTGAGCTCGATCGGGCGCGAGCCGGCCGCGAGCACGACGTGCTTCGCCGTGAGGGTCTTCGTGTTGCCGTCGGGATCCGTGAACTCGACCTTGCCGTCGCCGAGGAAACGCCCGCGGCCCTGCAGGCCGGTGACCTTGTTGGCCTTGAACAGCTGGCCGATGCCGCCGGTGAGCTGCTTGACGATGCCCGCCTTGCGCGCCTGCATGGTATCGAGGTCGAGCTCGACGGCGCCGGTCCTGATGCCGTGCACGCCGAACTCTTCCTTCGCGCGATGGAACAGCTCCGAGGACTCCAGCAGCGCCTTGGAGGGAATGCAGCCGGCGTTCAGGCAAGTGCCGCCGAAGGCCCGGCTCCCGTCGTAGTTCTGCCAGTCGTCGATGCAGGCGGCACTCATGCCGTTCTGCGCCGCGCGGATGGCCGCCGGATAACCGCCGGGGCCGCCGCCGATCACGATCACGTCGAAACTGTCACTCATCTGGTCACCTGGTGTGAATTGTTCACTTGCGGCCGCGCCGGCAGCATCAGGAAAAGCTCGTCAGAGCTGAATCAGGAGGCGCGCCGGATCCTCGAGGCTGTCCTTCACGCTGACCAGGAACTGCACCGCCTCGCGGCCGTCGATGATACGGTGGTCGTAGGTCAGCGCGATGTACATCATCGGCCGGATCCTGATCTCGCCATCCACGACCATCGGCCGGTCCTGGATCTTGTGCATGCCGAGGATCGCGCTCTGCGGCGGATTGATGATCGGCGTGGACATCAGCGAGCCGAACACACCGCCGTTCGTGATCGTGAACGTGCCGCCGCTGAGGTCCTCGACGCCGATCTTGCCGTCCCGCGCGCGCCCGGCGAAATCGCCGATGGAGCGCTCAATATCGGCGAAGCTCATCTGGTCCGCGTCGCGCAGCACCGGGACCATCAGCCCGCGCTCGGTCGACACCGCGATGCCAATGTCGAAGTAGTCGTGGTAGATGATGTCGCTGCCTTCGAGTGAGGCGTTGACCACGGGGAACTTCCGCAGTGCCTCGATGGCCGCCTTGGCAAAGAAGCTCATGAAGCCGATGCGTACGCCGTGTTTCTTCTCGAAGCTGTCGCGATAGCGCTTGCGGATGTCCATGACCGCACCGAGATCGACCTCGTTGAACGAGGTCAGCATCGCGGCGGTCGCCTGGGCCTCGACGAGGCGCTCAGCGATGCGGGTGCGCATGCGCGTCATCGGCACGCGGCGCTCGTCGCGTGCGCCGCGCGCTGCGGGCGCAGGCGCGGCCGGAGCCGGGGCTTTGGCTTCGGGCCTGGCCGATTTGGCGACCTTGTCCTTGTCAGCGGACTCGCGCTGATCGAGGAACTCCATGACGTCAGCCTTGGTGATCCGGCCGTCGCGGCCGCTGCCGCGGATATCGCTGGGATCCAGCGCGTGCTCATCAACGAGGCGGCGCACCGCCGGACTCAGCCGGCCCGCGGCCTTGCCCGGTTCGGCCGTCCCATCATCGTCCTCCTCGGGCGACTCGTCGGCTGCGGCTGCCTGAGCCGGCGCGGGCTTGGCCCCGGCGCCCTCCCCTTCCTCGAGGATCGCGAGGATGTCTCCGGCCGTCACGGTGGTGCCGTCGGAAATCCTGATTTCCTTCAGGACCCCGTCGGCCGGCGCGGGCACCTCGAGGACGACCTTGTCGGTCTCCAGGTCCGCGAGATTTTCATCCCGGCTCACCTTGTCGCCCGGCGACTTGTGCCAGGCAACCAGTGTTGCATCCGCTACCGACTCCGGCAGCTGGGGCACCTTGACTTCGATGGTCATGCGTTCTTCCTGGTGGCTTTCTTGCGAATCGGGCGACGATCGGCGGGCTCAGCGCCGCTGAGCGCCGTGTTGACGAGCGCCTGCTGCTGCTGGAGGTGCAGCTGGTAATAGCCGGCCGCGGGCGCAGCGGCACCCTTGCGTCCCGCATAAAACAGCTGGTGCCGATCGTACAGGGGTTCCTGCAGCCGATGGCGGATCTGGTACCAGGCCCCCTGGTTCTGGGGCTCCTCCTGGCACCACACCACGTTCTTCAAGGCAGGGAATTCTTCGAGCAGCGCGGCATAGCGCCGCACGGGAAACGGGTAGAGCTGCTCGAGCCGGACGATCGCGACGTCATCGAGCTTGCGCTCGCGCCGCGCCTCGAGCAGGTCGAAATACACTTTGCCGCTGCACAGCACGAGGCGCGTGACGCTGGCCGGATCGATGTCGTCGACCTCGGGGATGATGCGCAGGAAGCGTCCCTCGGACAGCGACTCGAGCGGCGACACGGAGAGCTTGTGGCGCAGGAGGCTCTTGGGCGTCATCACGATGGTCGGCTTGCGGAAATTGCGCACCATCTGGCGCCGGATCAGGTGGAACATCTGCGCCGGCGTCGAGGGCACGACCACCGACATGTTGTGTTCCGCGCACAGCTGCAGGAAGCGTTCGAGGCGCGCCGAGGAGTGTTCCGGTCCCTGGCCCTCGTAACCGTGCGGCAGGAACAGCATCAGGCCGCAGTAGCGGCCCCACTTCGCCTCGCCCGAGCTGATGAACTGGTCGATGACCACCTGGGCGCCATTGACGAAGTCGCCGAACTGGCCCTCCCAGATTACCAGCGTGTCGGGGTTGGTCGTCGCATAGCCGTACTCGAAACCGAGCACGGCTTCCTCTGACAACAGCGAGTCCGTGACCACGAAGGTCCGCTGGTCGCTCGCGATCCGGGTGAGGGGAATATGAGGCTCGCGGCCGTTCTGGTCGTGCAGCACCGCGTGGCGGTGGAAAAACGTGCCGCGGCCGCTGTCCTGGCCGGTAAGCCTGATATCGAAGCCCTCGGTCAGCAGGCTCGCGTAGGCCATGGTCTCCGCAAAGCCCCAGTCCATCGGCAGCTCTCCGGCGGCCATCCGGGCCCGGTCGGCCATGATGCGTTCCACGCGCGGATGCAGGCTGAGTTCCTCGGGCAGCCGAGTGATCGCCTCGGCGCATTGCGCGACCCGTTCCGTGCTGAGGCGGGTGCGCACGGCCTGGCTGAAATTGACCTCGTCGAAGCGCGTCCAGTCGACCGTGAACTTGTTGCCCACAAAGCCGAGTGAACTGGACACGACGCGCCCCTCGTCGAGGCCGTCGCGGTAGGTCTCGACCATCGCCTGGGCTTCGTCCTGGGTGACCACCCCGTCCTGCACGAGCCGGTCCATGTAGAGCCGCCGCACCGTGGGATGGTTGCGGACCGCACGGTACATGGTCGGCTGGGTTGCGGCCGGCTCGTCGGCCTCGTTGTGGCCGTGGCGGCGATAGCAGACCAGGTCGATGACGACATCACGGCGGAACTGCATGCGGTAGTCGAACGCCAGCCGGCCGATCAGCGCAACCGCATCCGGATCGTCGGCATTCACGTGGAAGATCGGCGCCTCGATCATCTTCGCCACGTCACTGCAGTGTGGCGTGGAACGCGCATCCTCCGGATGGCTGGTCGTGAACCCGATCTGGTTGTTGACGATGACGTGGATCGTGCCGCCGGCGGCGAAGCCACGCGCCTGCGACATCTGCAGCGTCTCCATGACGACGCCCTGCCCCGCGAAGGCGGCATCGCCGTGGATCAGGATCGGCAGCACGGATGCGCCGGCCTTGTCCCCGCGCCGGTCCTGCCGGGCCCGCACCGAGCCGATCACCACCGGGTTCACGATCTCCAGGTGCGAGGGATTGAAAGCAAGGGCGACGTGGATATTCCCACCCGGCGTGCTGATGTCCGACGAGAAGCCGAGGTGGTACTTGACGTCGCCGGAACGGCGCTGCACCTGCGGGTCATAGACGCCCTCGAATTCCGAGAACAGGGTTTTCGGCGGCTTGCCAAGCACGTTGACCAGCACGTTCAGGCGCCCCCGGTGCGCCATGCCGATCACGACCTCCTCCATGCCCCGGCCGCCGGCCTGCTGGATGATGTCGCCCAGCAGCGGAATCATGCTCTCGCCGCCCTCGAGCGAAAAACGCTTCTGGCCGACGTAGCGGGTATGCAGGTAGCGCTCGATGCCCTCGGCGCCGGTGAGGCGCTCCAGCAGGTGACGCCGGTCGGTGTCCTCGAGCTTCCCGCCGGCTGCGGCCGCCTCGAACCTGCGTTGCAGCCAGAGGCGCTCCTCGGTATCGGTGATGTGCCCGAGTTCGGCCGCGGTCGTGCCGCGGTAGACGCGCTCGAGGCGGGCGCGGATGTCGCGGAAACTCAGCCGGTCGGCGCCGCCGAAACCGGCCGCCGCGAATACCGTGTCATCGTCGGCCGGACCCAGTCCATGAAAGCCGGGATCCAGTTCGGGCAGGGGCTGGGGCCCGACAAGCCCGAGGGGGTCCAGCTTCGCCAGCCGGTGACCGCGCAGGCGATAGGCCTCGATCAGCCGCAATACCGCGGTCTGCTTGTCCAGGAGCGCCTCAGGTACTCCCCCGGGCACAGGCGCCGACCGCGGCTGGAGGGCCCGGGCGGCGAATTCGCGCTCCACCGGGCCGCGCGGTGTCTCGCCGCCGCCGTTGGCGATGCCGTCGAACCACTGCCGCAATCCGGGGTCCACCGAATCGGGATCCTCGAGGTATTGCTCGTAAAGACCCTCGATATAGGGGGCATTGCCGCCGAACAGCGGACTTGTCGCGTAGCGATCCTGCAGCGTCTTGCTCATGGGGTCGGGAGTCGGGCCTTGAAAGTGTTGCGGGGAGGGTCGCATTCTAAGCGAAGCGCCCGGTGGTTGGAATGTAAGCCCATGGTTCTGCGGCGACTATGCCGCCGCGATGGCTCGACGACAGGGCGCCATGCGGCGCGTTGCTACGCGTGGCGGACGCGCGCGGGCAGTGCGCCCAGGTCGATGACATCGCCGGCCCGGGGCGTGCAGGCCTCCGCCCCGGCCTGCGACCTGAGCGTGTCGGCAAGCATCGCCCGGGGGGCGTCCTCGCCATGCACCAGCCACACCGGGGGCGCATGCGCAAACCCGCGGTACCACTCCAGCAGGCCCCGCTGGTCCGCGTGCGCCGAGAATCCGCCTACCGTGTGGATCGTCGCTGCGACCCGGATCGCCTCGCCCCACAGCCGGATATAGGCGTGGCCGTCCACGAGCCGCCGGCCGATCGTGCCGCTGGCCTGGTAACCGACGATGACGACGTGGCAATTCTTGCGCCAGACGTTGTTCTTCAGGTGATGCCGGATGCGGCCGCCCTCGCACATGCCGCTGGCGGCGATCACCACGAGCCCGGAGCGGACACCATTGAGGGCGCGCGACTCGTCCGGCGTGCGGATGAACTCGAGGCGATCCGCGAGGCCGCCGCCACCGCGGCGCCAGAGCGATCGCGCGTCCTTGTCGTGAAGTTCAACGTGCCTCGCATAGAGCTCCGTGGTCTGGATCGCCATCGGGCTGTCCAGGCAAATGCGCCATTGCCCCAGGCCCCAGTCGTCGAAGTGCTGATCAAAAAGATACAGCATCTCCTGCGTCCGCCCGACCGCGAACGCAGGGATCAGGATGTTGCCGCCCCCGCCCTTCGCGGCCATGAAGATCTCGCGCATCTCCAGCAAGGTCGCATCCCGCGAGCGGTGCAGCCGGTCGCCGTAGGTAGCCTCAAGCAACACCGCGTCCGCCTCGGGAATGCGGGTCGGATCACGCAGGATGGGCGTATTCGGCTGGCCGAGGTCGCCAGAAAAGACGAGCTTGCGCGTGATGTCGCCCTCGGTCAGCCAGAGCTCGACGATCGACGAACCGAGGATGTGGCCGGCGTCCCGGAAACGGATCCGGATGCCGGGCAGGATCTCGTGCGTTTCATCGTAGCTCAGCGAACGGAACTGCCGCAGCGCATCCTCGGCGTCCTTCACCGTGTACAGCGGCTCTAGGGGCTCGAGGCCCTTGCGCTCGCGCTTGCGGTTCACTGTCTCCGCGTCTTTTTCCTGCAGGTAGGCGGAGTCTTTGAGCATGATCTCGCACAGCTCGGTGGTCGCCTGCTGGGCGAAGATCCTGCCCGTATAGCCCTGCCGGACCAGCAGCGGGATCCTGCCGGAATGATCGATGTGAGCATGGCTCAGGACGACGGCGTCCAAAGTGCCCGGTTCAGCGGGAAATGGCGCCCGGTTCAGCGCTTCCTCGCGGGGTCCGCCTTGCACCAGCCCGCAATCGAGCAGCACGTTCCGCCCGCCGCATTCCAGCAGGTGGCAGCTCCCCGTGACACGTCCCGCGGCGCCATGGAAGGCCAGCCGCATCAGCAGGCCTGCGACTCATTCATCGGGGCGCGGATAGGCGGCGGGCCCCGCGTAGAACTCCGCGAGCGCATCGAGTTGCTCGTCGGAAAAGGTCTTGAAGCGCGCGTCCATGGCGGCCAGCCCGACCGACCTGCGCCCCTGCTGGAAATCCTCCAGGGCGGCGCGCAGGTAAACCTTGCGCTGGCCGCGCAGCATGCTGGCATCGTCGACCGGGTCGGATCCCAGGTTGGTGTGGCAGATCTCGCACTGGGCGTCGTGAATCTTCCGCCCGACCGCGGCGAGTTCCGGGTCGTACGGGTCCTGGTGGGCCGCGAAGGGTTGTTCAGAAAACCAGTAGGCGAGCAGGTCGATCTCGGGGTCGGTCATCGGGCCCGCGATGTCACACATGCTCATGTCAGGGCAGCGGCCGTCCTCGGTGCACTCGCTCTTGCGGCACGGACGGAGTCCTTCTCGGTACTTGTAGAGCGCGTTCTCGATGACGCCGGGCGGCAGCCCGTGAATGGTAGGCACGCCGGGAAATGGACTCGGCCCCGCCTCGCCGTGGCACATCGCGCACAACGGCACGAGCGGCGGCGGTTCGTGGGCGTCGAGCGTTGCAGGGACTGCCAGCATGAACACACTGGCGATGAGCAGGTCGCGCGCAATTTCCTTCACGACAATTCTCCCAGGCTCCTCGGACGATCCAGGACGCGCCCCGGGCAGGAATCGAACCTGCGACCTACCGCTTAGGAGGCGGTCGCTCTATCCACTGAGCTACCGGGGCACAGGGGACGGTATTGTGCCACCGAGGCCGCAAGGCTCACAAACCTTCCGTGCCCTGCGCGGTCTCGGTGTACGAGGCCGCCCGCCTGGCGCGCAGGCGATAGGCCGCGGGACCGACGCCGGTGCGTCGCAGGAACACACGGCGCAGGGTCTCGGCGCTGCCGAAGCCGCAGCTCTCCGCCACGCGCTCGACGGTCGCGTCGGTTTGCGCCAGCAACTGCTGCGCCGCCTCGAAGCGCACGCGCTCGACGTACTTGGCCGGCGTCATGCCGATCTCTTCGTTGAAGCAGCGAGCGAAATGACGCACGCTCATCCCGGATTGAGCCGCCATGGACTCGATCGAGAGCTCGCCCGCAAGATTTTCGCTCACCCAGGTGGCCAGCTGCCTGAATCGGCCTTCGACCGCCCTGGCCTGCGCAGCCAGCGAGGCGCTGACCTGCGACGAGCCGCCGGCCCGCTTGAGGTGCATGACGAGCTGGTGCGCCACGTCGAGCGCCAGCTTCCTGCCCCAGTCTTCCTCGACCATGGCAAGCGCCATGTCCATGCCGGCGGTGACGCCCGCGGAGGTCCAGAGCCTGCCGTCACGCACGAAAATCGCATCCTCCTCGACGCGCGCCGACGGCGCGAACTCGACGAGGTTACGGATGAAGGCCCAGTGCGTGGTAATGCGCCGGCCTTCCAGGAGGCCCGCACGCGCAAGCAGCAGGGCGCCGGTGCACACCGCGCCGAAGCGCCGCGCCTGCGGCAGGTGGTCGCGAATCCACTCAACCAGGTCCGCATCGTGGAGCGCGGCGCGCGTGCCCACGCCGCCGGACACCAGTACCGTGTCCGCTGCGCCGAGGTCCCGCAAGGCGCACTGCGCCACCAGCGCCAGTCCGCAGGAACACTCGACGGGTCCCGCCTCCCGAGCGGTGAACACCACCCGGTAGGGCTGCACAGTCGCCTGCCCATGTTCCAGCAGCAGCCGGGACGCGCGCGAGAACACCTCGAGGGGGCCGGTGACGTCCAGGATCTGGATGCCCTCGAAGCCGACCATGGCGATGGTTCGAGTGGCTTGCTCGCCCGGCATGTCCACGCCTTCATTGCCGGCCTTCATGCGGCGCTCTCCGCGAACTCGGCTCAGAGCTCGAACGACGCGCTGCAACGCAGCCCGGCGGGCAGAGAGAGATCGCGGTTCGGGATCTCCAGGCGGACGCCGAACGTCCCGCTGGCCGCGTCGATGACCTTGTCGACGATTTTGACCTTGGCCTCGTACACGCCGTCCAGCGGCGCCTCGGGACGAATTTGCGCGGTCATCCCGGGCCTGATCTGCCCGAAATAGCCCACCGGCACCACTACCTCGACGTTGAGCGGATCGATCTGTGCCAGCTCCAGGATCTCGGTTTCCTGCACATACTCGCCCGGTCCCTTGACACGCTCGACCACGACGCCATTGATGGGACTGGCGATCCTGCGGATGGCGACCTGCGTCTCCCGCTCCAGCAACTCGAGCCGGGCCAGCTGCGCATCGGTTTCCATCTCGTCCTTCTGCTGGAGGGACAAGAGCTCGTCCCGGTACAGGTCTTCGTTCCGTTCCATCCTGCGCTTGGTGTACTCCACCCGGGCGCGGGACAGTTCCACCGCGGCCACCTGTGCGCGGGTGTCGAGCGTCGCCACGACCTGTCCCTTGCGCACGACCTGCCCGCGGTCCACGAGGACCTCCGACAGCGCCCCCGGGACCGGCGTGCCGATCTTGACGGTCATGTGTGGCTCGAGGAGGCACTCCAGCTGGAGGGCTTCCCCCTGCGCCGACGCAGAATACGCGCATGAGGCAATAGCTAAAATGATTATATTTCGATAACTTGAGAGCATAAATTCACGCCTGTTGCTAAGTTCTATTCCGCCCGGCCGCTGAATGCCAGCATGTCGCCGAGGTTGTCATCCAGCTTCAACAAATCCCGGCGAATCGCGCCGTGATGCAATTCGGCCCCCAGCTGCGCCCAGGACAGGACGGGGACGCCGAGCCAACCGGGAAGCCGGCCCGAGGACTTGTCGGCCATGCGGGCCAGCAGCGCCACGAAGCGCTTGCCGAAATAGTCGGTCACCAGCTCGTCCTCGATCGACAATACCAATTCGTAGCTGCCGGGATCCCCCTGGCGCCCGCCGCGGCCGAACAACTGCCGGTCGATACGCGCCGCCTCGTGCCGCTCGGTGCCAAGCACGTGCAGCCCGCCGAGCTCCGCGACACCCGGATCGAGCCGGATATCGGTGCCGCGGCCCGCCATGTTGGTCGCAACCGTGATCGCGCCGCGCCGCCCGGCCTGGGCCACGACCTGGGCCTCCTCCTGGTCCTGGCGCGCATTCAGGACCTGGTGCGGCAGCAGGCTGGCACGCAGCAGCGTGCCCAGGTGCTCGGACGCGGCCACGGACCGGGTGCCGATCAGGACCGGCCTGCCCTGCCGGTGGAGTTCCCGGATCCGTTCCAGGATCGCGTGCCACTTCTGGTCCGCGGTGGCGTAGATCCGCTGCGGCAGCTTCACGCGCTGCAGCGGCCGGTTGGTCGGGATGCGCACCACGTTGAGCCGATACACGGCCCACATCTCGCCGGCGACCTCGCGGGCCGTGCCCGTCATCCCCGCCACGCGCAGGTAGCGGCGGAAAAAGCGCTGGTAGCTGATCCGCGCCAGGGTCTCCTGCCGGCCGCTGATCGCGTATCCCTCCTTGGTCTCGATCATCTGGTGCAGGCCGCGCTCCCAGGAGCGGTCCTCCATCACGCGCCCCGTGTACTCGTCGATGATCTGCACCTTGCCGTCTTTCAGCAGGTAATCCTTGTCGATCTGGTACAGGTGCAGCGCCGCGAGGGCCTGTTTCAGCAGATCGTCGCGCCGCTTCCTGCCGGACCAGATGCCGCCGTAGGGCCGCGCCAGCTTGCGCGCCCTCGCCTTGCCGAAGTCCGTCAGCTCGACTTGCCGGTCGCGGGGCCGGACGGTGAAATCCCGCGGCGAGACCAGCTGCCGCGCGATGGTGATCGCGTCGCGGTAGGTCCCTTCTTCCTGGCTGGTGTCGCCCTTGTTCGAGATGATCAGCGGCGTGCGCGCCTCGTCGATGAGCACGCTGTCCGCCTCGTCGACGATCGCGAAACAGAGTCCGCGCAACAACAGGCGGCTGCTGCGTGGGCGCTCCTTGTGCAGGCCTTCCACCTGGAGATGCAGCGGGCGGTTCTCCTGCCCCAGCAGGAGCCGGTCCTTGAGGTAATCGAAGGTGAGCTGCTTGTTGGTGCAGTAGGTGATGTCGC
Organism: Gammaproteobacteria bacterium; assembly: GCA_047921395.1. Lineage (GTDB taxonomy): Bacteria > Pseudomonadota > Gammaproteobacteria > Steroidobacterales > XN24 > XN24. Next base: position 23,566 of record JBLRWH010000031.1, read on the forward strand.
AGGCATATGCCGCGCGCCGCTCCTCCAGGCTCATGCCCTCGAGGATCGTGCTGACGCTCAGGCCGAAGGCGCGGTAGATGGGGCCCATCCACTCGGCATCGCGGGCCACGAGAAAATCATTCACGGTGACGATGTGGACCGGAATCCCCGCGAGCGCAGCCGCACAGGCAGGCAGGGTCGCGGTCATCGTCTTGCCCTCGCCCGTTTCCATCTCGGCGATCATGCCCTCGAGCATGACGCGCCCGCCGAACAGCTGCACATCGTAGTGACGCATGCCGAGGCGCCGCCCGGCCACCTCGCGCACCAGCGCGAACGCCTCGGCCACCAGCGGATCCTTGAGCCCCTCGCTGTACATGCGGCGACGCAGTTCGCGTGTCCGCCAGCTCAGTTCCTGCTCCGACAGGGCATCGAGCCCCATGGCGGCGGCATCCACCTGGCGGATGAAGGCGTCGAAGCCCCGGCCGCGGCTGCGCAGGAGCTGGCGCGCCATGCCGTTGATGCGCGCGATGGCGCGATCCAGCATGTTATCCCGCACATCCTCGCGCTGCGGGTAGCGCCCGACGGCGACCCCGGGGCGGAGCAGCGCGGAATTCGTGGTGCCTGCCATCCGCTGCCTCCCTAGACCCCGAAGCGCTTCAGGAAAACCTGGCGCAGGGCGCGGTACAGCTGGATGCCGACGGCCTCGTAGCCGTGGTCGAAGCGCACGTGCATGCGCTGGCCCAGGTAATCCGCCGGCACTGCATCGCCGAGGCTCACTTCCATCTCGAATACACGCTCGATCGTCGCCCGGCCGTCCGGATCGCGTGGATCCACGGCAAAACGCCCGCCGCCACTGGCGCCGAGTGCGGCCGTCGGCAGGCGCATGGTCCCGCCAGGGACTTCACGCTGCAGCTCGCCGCGAATGGGACGCGCCGTCCACGCAGCCGGCAGCACGCTCACGCCGCGCACCGATTCGCGCACCCGCCCGATATGGTCCTGCGCGACGACCACCCGCAGCGTCACGGGATCGCTGGGCTGGGTCACGTAGCCGAGGAGTTGTCCCTTGCGCACGAAGCGCGCCGGCAGGTCTTCAGGCTGCGGGACCACGAACGTGCCATCGCGCGGACTGTGGATCACAAGCTCGGCCAGCCTCTGCCGGGCAAGATCGAGCGCCGCTTCGCTGGCCTGGATGGCCTCGCGGATCACCTCCGTCTGCACACGGTCCATGGTGCGCGCCGCCATCAGCTGGCTCTCGAGCTCCTTGAGATTGGCCCCGAGCAGGCGCACCCGGGCCTCCGCCGCCGGGTCCTGGAGCGTGATCAACGGCTGTCCCGCGCTCACCTGGTCGCCGGGACCGGCCAGCAACTCCACCACAAAGCCATCCGCGCCGGCCCTCACCTGCGAGCGCTCCGACGGCCAGGTGACCCCCTGGGTCCGGGTCCAGTGCGGCGCGGGCAGCACGAACAGCAGCAGGAACAGGAGGGCGATCCCCAGGGCCGTGGCGCCGATGCTCCGCATGCGCTTGCGCCGCAGCTTCGGGCTCGTGAACAGGAAAGACGTGTGCTTGACCATGGGGACCACCAGCATTGTCGTAATCGACCAGATCGCGAGGAGAACACCGATTATGAAAAACTTGCCGCCGATGTACAGGATGATCACGAACATGATGAACATGCGGTACGCGAAGGCGGCGAGCCCGTAGAACACAAACCAGAAGCGCTCCCACCTGGTGTGCGCGGGGGATTCGGCGTCTTTCATGCCGAACAGGTGGCGCTGGATCAGGTAGCCGAGATACTTGTTGGCGCGATTGCCGAGGTTCGGAATCTCGAGCCAGTCCGCGAGCACGTAGTAACCGTCGAAGCGCAGCAGCGGATTGCCGTTGAACAACAGCGTCGACACACCGGCAATCAGGATGACGTTGTAGGCCACGACATGCGCGGGGCCGGGCTGCACGTTCAGCCAGACGAACAGCGCGAGCGCGCCGATGAACAGCTCGGTCATGATGCCGATGCCGCCCACCAGCATGCGCTGGTACTTGCCGCGAAACCCCGAGGCCGCGCTCGCATCGACGTAGGGCACCGGGACCAGCACCAGCAGCATGATGCCGATCTCGTGGACCTCGCCGCCCTGCTTCTTGATCGCGTAGCCGTGCCCGAGCTCGTGCAGGGCCTTGACGATCGGGTAAACCAGCCACAGCACCATCAGGTTGGCCGGGGTCAGGGCCCGGTCGACCAGGTTCTCGGTCAGCGGGCCCCAGTTGACCACCGCCAGCACCGCGCCGGTGCCGACCACCAGCAGCCACAGCACCGCGCCGAAGGGCGTGAACAGCCAGCCGACGTACGGCAGGGTCTTGTCGAGGAAGCGCTCCGGATCGAGCAGCGGAAAGCGCAGCGCCAGCGGGCTCCAGATGCGCTGCTTGATCTTCATGCGCTCGTGGCGCTGGAAGCGGCGGAACAGCTCCTCACCGTCCGGCGTGACATCACAGATCATCGCGTCGGCCGCGTGCAGCTGGCCGAGCAGGCGAATGGTCTCGTCCTGCGTGGGCGCCTCGTCTCCCGCCTGCGCGTTGAGCGCCTGCCAGAGTTCCTCGATGGTGCGCTTGCCATCCATCAGGCCGACCAGGCGGTAGGCCGCCGGGCTGAAGCGGTGCGAGCGTCCCCCTGCATGGTCCTGCAGGATGAACCACACCTCCCCGCGGTACTCGTGCCGGTGGATCTGGGTGTGGTTCCTCAGCCTGGGCTTCAGGTTGGCGACGCGGTACCACGACGGACTGAATAGCGTGTCGGCCACGTCATCCGACCTACGGCCACCAGGACCAGAAGAACATCCTGAGCCAGTACCCGATCTTGTGCGTCCAGATCCAGATCAGCTTGCGGCGCTCCACGTCCACCTTGCCCGCCCCTTCCATGCCGGGGCGCAGCTGTGCGGATGACGTGTCGGCAAGGCTCGCCTCCACGCGGAAGTAGTTGCGCCCCTCCTCGGTCGACGCCACCGGCGTGATGCGATCGACCACGATATCCAGCGTCTCGCCCGGCAGGCCCGTCAGCGCCAGGCGCCCCGTCTGCCCGGGCGTCAACGGGCCGATATCACGTTCGTCGACCATCAGGATCACGCGGTAATCGTCCAGCGGCGCGAGCTCGAACAGCACGTCGCCGCGCTCGACCGGCACACCGAGCGACTGGCTGAGATCGCCGGCCACCACGATCGCGTCGAACGGTGCGGTTACCTTCACGCGCCCGAGCTGGTCCTCGATAAGGGCGATCTGCGCCTCGGCCTGCTCGATCTGGGCGGCCAGCACGTTGGCCTGCGCCCGGCCGCGCCCCGCAACGGCCTCCTGGTACTCGCGGCTGTACTGCGATTTCTGGCTCACCCACTTGAGGCGCTCCAGCCACAGGTCCCGATCGTCGAGCGAGAACAGCGGATCGCCCTCGCGGACGATGTCGCCGGCGCGCACGTTCGCTTCCGCGATATAGCCGGCCAGCGGCGCGGCCATCGCCCGCTGCACGCTGCCCTCGAGACGCGCATCTGCCGTCACACGGTAGTCGCCGGTCGCGAAGGTGAAAAATACGACCAGGAACAGCACGATGGCGCTGACGAGCTTCAATATCGAATGCCGGGGTCCGGTCAGCTTGCGGACGTAGGACTTGCCACTGTCCAATGCCTTCTGGAACAGCCAGCGGTCGTCCTTGCGCTTGACGTCGAGCACCGGCCCGATCAGCGCGGCCACGTGCTCGCAGAGCTGGATGGTGCGCGCGTCGAAGGCCTCGCCCGCCGGGCGCTCGAGCGTGATCGCACCGATGATGCGACTGCCCTCGGCGAGCGGGACGCTGCAGGCGGTGCTCGAGCCGAAGTCACGCAGCAGCGCCTCGTGGGAGCGCGTGACCTGCAGCGGGCCGTCGCCGCTCGGCGGGTAGACGACCGTCGCCTGCTGGTCGATCGCCTCGTCCATGGCCGCCTCGATGGCGCGGATGACGTTGGCCTTCTTGCCAAACGAGGCGCTGTTGGACAGCGCCCGCACGCGCGAGTGCTTGCCCTTCATGAAACCGATGCTGACGCGCTCGCACTGCAGGAGCCCGGCCAACTCCGTGGCGACGGCCGTGGCCGACGCCTGGAAGCGGTCGTGATGCAGGCTGGTCGCGATGAGGTCGAGGACCGTCGCCATGCGGTCCGACGCGGTGAAGCGGTTGCGGCGGATGAAGGCCTCGAGCGCGATCATGCTCCACTGGAGCTGTTCCACGACCCCGGCAAGCTCGGGCCCGGGCTGGTGCTCGATCTCGATGGCGACGGCACCAAAGACCTGGTCGTCGACAATCAGCGGCTGCGCGATCACATCGAGCTTGCGGTGCAAATCGTCATCGCCATGGGCCTTCCGGCCGCCCTCGACCACGCCCTTGCGCTGGCCGATCGCCTTTTCGATCCCTGTCACCAGGGACGGGCTGCCGAGCGCGCCCTTCGGCCACACGGCCACCGGGGCAAAGGGCCCGCTGTTCGCGGCGCCCAGCACCACGACACCGCGCAACATGACGGGGCCGAGGCGCCGGCTGAGCAGTTCCAGCCAGGCAGTGGAGCAGGATTCCGGGTCGCGCGAGTGCTTGAGGTCCGCCCAGATGCTTTCCTCGCGGGACGCCGAAGCCCCGCCAGGCTGGTCCTGAGCGCCTTGTGTCGTACTGCCGGTCATGAGTCCCCCTGGTCGGCCTGTTCGCTGCTCGCGCAGTTTCAGGCAGTTACATGCGTGTGCGCATGCGTTTTCTTATAAGAGGTCGACTCTATAACGGTCCGTGACGTCTGTCACGTGCTTTGACGCTGTCCCACTATTGAACCGGCAGCTATTATCCATCAAGCCGCGTACTTGACGCGCGGGTCCTGA
>JBLRWH010000032.1:0-19457 GCA_047921395.1 Gammaproteobacteria bacterium
TGCGGGCGTGATTCGAGAGGCGTTGAATCCACGGGTTGCTGACCGTTCGCGATTGGGAAAGTGTATCACGCAGCCGTGCGCCGGCTGCGCTGGCCGGGAACTGCGGAATGTGCTGTGGACGGACTCCGGCCCCCAAGTACAATGGGCCTCCTTCGCCCAGCTGGCAGGTCTGACAATGGACTGGACAACCGTTTCCGAACTCGCCTTCGAGGACGTGCGCTACCAGCACGCCGCAGGCATCGCCCGGATTTCGATCAATCGCCCCGAGGTACACAACGCGTTCCGGCCGGAAACGGTCATGGAGCTGCAGCGCGCCTTCACGCACGCGCACCACGACCCGGCCATCGGCGTCATCATCCTGACGGGCGAGGGCGGCAAGGCCTTCTGCTCGGGCGGCGACCAGCGGGTCCGCGGCGAACACGGCGGCTACAAGGACGCCAGCGGCACGCAGCACCTCAACGTGCTCGACCTGCAGATGCAGATCCGCCGCCTGCCGAAGCCCGTGGTCGCGATGGTCGCCGGCTGGGCGATCGGCGGGGGGCACGTGCTGCACCTGGTATGCGACCTGACCATCGCTGCCGACAACGCGCGCTTCGGCCAGACCGGGCCGATCGTGGGCAGCTTCGACGCCGGCCTCGGCGCCGGCCTGCTGGCGCGCACCATCGGCATGAAGAAGGCCAAGGAGATCTGGTTCCTGTGCCGCCAGTACGACGCGGCGCAGGCGCTCGACATGGGCCTGGTCAACACCGTCGTGCCGCTGGCGCGCCTCGAGGAAGAAACGGTCGACTGGTGCCGGCGCATGCTGGAGCTTTCCCCGACCGCGCTCAGGATGCTCAAGGCGGCCTTCAACGCCGACACCGACGGGCTCGCGGGCATCCAGGAACTCGCGGGTAACGCCACCGCGATGTTCTACATGAGCGAGGAAGGCCAGGAAGGCCGTAACGCGTTCCTCGAGAAGCGTGCCCCGGATTTCGGCCGTTTCCCGCGCCGCCCCTGAGCCCGTGACGGCCGCATCCGCGCCGACCGTGCTGCGCCACTGGCTGACCGCGACCCGGCCGCGGACCCTGCCCGTGGCCGTCGTACCGGTGCTGGTCGGGACGGCGCTCGCCTGGCACGACGCCGGCGCGCTCTCCGGGGCGATCCTCGCGGCGACCCTGGTCGCGGCGATGCTCATCCAGGTCGCCACCAACCTGCACAACGACGTCGCCGACTTCGAGCGCGGCGCCGACGACCCCGGCACGCGCCTGGGCCCGCGTCGCGCCACCGCCGAGGGCTGGCTCAGCCCCCCGGCCGTCCGGCGCGGTTCGACGCTGTCCTTTGCCGGCGCCGGGATCATCGGCCTGTGGCTGGCCTGGCAGGGCGGCTGGCCGATCCTCGCGATCGGCGTCGCCTCGATCGCCTGCGCCTGGGGTTACAGCGGCGGCGCCAAGCCGATCGCCTACTCGAGCCTCGGCGAACTCTTCGTCTGGCTGTTCTTCGGTGTGCTGGCGGTGGCGGGCAGCTATTACCTGCAGGCCGGGCGGTTCGATTCCACGGCGCTGGCCGCGGGCGCGCTGCTCGGCATGCCGGCGGCGGCCGTGCTGGTGGTGAACAACTACCGCGACACCGACAACGACCGGCGGGCCGGCCGGCGCACCTTCGCGGTGGTCTTCGGTGCGCGCGCCAGCCGCATCGAGTACGGCGCGCTGATGCTGCTGCCGTTCCTGCTGCTGCTCCCGCTCGCCGTGGGCGGCGGCCCCGGCTGGCTGCTGCCCCTGTTCGCGGCTCCGTGGGCCGCGGTCCTGGTGCGGCGGTTCGCGACCGAGCCCGCCGGGCCCGTGTTCAATACGCTGCTGGCCGACACCGCGCGGCTGCAATTCGCGTTCGGCGTACTGATCTGCGCCGGCGTGTTCTTCGGAGGGTTGCATGACTGAGTCGGCCGGTGGCGTGACGATTGCCTCGCTGCGCCTGTTCCCCTACGCGATCCCGTTGTCCCGGCCCTGGAAGTGCGCGCGCGGCGACACCGTGCTGCGGCGCGGCTGGCTGGTCCGGGTCGAGGACAGCGAGGGCGCCCACGGCTGGGGCGAGACCGCCGGCCTCCCGGGCGCCGGCACCGAGACCGCGGAGCTTGCCGAGGCGGCGCTGGCGAAAGCCCTGGCGGACCTGCCCGGCCATGGACTGGACGCGGCCCATGCACAGCTGCCCGGGCGCGAGCGCCCGGCCGCCCGCTGCGGGCTGGAATGCGCGTTGCTCGATCTCGCCGCGCGCCGCGCTGGCGTGCCGCTCTATCGCTACCTGCGCCCGGAAGCCGTCGGCGAGGTACGCGTCAACGCCTTCGTCGGCGCGGTGGACGAGGGCCTCGGCGAGCGCCTCCGCGCCGCCCGCGCCCTGGGTTTCGAGGTGGCCAAGCTGAAGCTGGCCACGGCGCCGCTGGCCCACGAGCTGCCGCTTTTTTTCGCCGCCATGAAACAGCTGCCGGCGGGCCTGAGCCTGCGCCTCGACGTCAACCGCGGCTGGACCACGGCGGAGGCGGAGGCGACCCTGCCGTTGTTTGCCGGGCTGCCGATCGAGGCCCTCGAGGAGCCGGCCCACGACGCCGACGGCGAGGCGCTTGCGCGCCTGCAGGCGGGGGTCGGGTTCTCGCTCGCGCTGGACGAGTCGCTCGCCTCCTGGCCCGAGGACGGGCCCCTCCCGGTGCGCCGCCAGATTCTCAAGCCGATGGTGGTCGGCGGGCCGTCGCGCGTCTTCGGTCTCGCGCTGCGGCCGCGCACCGAGAGCATCGTGACCAGCAGCGTCGACACCGCGGTCGGACTCTGGCTCTCTGCGCACCTCGGCGCCGCCCTGGGCAACGGGCTCGCCCACGGGCTCGACACGGCGAGCTGGCTGAGCACACTGCTCGGTCCCGCGCCGACGCCGGGAGGGGTGTTGCGGTTGCCGGAGGCGCCGGGACTCGGGTTCGAGCCGGAGCTCCCTTAGGCTCCCCCTCTTTTAGGTTCATCGCGCTTTTCCGGAAAAACCGGCTCGCGCGGAGACGCAGAGAGGCAGAGGCGCGGAGAAGATAGACAGTAAGATCAGGAGGCGGGTGTTTCCGTGGGCGCGCGCCGCCACAGGCCCGCCTGTCATGGCCCGTCCGCATTCACCCAGCGTCATTCAAGCGACAGGGCGCTGCGCAAAAGTTTCCCCATGGCGTTGCGCGGCAGCGCCGCCACGCGCCGGAACTCCCGCGGTCGCGATGCGGACGGCAGGCGCTCGCGGGCCCAGGCGTCGAGCGTTGCGGCGCTTGCCTCGCCGGTGTACAGGGCGACGAGTACCCTGCCCCAGCGTGCATCGGGCCGGGCGGTCACCGCGACTTCGCCGGCGCCCGGGCAGGCGCCGAGCACGGCTTCGACGGCCTGCGGCCGCACGTTGACGCCCCCGGTCACGATGACGTCGTCGGCGCGGCCGGGCACGCTCAGCCGGCCGTCCGCGAGGAACTCGCCGAGGTCGCCGCTCAGGAACCGGCCGCCAGGCTCGAGCCCGGCGCCGGGTTGCAGGCCGGGGCGGGCGTAGCCCGACATCAGCATGGGCCCGGCGACGACGAGCCGACCCGATGCCGGTTCGATTTCCAGCTCGACGCCGGGCAGGGGCCGCCCGACGATGCCCTCGCGCCAGCCGGCATCGACCGGGCCGGCGGCGAGATGCGAGGCGGTCTCGGTCATGCCCCAGCCGGTCCACAACGGCCAGCCCTGGGCGAGGGCGAGCCCCGCGGCCTGTGCCGGCAGTGGACCGCCGCCGCTGAAGAGGCAGCGCAGGCCGCGCGGCGCCGGCGCCCGGCACTGGGCCAGCGGCTGGAGCATCGCCGGCACGACCGAGACGTGGCTCGCCCCCTCGGCCATCAGGCGCCGCGCGTCCTCGGGGTCGAAGCGTTCCAGCAAGGCCAGGCAGGCGCCCGCGGAGAGCGTGCGCCACAGTGCCGCGAGCGCGCCGATGCTGTTCATCGGCAGGCAGACCAGCCAGCGTGCGCCGGGGTCCAGCGGCGGCAGCACCTGCGCGCTGGCCGCGACGTGGGCGTCCATGGCGCGGGCGGACAACATCGCGACCTGCGCCGGCCCGCTGGTGCCGCTGGTCGGCACGAGCAGCGCCGCGCCCGCCGGGTCGCCGCCCACGGCAGGGAGCCCGCCGGGGAGCTCGGCGGCGTGGCTGCCCATGGTTGCCGAGCGGAACTCGGCGCGGGGCAGCGCGGGCGGCAGCGGCACTCCGGCGTCCGCAAGTGCGCCGCCCGGTCCGACCGCGGCGAGGCACGCGGCCACGTCGGGGCGCGCGGCATCCAGCGGCAGCGCCGGGCGCCCGAGCCGCAGCGCGGCGAGCACGCCGAGTGCGATCTTCAGGCGCGAGGCCGAGACGACCGCGAGGGGTGTGTCTGGCGCGCCGAGGCCGGCGGCGGCGTGTGCGAGGGCGTCCACCCGCGCACGCAGCTCCCCGTAGCTCATGCCGCCGCCCGGCCAGGCCAGCGCGGGCGACCCGTCGGGCCACCGGCGCAGTGCGGCCAGGACGGCGTTCATGCCGGCCGCGTGCCCGAGTGCAGCGCCGCGATGCCCAGGCCGAAGTTGCGGTAGCCGACGTCCAGGAACCCGGCCTCCCTCAGGATGCCGGCAAAGGTTTCCTGGTCGGGAAAGCGGTTGATCGACTCGATCAGATAGCGATAGGCTGACTTGTCGCCGGCGAGGACCGCGCCCATGGTCGGCACGACCCAGCGATTGAACAGTTCGATCGGGCCGCGCAGCGGCCCCGCCACCTTGGAGAACTCCAGCACGAGCAGGCGCCCGCCCGGCATCAGCACGCGCAGGATTTCCGCCAGTGCGTTCTCGATGTGCGTGAAGTTGCGGATGCCGAAAGCGATCGTGACGGCGTCGGCGGACGCGTCGGGGAGCGGCAGCTGCTCGGCGACCCCCGCGATCCAGCGCAGTCCGTGGTGCCGGTTCGGACGGCCGGCGGCCATCATCTCGTAGCTCGGGTCGATGACGATGACGGTATAGCCGTGCGCGGCGAGGCGGTGGCCGATGTCGCCGGTGCCGCCCGCGAGGTCGACGATCAGCTGGTCGGGGCCGGCCCCGATCGCGCGGACCATCGAGCGCTTGCCGAGCCGGTGCATGCCGAGGCTCATCACGTCGTTCAGCAGGTCGTAGCGCCGAGCGATGCGGCGGAACACCTCGCGAACCCGGCGCTCGCGCTCGCGGGGATCGACGGTTTCGTTGCCGAAGGTGTGAGAGAGATCGGACACGGGCGGGCTCCGGATTTGCGGCTGGCGTACCATACGGTACGGTCCCGAGCGGGGCAATTCGGCGAATCCGCGCCGCGTGGATTCAGCGAACAGGGCTCATATGAACGTGATCGTCTATTTGGACAACGGCCCCGCGGGCCGCAGGCAGAAGGCGGCCCAACGGGCCGGGAGAGACACATGAAAGTCGCGATTTTCGGCGGCACGGGTTTCGTCGGCAGCTACCTGGTCGACCGGTTGCTGGCCGAGGGGCACACGCCGCGGGTGCTGGTGCGTGCCGGCAGCGCGTCCAAGCTGCGCCAGCCGGAGCGCTACGAGGTGGTGGCGGGCGAGATCGGCGACACCGACGCCGTGGCGCGCTGCCTCGAGGGTGCAGAGGCGGCGATCTACAACATCGGCCTGATCCGCGAGTTTCCCCGCCGCGGCATCACCTTCGAGGCGATGCACTATGCCGGCGCGGTCACGGCGATCGACGCTGCGGTCCATGGCGGCGTGCGCCGCTTCGTGCTGATGAGCGCGAACGGCGTCAAGCCGGGAGGCACCGGTTACCAGTCCACCAAGTTCCGCGCCGAGCAGTACCTCGCGAGCAGCGGTCTCGACTGGACGGTGTTCCGTCCCTCGGTCGTGTTCGGCGATCCGCGGGGCCTGCAGGAGTTCTGCAGCCAGCTGCGCGACGAGATGATCGCGCCGCCGTTGCCCGCGCCGTTGTTTCATGAGGGTCTCTGGCCCGGTGGCGCGGGCAGGTTTCGCATGTCGCCGGTGGCAGTGGAGGATGTCGCGGCGGCCTTCGCCGGCGCACTGGGCGAGCCGGCGAGCGTGCGCCGGATGCTGCCGCTGGGCGGGCCGGACGCGCTCGAGTGGCGCGAGATCATCGCCAGGATCGCCGCGGCCAGCGGCAAGAATAAAAAGCGGACCGTGCCGGCGCCGGTCGGCGTGATGCGCGCGGCGGCCTCGCTGCTGGACCGCTTCGAATGGTTTCCGGTCACGGGCGAGCAGCTGCAGATGCTGATGGAGGGGAACGTCTGCGACGGCAGCGAGGCCTGGCGGCTGTTCGGCATCGAGCCGAAGCGCTTCAGCGTCGAGAACCTCGGCTACCTGGCGGGAGATGCCCAGTGACTGTGCAAAACAAGCTGACCCTGGTGTTCGGGGCCAGCGGCTACGTCGGCGGCCACCTCGTGCCGCGCTTGCTCGCGGCCGGCCGGCCGGTCCGGGCGGTGTCGCGGGATGCCGCGTCGCTGGATCGTCCCGGCTGGGACACCGTCGAGCGGGTCTCGGCCGACGCGCTGCGACCGGAGACGCTCGACGCGACGCTGGCCGGCGTGGACACGGCGTATTACCTCGTCCACTCGATGCTCGCGGGTGGGGACTTCGGCCGGCTCGACCTGGAGGCCGCGGAGAACTTCGCCGCCACGGCTGCGCGGGCCGGGGTGCGCAAGATCATCTACCTCGGCGCGCTGATGCCGGCGGGCACGCCGTCCCCGCATCTCGCCTCGCGCAAGGAGACCGGCGACCGGCTGCGGGCCGGGCCGGTGCCGGTGGTCGAGCTCCGGGCGGGCATTATCGTCGGGCCGGGCTCGGCCGCGTTCGAGGTCATCAGGGACCTGGTCAACACGCTCCCGGCCATGGTCACGCCGCGCTGGGTCCGGGCCCGCACGCCGCCGATCGCGCTCGACAACCTGCTCGAGTACCTCGTCGGCCTCGCCGACAGCGAGGCGCCGGCGGGAGCGATCTACGACGCGGCGGGTCCCGAGGTGTTGTCCTACGAGGAGCTGATGCGGATTTTCGGCGAAGTCGTCGGCCGCAAGCCGCGCATCCTGCCGGTGCCGGTGCTGAGCCCGATGCTGTCGTCCTTCTGGCTGGGCCTCGTGACCACGGTGCCGACTCCCGTGGCGCGCGCGCTCATCGGCGGCCTCGCGCACGATCTCCCGGCGGACCCGGCGCCGTTGCGCGCGCTGCTGCCGCAGCGGCTGCTGGATTACCGCGAGGCGGTCGCGGCGGCGCTCGAGGCCGAGCGCCTGAACGCGGTCGCGGCGCGCTGGACCGAGGGCGCGCTCATGTACCGCAACTACCGGCAGGACTATGCCTTCTACGCCAAGCGGGCCTCGGGCAGTGCGGTGTCCTCGGCCGCGCCGGAGGAGGTGTGGCGGATCGTCTCGGCGATCGGCGGCAAGAACCGCTATTACGCGCTGGACCTGCTCTGGACCGTGCGCGAGATCGGCGACTGGATGATCGGGGGGCCGGGCTTCAACCGCGGCCGGCGCGATCCGGCCCATCTCCGGGTCGGCGATGCGGTGGATTCATGGCAGGTCATCGGCCTGGAGCCGAGGCGCCGCCTGACCCTGCTGTTCGGCATGAAGGCCCCCGGCGCCGGGATCCTCGAGTTCGAGGTCGCGCCCGAGGCGAGCGGCGGCACGCGGGTCACCGCGACGGCCTACTGGCACCCGCAGGGGGCGCTGGGGTTGCTGTACTGGTATCCGCTGGCGCCGTTCCACGGGCTGATTTTCAACCGCATGACCGAGTCGATCGCGCGTCGCGCGGAGGCGGGTTTCGAGGCGGTCGAGGCCCGCCAGGCGTGAAAAGGCTTTAGGAGGGCCGGACCTTCGCGCCCTTGCGACCCTTGAGATTCTGCAGCTCCGCGGTGTAGGCCTCGGCAAACCTGGCCGCGACCATCTTCAGCAGGATGTCGTCGCTGAGCCCCGTGAGCTGCTCGTAGGCCTCCCGGTAAAGCTCCCAGTGGTTCGACTTGCCGGAGAGCCCCAGCAGCGTGCCGCGCTTCCCCTTACCCTCGAATTTCTCCTCGAGATGCTCGGGGCTGAGCCGCTCGAGCAGGTCCCGGAACGCGGCCTGCATGGCCCTGACCATCGCGGACTGGTGCGTGCGCAGGTCTTCGACAGCGTTTCCGACGGCTTCTTCCAGGCCGAGATACCCCTCGGCCTCGCGGTAAAACAGCTGCTCGAGCGCCTCCTGGGTGTCGGGTATGAACTTCAGCGGATTGTTGTTCACCGGCTGCATGCCCGTGAGGTCGAGTTGGAACTGCGTCTTGATCAGGGTGCGCGTCTGCAGCGCAGACTGGAGCCCCGCGACCGTGGCGCGGATGAAGCGGCCGACCGTCACCATCGTCTGCTGCTCGTCGCCATGCGGCAGCCGGCGAGGATCGAGCCCGGCGCTCTCCATCAGCAGGCGGACCGCCGCCGAAAAATCCTGTCCGTCGGTCGCGGTGAACGCTTTTTTCTGCGCCGCCGGGCGGAAATCGCCGCCGGGCAGCTTGGGCACCGCCTCGTCCGGCGACAGCTCGATACCGGAGCCGCTCGCGACCACCGTATTGCCGAACTCCCGCTCGTCGATCTGGATGACCGGCTCCTCGTCGGGCGGTGGCGCCTTGCGGCCGGCCATCATTTCTTGCGCGGCCACGTGCAGCTGGTCGGCCTCGTCGCCGAGCAGTTTCAACGAGAGCGGGGCGGCCGGCTGCCGCCGCTTGAGCCTGCGCTCGGGACGCGCATCGTCCGGGCCCTGGCCGCTGTCGTCGGAGCCGTCGGGGCTGACGTTGACGACGCTGACCTCGAACACGTAATCGCCCATGCGCAGCTCGTCGCCGTCGTACAGCCGGATGGGCGTGCCGCGCCCGACCGGCTCGCTCGAGTGGTTTACGAAGACGCCGTTCGTGCTGTTGTCGCGCAAATAATAATTGCCGGCCCGGTAATCGATGGCCGCGTGATGCCCGGAAATGTAGCGGTCGGGGTCGGGCAGCACCCAGTCGTTGTCCGGCGCGCGCCCGATGGAGCCCCCGTGCACGCTGAAAACGCGCATGCTGTCCGCGCCCAGGATGTGCCGCTGCTTGCTGGTGATTTTCAGGGTCAGGGGCATGGGCTTTCCAAGCGAAACATTGACTTGTACTGCTACCCGACAAAAATAGTTGAAGTAGCGCCGCGCGACAACACTACTGCATGTGCCCCGCGTCACGCTTTTTCATGTGATCCTTGCATTTTTTCCGCCGCAGCGAGGCCCCATGCCTGCCACACATGTTTTCAAGGTGCTCTTTCTCAACCAGGGCAAGGTCTACGAGATCTATGCGCGCAGCGTCACCCAGGGCGACCTGTTCGGCTTCCTGGCCGTCGAGGAACTGGTGTTCGGCGAGCGCAGCTCGGTGGTCGTCGATCCGTCAGAAGAGCGCATAAGGTCGGAGTTCGCCGGAGTTCGACGCAGCTACATCCCTTTGCACGCCGTGTTGCGCGTGGACGAAGTCGAGAAGCAGGGGGTCAGCAAGATCAGCAGCGCGGAGGGCGGCAACGTCGCGCAGTTCCCCATGCCGGTCTATACGCCGGGCACCGATTCGTCCCGCGGCAAGTAGAGCCGGGGCGTGCGTTTCGCCTGGCTTGGCAGCGGCAGCCGAGGCAACGCGGCCCTCGTCGAGGCCGACGGCTGCTGCGTCATGATCGATTGCGGGCTCGGACTGAAAGATGCCGAGGCGCGCCTCGGGCGGCTCGGCAGGACGCCGGCGGACATCGACGCCATCCTGGTGACGCACGAGCACAGCGACCACATCGGGGGCGTCGCGCGCCTGGCCGCCCGGCACGATCTCCGCGTGATGGCGACGCCCGGCACCGCGCGCGGTTTCCGGCTGGGCCCGCCGCCGCGCCTGGAGCCCATCAACTCGCACGAGGCCTTCGGCTGCGGCGCGCTCGAGATCACGCCGATGCCGGTGCCCCACGACGCGCGCGAGCCCTGCCAGTTCGTGTTCAGCGACGGCGCGGTGCGGCTGGGTATTGTCACGGACCTCGGCAAGGTCACCGCGCACGTGATCGCCAGCCTGCAGGGCTGCGACGCGCTGGCGATCGAGTGCAACCACGACGCCGCGATGCTGGCCGCCGGGCCGTATTCCGCCGCCCTGAAGCGGCGCGTGGGCGGCGACCTGGGCCACCTGTCCAACGACCAGGCGGCTCACCTGCTGGGGGTGCTGGACACGGCCAGGCTGCGGCACGTGGTCGCGCTGCACCTTTCGGAAGCCAATAATTCCCCCGCACTGGCGCAGGGCGCGCTCGCCGGCGTGCTCGGCTGCGCCCCCGGCGAGGTGGCGGTCGCGGAACAGCGCGCCGGCCTGGACTGGCGGACGCTGTGATGGTCGGGTGGGCAGGCACTCCCGTCTGCAGTAGAATTCTCCGGCCTTCAGTTGAGCTCGACCGCCGCAGGAAACCATGCTGACTTTGCCCGGTGCGCCGGCCTTCTCGCGGTTCCGGCTCGACAAGTTCCTGGAGGACCTCCGGCGCCTGTGTCCGGCCGTCACTTCCGTGGCCGCGCGGCATATGCATTTCGCCGACCTCGCGCGAGACCTCGACGAGCGTGAACTCCGGCTCCTGAAGCGCCTGCTGAGCTATGGCCCGACCCGCAAGGTCGCGTTTCCCGAGGGCGACGTGCTGCTCGTCGTGCCGCGGTTCGGCACGATCTCGCCGTGGTCGAGCAAGGCTACGGACATTGCGCACAACTGCGGCCTGGCCGCCGTGCATCGCCTGGAGCGCGGCGTGGCGTGGCACATCGCCTCACGCCGCCCGCTGGCGCCGGAAGAGTTGCAGGCCCTCGCCGGGCCGCTGCATGACCGCATGACCGAGTCGGTTGTGCACCGCATCGACGACGCCGCGCGAATGTTCGAGCACCACCCGCCCGCGCCGCTCGGCTTCGTTGACGCCCTCGGCGGCGGCCGGGAGGCGCTCGCCGCGGCCAATGGCGCGCTCGGCCTCGCGCTGTCCGACGACGAAATCGATTACCTGCTGGCGCACTACCGGGGCGCCGGGCGCAACCCGACGGACGCCGAGCTGATGATGTTCGCGCAGGCGAACAGCGAGCATTGCCGCCACAAGATTTTCAACGCCTCATGGGTCATCGGAGGCGAGGCGCAGCCGAAGTCGCTGTTCGCGATGATCCGCAACACCCACGAGAAGTCGCCCGGCGGGGTGCTCTCCGCCTACAAGGACAATGCCTCGGTCATCGAGGGCTGGCTCGGGGAGCGTTTCTTCCCGGCGCCCGCCGACGGCCACTACGACTTCGTCGAGGAGCCCGTCCACATCCTGATGAAGGTCGAGACGCACAATCACCCGACCGCGATCTCGCCGTTTCCCGGCGCGGCGACCGGCGCGGGCGGCGAGATCCGCGACGAGGGCGCCACCGGGCTGGGCGCCAAGCCCAAGGCGGGGCTCGCGGGGTTCTCCGTCTCGAACCTGCGCATCCCCGGCTTCGAGCAGCCCTGGGAGGGCGGAGGCCCCGGGTTTCCCGGCCGCATCGCCACGCCGCTCGAGATCATGCGCGACGGGCCGATCGGCGCCGCCGCCTTCAACAACGAGTTCGGGCGCCCGAACCTGGCCGGCTATTTCCGCACCTACGAGCAGGTCGTGGACGGGGTCGTGCGCGGCTACCACAAGCCGATCATGATCGCCGGCGGACTGGGCAACATCCGGGCGTCGCACGTCGACAAGGGCGAGGTGTCCCCGGGCGCGAAGCTCGTGGTGCTCGGCGGGCCGGCGATGCTCATCGGCCTCGGCGGCGGCGCGGCCTCGTCCATGTCCAGCGGCGAGAGCACCGAGGACCTGGACTTCGCCTCCGTGCAGCGCGGCAACCCGGAGATCCAGCGCCGTGCCCAGGAGGTCATCGACCGCTGCTGGGCGATGGGTGCAGACAACCCGATCATGCTGATCCACGACGTCGGCGCCGGCGGGCTTTCGAATGCACTGCCGGAGGTGATCGACCACAGCGGCCTCGGCGGGCGCATCGAGCTGCGCGACGTGCCGAACGACGAGCCGGGCATGTCGCCGATGGCGATCTGGTGCAACGAGGCGCAGGAGCGCTACGTGCTCGCGGTCGCCGCGGACCGGCTCGAGGTGTTCGGCGCCATTTGCGCGCGCGAGCGCTGCCCGTGGGCGATGGTCGGCGAGACCACCACGGAACGGCGCCTGCTGGTGACGGATCGCCTGTTCGACAATGCCCCCGTCGACATGCCGGTCGAGGTGCTGCTCGGCAAGCCGCCGCGCATGACGCGCGCGGCCGAGCGGGTCGCTAGCCGGGGCGACGAGCTGCCGGCGGACATCGACCTGCGCGAGGCCGCGCTGCGCGTGCTGCGCCTCCCGGCGGTCGCGGACAAGACTTTCCTGGTCACGATCGGCGACCGCAGCGTCGGCGGGCTCACCGCCCGCGACCAGATGGTCGGACCGTGGCAGGTGCCGGTGGCGGATGTCGCCGTCACCAACACCGCGTATCGCGGCTACAGCGGCGAGGCGATGGCCATGGGCGAGCGCACGCCGCTCGCCGTGCTCGACGGCCCGGCCTCCGGCCGGATGGCGGTCGGCGAGGCGATCACGAACATCGCCGCAGCCGCAATACCTTCGCTCGGCCACGTCAGGCTGTCGGCCAACTGGATGGCGGCCTGCGGCGAGCCGGGCGAGGATGCCGCGTTGTTCGACACCGTCCGCGCGGTGGGGGAGCAGCTCTGCCCGTCGCTGGGCATCGCGATCCCGGTGGGCAAGGACTCGCTGTCCATGCGCACGCGCTGGGAGACGCCGGACGGGGACCGGGCGGTGATCGCACCGTTGTCGCTGATCGTCTCCGCCTTCGCCCCGGTGGAAGACGTGCGCCGGACGCTGACCCCGCAGCTCCGCCTCGATGCCGGCGACTCGGTCCTGCTGCTGATCGATCTTGGCGCCGGGCGCAACCGCCTCGGCGGCTCCGCCCTCGCGCAGGTGTACGGCCGCGCCGGGACGCAACCGCCGGATCTCGACGAGCCCACGCGCCTCGCGTCCTTCTTCGCGGCGATCCAGGAACTGAATGCCTCGGGCCAGCTGCTCGCCTACCACGACCGCTCCGACGGCGGGCTGTTCGCGACCCTCGTGGAGATGGCGTTTGCGGGGCACTGCGGGCTCGATATCGACCTCGCAGCGCTCGGGGGCGATCCGCTGGCCGTGCTGTTCACCGAGGAGCTCGGCGCGGTCGTGCAGCTGCGCGAGGACGCGCTCGAGGATGTTTGCGGCGCGCTCGCCACCGCCGGCCTGGCCGACTGCAGCAGGCTCATCGGGCGGCCCGTCGCCAGCGACCGGGTGCAGATCCGGCAGGGCAACCGGCTGCTGCTGGACGAGGCGCGGCGCGAACTGCGCGACGCCTGGTCGCAGACCAGCTACCAGATGCAGGCGCTGCGCGACCATCCGGACTGCGCGCGCGAGGAGCACGCGGCGCGGCTCGACGACGAGGATCCCGGCCTCTGGGCGGAACCGAGCTTCGACCCCGCGGAGGACATCGCCGCCCCCTGGATCGGGCAGGGCGCGCGGCCGCGCATCGCGGTCCTCCGCGAGCAGGGCGTCAACAGCCAGGTCGAGATGGCGGCCGCGTTCCATCGCGCCGGCTTCGAGGCCGTGGACGTCCACATGAGCGACCTGCTCGAGGGTCGTCGCACCCTCGAGACGTTCCGCGGCCTGGTGGCCTGCGGCGGGTTTTCCTACGGCGACGTGCTCGGCGCCGGCGAAGGCTGGGCCAAGAGCATCCTCTTCAACCCGCGCGCCCGCGACCAGTTCGAGGCGTATTTCGAGCGCCCGGACACCTTCGCGCTCGGCGTGTGCAACGGCTGCCAGATGATGTCGGCGCTGAAGGAGATCATCCCGGGCGCAGGGCTCTGGCCGCGCTTCGTGCGCAACCGTTCGGAGCAGTTCGAGGCGCGTTTCGGCCTGGTGCGAGTCGACGAGAGCGGCTCGGCGCTCACCGCGGGGATGGCCGGCTCCGTGATGCCCATCGTCGTGTCGCACGGCGAGGGGCGCGCGGAATTCCGCGACGAGGAACACGAGCGTGCCTGCGTGGAGGCGGAGCTGGTCTGGCTGCGCTACCTGGACAACCGCGGCCGGGTGGCGACCGCCTATCCGGCCAATCCCAACGGCTCGCCGGACGGGATCGCCGGCCTGACCTCGGCCGACGGCCGGGTGACGATCGCCATGCCGCACCCGGAACGCGTGTTCCGGAGCGTGCAGCAGTCCTGGCGGCCGGACCACTGGGGCGAGGACAGCCCGTGGCTGCGGCTGTTCCGCAACGCGCGGGCCTGGGTCGAATAGCGCGCGCAGACGCGCCCGGAGGAGAGGGATGAGCAACGCCAACGAGGCGGCAGGCACGCGTTTCCGCGCGGGCGCGCTGCGCGCGCCGCATGGCGCCACCCTGAGTTGTCGCGGCTGGGTGCAGGAAGCCGCGCTGCGGATGCTGCTGAACAACCTGGATCAGGAGGTCGCCGAGAACCCGGAGGCGCTGGTGGTCTACGGCGGCATCGGCCGCGCTGCGCGCAACTGGGAGTGCTTCGACGCGATCGTCGCCACCCTGCGGCGCCTGGGCGATGACGAGACGCTGCTGGTGCAGTCCGGCAAGCCGGTCGGCGTGTTCCGTACGCACGAATTTGCGCCGCGCGTGCTGATCGCGAATTCCAACCTCGTCGGCAAGTGGGCCGACTGGGACCATTTTTTCGAGCTCGATCGCAAGGGCCTGATGATGTACGGCCAGATGACGGCCGGTTCGTGGATCTACATCGGCTCGCAGGGGATCGTCCAGGGCACCTACGAAACCTTCGCCGAGGCCGTCCGCCAGCACTACGGCGGCGCAGCCGGGGGGCGCTGGCTGCTCACCGGCGGGCTCGGGGGGATGGGCGGCGCACAGCCGCTCGCGGCGGTGTTCGCGGGCCTGTCCTGCCTGGCGGTCGAGGTCGACCCCACGCGTATCGAGAAGCGCCTGGAGACCGGCTATCTCGACCGGCGCGTGGACCGCCTCGACGAGGCACTCGAGATCCTCGCGGCGGCGGGGCGCGACGGCGCCCCGGTCTCGGTCGGGCTGCTCGGCAACGCGGCGGAAGTGTTCGAGGAGATCGCCGCGCGCGGCATCCGCCCGGATCTCGTCACGGACCAGACCTCGGCGCACGACCCGCTGAACGGCTACATCCCCGTGGGCTACGATGTGGCGGCGGCCGCAGAGTTTCGCGAGCGCGATCCGCGCGGCTACGTTCATGCGGCGAAGGAATCGATGGCCCGGCAGGTGCGGGCGATGCTCGCACTGCAGGCGGCAGGGGTGCCGACCTTCGACTACGGCAATAACATCCGCGCGATGGCGCAGGACGCGGGCGTCACCAACGCCTTCGACTTCAAGGGCTTCGTGCCGCTGTATATCCGGCCGCTGTTCTGCGAGGGTGTGGGCCCGTTCCGCTGGGTGGCGCTGTCGGGCGACCCGGAGGACATCTGGCGCACGGACGCCAAGGCCCGCGAGCTGTTCCCGGAGAACAGCGGCCTGCATCGCTGGCTGGACGGCGCGCGCGAGCGCATCCGCTTCCAGGGACTGCCCGCACGCATCTGCTGGCTGGGTTACCAGGAGCGCCACCGGCTCGGCCTCGCCTTCAACGAGATGGTCGCCAGCGGCGAGCTCAAGGGGCCGATCGTGATCGGTCGCGATCACCTCGACTCCGGCTCGGTCGCCTCGCCGAACCGGGAGACCGAGGCGATGCGTGATGGCTCGGACGCAGTCGCGGACTGGCCCGTGCTGAACGCGCTCTTGAACACCGCGAGCGGCGCCTCCTGGGTCAGCTTCCACCACGGCGGGGGGGTCGGGATGGGCTACTCGCTGCACGCCGGCGTCGTGGTGGTGGCGGACGGCAGCGCGCGTGCCGCCGAGCAACTGGCGCGGGTGCTGGTCAACGATCCCGGCACGGGCGTGATGCGGCACGCTGACGCCGGCTACGCGCGCGCCCTCGAGGTGGCGGCGGAGCGCGGCCTGGACCTGCCGATGCACGCACCAGAGACTTGATGCGCCAGCGGCGGAATCGTGAGACTCTGAATTGCGGGCCCGCGGAGACGCGGAGATGCGGAGAAGGCAAGACGTAGGGACGACGGAGGAGTGGGGACATGATCCTGGTCGCGGGGGCGACGGGTGAGCTCGGGCGAGTGATCTGCCAAAAGCTCACGGAACGGGGCGGCATGGTCTACGGCATGGTGCGCGCCGGCTCGTCGCCGGCGGCCGTCGCTGAACTCGAGGCGATGGGGGTCGTGCCGGTGCAGGCGGAGCTGGGTAATCGCGAATCGCTGCGCGAAGCCTGCAGCGGCTGCGACTCGGTGGTTTCGGGCATGACCGCGATGGGACGCGCCAGCGAAAGCATCGAGCGGGTCGATCGCGACGGCCAGCTCGCGCTGGTGGCGGCCGCGGCAGAGGAAGGCGTCGAGCGTTTCGTCTACGTGTCCTACTCGGGCGTGATCGGCAAGGACGATCCGCTCACGCTCGCCAAGCGCGCCGTCGAGCGCACGCTCAAGCACAGCGGCATGACCTGGACCGTGTTGCGCCCTTCGTATTTCATGGAGTCATGGTTCTCACCGGCGCTGGGCTTCGATATCGCCGCCGGCAAGGCGCGCATCTACGGCGCGGGCCGCGAACCGATCAGCTGGGTCGCACGCGAAGATGTCGCGGAATTCGCCGCCGCGGCCGTCGACAGCGAGGAGGCACGCAACGCCACGATCGAGATCGGCGGTCCGGAGGCCATCGCGCCGCTCGATGCCGTCGCCCTGTTCGAGTCACTCGCGGGCCGTCCCATTGAAGTGGAGACCATCGACGAGGCCACGCTGCGCGCGCAACTCGCGGCCGCCCGGACCGAGCATGAGCGCAGCATGGCGTCCGTCATGCTGGCCTATGCGAAGGGCAACGCGATTCCGATGGACGATGTCGCCGAGCGTTTCGGTGTTGAGCCGACCCGCTTGCGCCAGTGGGCCGAGCGGCTGCTCGGCGCCGGCGTCTGAGGTCCGGCGCTCAGGCCAGGAACAGCGCGTCCGCCAGGCGGATCCCGTCCACGGCGTCGGCGGCGTAGCCGTCCGCGCCGAGCTTGCGCCACACCTCCGGGGCGTCGTTGAAGGCGAGGCCGCCGACCAGGACGCGCACCTCGCGTCCCTCGATGCGCCGCACGGCGGCGATGGCGTCGGCGACCTTCGGCAGCTGCACGCTCAGGGCCGCGGAGAGCACGAGCAGGTCGGCATCGAAATACTGCACCGCCGAGGCGATTTCCGCCGCGGGCACACTGGCGCCCAGGTGCACCGCCCGCCAGCCGGCCACGTCGAAAAAGTCCGCGAGCACCCGCACGGCGATATCGTGCACGTTGCCCGCCACGGCCGCACAGAGCACCGTCCGGCCGTTGGCCGGCGCGCGCTCGGCGCGATGGGCCAGCAGGGCCATCAGGCGCTCGGTCGTGTAGGTGACGACATGTTCCTCGACGATTCCGAGTTCGCCCGCATGCCACAGCCGGCCCACCTCGCGCTGCACGGGCACGAGCACGTCCAGGTAGGCGCTGGCGACGGGCAGGCCGGAGTCGACTTCTGCAAGCATCCGGTCGGTGGCCTTGCGGGTGTCACCTTCCAGCACGGCGGCCAGGTACTCGAGCGCCAGCTGGCCGGTCGCGGTGCGCGGATCGATGAACGCGTCGCCGTCCTCGAGCGGCTGGTCGAGCTCGGCGACGGCATCCCGCAACAGGGCGGCGGGCCCCGCCTGGGCTGGCGCGGGCAGTTCCTCTACCAGCACGGCGGCCAGCGTCTCGAGGCTCGCGCGCAGGTCGCTCTCCGGCACGGCGCGCGCGGCGAACGCCCGCCGCGCCCAGCCCAGCCGGGCCACGAACAGCCTGGACTCGCCCAGCCGCAGGGCCGTCGCCAGTTCGACGATGCGCTGGCCGAGCACCGCTTTCCAGGCGCCCTGGGCGTCCGGCGCGAAGCGCGCAGCGATCTCCGGGTGCGCCGCCAGGAGGCGCTCGGCCGCCAGCGCCGCATAGCCGGTGGCGCTGACCTCGAGCAGCTCGGCAGCGAAGGTATCGGACTGGCTCATGCGTGGCCTCCGGGCAATGGGCTGGGCGTCAGGTCAGGCCCCGATTATAGCGATGCGCCTGCGATGTACGAGCGCTGGCGCGCCTGCGGCACCCGATGGCTACGCCAATGGCCCCTCGCTAGAATGCGGGTTCATCGAACGGGAGCGAGCGCATGGGAATTCACGCGGCACCATCGACCGGGATGCTGGACCGGCTCTACCCGGCGCACCACGCCGAATTGACGGCGCGGTACGAGTCCGTGCTCGCGGCTTCGGCGTTCGAGGCCATCGCGGTGTATTCGGGCGCACCGCGTTACCGCTTCCGCGACGACCAGGCGTGGCCGTACCGGGCCGGCGCCTTCTACCAGCAGTGGATCCCGTGCGAGGATCACGCCGGCAGCGTGCTGCTGTTCCGTCCCGGCAGGACGCCGCGCCTGGTGCTGCACCTGCCGCGGGATTACTGGCACTCGGTGCCCGAGGCGCCGAGCGGCGCCTGGACGGCGCATTTCGAGATCGAGATCGTGGCGGACGCCGACGCCGTGCGCCGCGCCCTGCCTGCCGACCTCTCGGGCTGCGCGTTGCTCGGCGAGCCCGACGACACGGTGGCCGGCTGGGGCTGTGCGGCGCTGAACCCCGCTGGGCTCGTCACCCGGCTCGAGTTCGCGCGCTTGTACAAGACGGCGTACGAGGTCGAATGCATCGCGGCCGCCAACCGTTGCGCCGCGCGCGGCCACCTCGCGGCGCGCGACGCGTTTCTCGGCGGTGGCAGCGAATTCGCCATCCACCTGGCCTACCTCGAGGCGACGGCACACAGCGAGGCGGAGCTGCCCTACGCGAACATCGTCGCGTTGAACGAGCACGGCGCGACCCTGCACTACGGGTATTTCGACCGCCGGCCGCCGGCGCCGCCCCGCAGCTTCCTGATCGACGCCGGCGCACGGCACCGCGGGTACGCCGCGGATATCACCCGGACCTGGCCGGCCGAGCCGGGCGGCGAGTTCGCGGCCCTGGTGCACGCGCTCGACCATGCCCAGGTCGCGCTCATCGAGGGCCTGCAGGTGGGCCAGTCGTACGTCGACGTGCACGAGGACGCGCAGCTGGCGGTGGCCGTGATCCTGGAGGACTTCGGGATCGTGGCCATGGCGCCGGACGACATGGTGGCGGCCGGCGTCAGCAACGTGTTCCTGCCCCACGGCGTGGGACACCACCTCGGGCTCCAGGTGCATGACACCGGCGGCAAGCTGGCCGCGCCCGATGGCACGGCGCTGCCGCAACCGGAGGCGTGGCCGTTCCTGCGCAACCTGCGCCCCGTGGAACAGGGCAACGTGTTCACGATCGAGCCCGGGCTGTACTTCATCGATTCGTTGCTGCAACGCCTGCGGGAGACGCCGCTTGG
>JBLRWH010000032.1:19557-27483 GCA_047921395.1 Gammaproteobacteria bacterium
CCGGGCTGTACTTCATCGATTCGTTGCTGCAACGCCTGCGGGAGACGCCGCTTGGCCGTCACGTGGACTGGGACGCCGTCGAGCGCCTGCGGCCGTACGGTGGCGTGCGCATCGAGGACAACGTGTGGATGGGCCCGGGCGGCGCGCGGAACCTCAGCCGGGAGGCCTTCGCGGTGTTGGGCGCTTAAAAAACAGGCTCGCGCGGAGGCGCAGAGAGGCAGAGGCGCGGAGGAATACAACAGAAATTATTGGTTGCCGGACCGGGCGTGATCGGGTTCAGGCAGCGCGATCGCGCGAGCCCGCAGCCTTTGAAAGGAAAGTTTCCCAGCCGGGGAGGACCGACAGTGGTCGGCGAGGCGGCAATCGCGCGACGCTCACAAACAACTTGAGCCGGACCGGCCATGATCGATCGCGCCGCCCAATGCCGCCGACCCTACGACCCATATATCAAAAGTCTCCGCGCCTCTGCCTCTCTGCGCCTCCGCGCGAGCCCTTTTTATCTTCCCGCGCAAGCCCTACCCATGCGACCCGTTCTGCAGCGGCTGGGGGTCCTGCTCGGCGACATAGCGGCGCATCATCATTGCTTGCTGCAGCCGGCCCTTGCGGACGTAGTTCTCGTAGAGGATGTCGCGCATGAACTCCAGCAGCACGCCGGCCTCGACCGGGGTGACGATCGGCATGCCCTCGCGCGCGGCGTCCGTGTCGAACAGCACGCGGCGCACGACGTTGAAGGTCGGGAGTTCCACCTCGGCCATCGCGCGGATCTCGTTGCACTGCTCGAAGATGCGCATCTTGCCGGTCTCGCCCGAGTCCTGGAACACGCGCTGGATGGTGCGCCGGCACATCGAGGCGAAGGCATTCAGCGCGTTCATGCTGTAGCAGTCGAGCGCTTCGCGGAACAGGATCTCGGTCTCTTCCGGCAGGTAGGTGAAATCGAAGCTTTCCTTCGGCCGCTCAACCTCGATGAAATTGGGCGACAGCTCGACCAGGTTCTCGGTGTAAGCCTTGACCGGGAAGCGGAGAAATACCGGCGAGTTGCAGTTGTCGCAGCGGAACACGAGACCGGTCTCGGGCGGCTTGAACCGGGACAGCTCCGCGAAGCTCGGGATCGCCACCGCCGTCATGTGCGCAAACACGCCGCATGTCGGACAGTTCAGCGCGAAATGCTGGCTGTGGTCGTGCTGAAAGCCACCGCTCTTTTCGATGAACATGGGCATGTTGCCCGCTCCCCCGGCGCCGTCCCCAAGCGCTTATGGGCTCCGAGTGTAGCCGAATGTTTGGCAGCGGCGCCAACCGTCCTGTTATGTAAAATCAATGCCTTGGAAGTGAAACTTCATCCGTCTCTCGGCTGCGTCGCGGGCGCCTCGAATGCGCCCTCCCGCACCAGGGCGGCGATGGTCGCGATCTCCCGGTCGAGGCGACGGTCGCCGCGGATAAACGGCGCGTGCTCGCGGATGCGCGCGTGCAGCGTCGCGAGCGGGGGCGTGGTGCGGAGCGGGCGCTGCTCGTCGATCGCATGCGCGGCGGCGAGCAGTTCGATGGCGAGCACGATGGCGGTGTTGTCGCAGGCGGCGAGCAGCTTGTGCCCGCCCCAGGGCGCCATGCTGACGTGGTCTTCCTGGCCCGCCGAGGTCGGGATGGTGTCCACGGAGGCCGGGTGTGCGAGCGTCTTGTTCTCCGACGCCAGCGCCGCGGCCGTGACATGCGCGATCATGAAGCCGGATTCGACCCCGGGCTCGTCGGTCAGGAACATCTTCAGGTTCGGGTTGACGCGGCGCGCCAGCAGGTCGATGCGCCGCTCCGACATGTTGCCGAGCTCGGCGACCCCGATGGCCATGAAGTCGGCCACGAACCCGACGGGCGCGGCGTGGAAGTTGCCGCCGGACAGCACGTCTGCTTCGAACACGAGCGGGTTGTCGGACACGCCGTTGGCTTCCGCCTCGAGCACCGTGCGCGCATGCGCCAGGGTGGCCGCGACGGCGCCGAAGACCTGCGGCATGCAGCGCACAGCATAAGGATCCTGCACGCGGTCGCAGTCGACGTGGCTGGAGTGGATCTCGCTGTCCGTGAGCAACGCCCGCAGGCGCGCGGCGACCTCGCGCTGCGGCGGCAGACCTCGGGCGGCGTGGATGCGGTCGTCGAAAGGCGTGTAGCTGCCGGCGAGGCCCTCGACGCTCAGCGCGCCGGCGGTGATCGCCGTGCCGAGCAGGGTCTCCGCGCGGAACAGGCCCTCGAGCGCGAGCGCCGTGCTGAGCTGCGTGCCGTTGAGCAGGGCGAGACCTTCCTTCGCTTCCAGGCGGACGGGCTCGCAGCCAGCCGCGGCGAGCACCGCGGGGCCCTCGAGCAGGGTCGTGCCCTGCATGGCTTCGCCTTCGCCGATCAGCGCGAGCGCGAGGTGCGCCAGCGGCGCGAGGTCGCCCGAGGCGCCGACCGAGCCGCGCCCCGGGATGACAGGCAGCACGTCGGCCTGGAGCAGCGCGAGCAGGGTGTCCACGACTTCGGCGCGGATCCCGGAGACGCCGACGGCCAGGCTGTTGGCCTTCAGTAGCATGATCCGCCGCACCAGCTCCGGCGCCAGCGGGGCCCCGACGCCGCAGGAATGACTGCGCACGAGGTTGTACTGCAGCTGCGCCAGCTGCGGCGTGGAGATCCGCGCGTTCGCGAACGCGCCGAAGCCGGTGTTGATGCCGTAGCTGGCCCGGCCCGACTCGATCACGCGCCGCACCGTCGCGACGCTGGCGGCCATGCGGGCGCGCGCGGAAGCCGCGAGTTCCACGGCGCCGCGCGTGCGTTCCCAGCGGCGCAGCGCATCGAGTCCCAGCGGGCCATCGCCCAGCGTAAGCACCGCGTGTGTCGTGTCGCTCAAATCCGTTCTCCCCCGATGAAGACGGCCTGCGGCCGCAGGCCCCCCAGCTGGTAACCGAGCAGTGCCGGGCGCGCCATGTCCCAGGTGCTGAAGTCCGCCGGGGCGCCCGGCGCCAGTTCGCCGAGCGGCAGCCCCAGCGCGCGCGCCGCGTGGCGCGTGACCCCGGCGAGGGCCTCCGCCGGCGTGAGGCCGAAGCACACGACGCTCATGTGCAGCGCCGTCAGCAGGCTCACGATCGGCGAGGTGCCGGGATTGGCGTCGCTGGCCACCGCCATCGGCACGCCGTGGCTGCGCAGCGATACGACCGGCGGCAGCCGGGTCTCGCGCAGGCAGTACCACGCGCCGGGCAGCAGCACCGCGGTGGTGCCGTGCCGGGCCATGGCCGCGACCGCCTCGTCGTCCGCGTATTCCAGGTGATCACAGGACAAGGCGCCCAGGCGGCAGGCCGCCGCGGTGGCGCCGGCGTCGGAGAGCTGGCCGGTATGCGCGCGCAGGCCGAAGCCCATCCCCGCGGCCGCCGCGAACAGCCGCTCCATGTCCGCGATCGAGAACGCAATGTCCTCGACATAGATATCCACGTAGTCCGCGAGGCGCTGCTCGGCGATTGCCGGCAGCATGTGCGTGATGATGTCCTCGAGATACTCGGCGCGCCCGCGGTCGCGCGGCACGGTGTGCGCGCCGAGGAAGGTCGCCCGGACCCTCAGCGGCTGCAGCGCGTCCAGCCGGCGGATGGCGCGCAGCATCTTCAGCTCGCTGTCCAGGTCGAGGCCGTAGCCGCTCTTGATCTCGACGCAGGTCACGCCCTCGTCCGCGAGCGCCTTGAGGCGCGGCAGGGCCAGCGCCACCAGCGTGTCCTCGTCCGCCGCCCGCACCGCCCGGACGGTGGAGAGGATCCCGCCGCCGGCGCGCGCGATCTCGGCATAACCGGCGCCGGCCTGGCGCAACGCGAACTCGTCGGCGCGATCGCCCGCCCACAGGAGGTGGGTATGGCAGTCGATGAAGCCCGGCAGCACGAGGCGCCCGCCGAGATCGATGCTGCGCGCCGCGGCGACGGGTGCGCCGAGCGAGACGATGCGGCCCTGCTCGACGGCAAAGCAGTCCACGACCTCGTCGCCGTCGGCCTTCGGGTAGACTCTCGCGTTGTGAAAAAACAGCTCTGCCATGGGGTGGCCGGTTCCGCCGGCGAATGAAACGATGTCACGTGAACTCAATTTCCAGCATATTCTCACGCCCGTCGGCATAGAGCGCCACCGTCGCCTGCGAATCGACAGCGCGGGCCGGATCAGCGCCATCGAGCCAAGCGATGCCGCCGGGCCTTTCGACGGCTGGCTCGCGCTGCCCGGCATGCCCAATGCGCACAGCCATGCCTTCCAGCGCGGCCTCGCGGGCTACGGGGAGGCGGCGCGCGGTGACGACTCGTTCTGGAGCTGGCGCGATGCGATGTACCGCCTCGCCGCGGGACTGGACCCGGACGCGCTCTATGCGCTGTCGTGGCGGGCGTACCGCGACATGCTGGCCGCTGGCTTCACCTCGGTCGCGGAGTTTCATTACCTGCATCGCCGGGCCGATGGCGGCCGCGCCACCGAGCTGGTGGAGGCGGTGATCCGCGCGGCCTCGGACGCCGGCATCCGGCTCGCCTTCATCCCTGTGTTCTACCAGCGGGGCGGCTTCGACACGCCGGCCGGGCCGGGCCAGGCGCGCTTCCTGCACCACGACGTCGAGGACTACCTGACCCTCGTCGCGATGTACGGCAAACATTGCGCGGGCGTGGCCGCGCACTCGCTGCGCACCGTGCCGCTCGAGATGCTCTCGGACATGGCGCTCGGCGCGCGCGAGCTGCTGGGGGACGATTGCCCGATCCACATCCATGTCGCCGAGCAGCCGGCCGAGGTCGAGGCCTGCATCGCGGCGACCGGACGCAGGCCGGTTCAGCTGCTGGCCGAAACCGTCGATCTCGATGCCGGCTGGAGCCTGGTGCACGCGACGCACGCCGACGCGGCGGAGCGCCAGCTGATCATCGACAGCGGCGCGACGGTCGTGCTGTGTCCGCTGACCGAGGCGTATCTCGGCGACGGGCTGTTCCCGGCCGCGGAGTTCGCGGCGGCGGGCGGCAGGCTGGCGCTGGGCTCGGACAGCAACGTGCGCATCGACGCGGTCGAGGAATTGCGCTGGCTGGAGTACGGGCAGCGCCTGCGGACGGGCCGGCGGGGGTGTTTCGCGGATGCCGAAGGCGTGGGCGCGAGCCTGTGGCGTCGCCTGGCGGGTGGTGGCGCGGCGGCGCTCGGCCAGCCGGTGGGGGCGCTCGAGGTCGGGGCCTTCGCCGACGTGGTGACGCTGGATATGTCCAGCATGCTGTTCGCGGGCGCCGACGGGCCGGCATCCGTGCTCGACGCGCTGGTCACCGGCGGCGACGGCCGCTGCATCGAGCATGCCTGGATCGGCGGCCAGCGGCTCACGCCGCAGGACGAGGGCGACTTCGGCACGGCCGTGCGCCACGTCATGGGCGGGGGCCCGGGCGCATGAGCACCGCCTCCGCGGCCGTCGCGCCCTACGGGCTGCGCCTGCCGACGGCGCCGGCGGTGCCGCTGGTGGTGAGCATCCCGCACACGGGGACCTGGCTGCCCGCCGACGTGCGCGCGAGCCTGGCCTCGCCGGCAATGCAGGACCAGCCGATGACCGACTGGCACCTGCACCGGCTGTACGATTTCCTTCCTGCGCTGGGCGCCACCACGATCCATGCGACCGTCAGCCGCTTCGTGGTGGACCTCAACCGCCCTCCGCAGCCGCGCGCGCTCTACCCGGGCCGATTCGAGACCGGGCTCGTCCCCCTCGAGACCTTCCAGGGCGAAGCGGTATTTCGTGAGCCGCCGGGCGCGGCGGAGATCGAGGCGCGCCGGCTGGCCTGGCACGCGCCCTACCACGCGCGCCTGCGGGCGCTGCTGGACGAAACCCGGGCGCGCTTCGGCCGGGTCGTGCTGGTCGACGCGCACAGCGTCGCCTCGGCGGCGAACCGCCTGCACGACGCGCTGCGCGACGAGATCTACCTGGGCGACCGCGATGGCGAGACGTGCGGCGCGTGGCTGCGCGAGACGCTCGTGGAGAGCTTCACGGCCGAGGGGCTCGCGGTGGCGGTCAACGCCCCCTACAAGGGCGGCTACATCACCGATCACTACGGCCGGCAGGCGGGCGTGGAGGCCATCCAGATCGAGATGGCCCAGCGCGTCTACATGGACGAGGCCGACCCGGCCGGGGGCCCGGCACACCCGCGGTTCGAGGGCGCACGCCAGGCGCTGCAGCGCGTGCTGCAGCGCCTGGTCGAGGCTGCGGCCAGGTAAAGCTCAGGGCTTGACGAACCTCAGCGTCATGCGGTCGCTTTCGCCGATGGCCGCATATTTTTCGCGATCCTCGTCGCCGAGGCGGAAGCTCGGCGGCAGCGTCCAGACGCCGGCCGGGTGGTCGGCGGTGTCGCGGGGATTGGCATTGATCTCGCTGCTCGCAGCCAGCCTGAAGCCCGCGGCCTCGACCTGCTCGACGAGCCAGGCCTGCGGCAGGTAACCTGATTCCTTGCCCGCTTCCGGATCGGCGCCCGCCGGCGCGCGATGCTGCACGATGCCCAGCGTGCCGCCGCTCTTCAGCACGGCGATGGCATCGGCGAGGAACGCGTCGAGCGTGCCCTGGCCAAACAGGCTGTGCATATTGCGGAAGGTCACCACCAGGTCGGCGCTCCCCGGCGCCCCGAGCGCATTCTCGCTGCCGGGCTTGTAACCGAACACTTCGACTTCGCTGTAGATCTCGGGCTCGGCCGCCATCTTGGCGAGGAACTCGCCGCGCACCCGCTGCTGGTACGCCGAGGTGGCGTCCTCAGGGAAATGCGCCGCGATCAGCTTGCCGTGGCCGCGCAGGGCGGGGGCGAGGATCTCCGTGTACCAGCCGCCGCCCGGGGACACCTCGACGACGGTGAGCCCCGCGTCGAAGCCGAAGAACTCGAGCGTCGCCTGCGGATGGCGCACGCCATCGCGGCTGCTGTTGGCCTCGGCGCGGTGATCGCCGGCGATCGCCTTGGCAAGGGCGTCGTCGTCGTGGGCCGCGGCGGGCCCGGCCAGCAAGGCGCTGGCGAGCAGGGCGGTCGAGAGGATCCATGGCTTCATCGGTGCGTCTCCTGGGATGTCCGGGCAGTTCGAGGCGTGAACTATAGCAAGCCCGGCGGTGCAACCGGCTGCCGGGGCTTGTGTTCGCAGGCCCTAATCCGGAAGATTCGCGCCCCATGGCTATCGAAACCTTCCCCGTCGAGCTCGCGTGGCGCCGCAAGGCGACGCAGCATATCCTGCATCTCGCCTTCCGTCGCAGCGACGGCGCCGCCCTGGAGTACGTCCCGGGACAGTTCCTCAACCTGCACTTCGAGACGGACTCGGGCGGCACACACCGCAGTTACAGCATCGCGAATCCCCCGGGTCCGGAGGGATTGCTGGAGATCGCGATGTCGCCGGTCGAGGGTGGCCTGGCCAGCGATGCGCTCGCCGCGCTCGCGCCGGGCGACGTGATCCCGGCCAGCGGTCCCTTCGGCAGGTTCGTGCTGCGCGAGGAGCCGCCCTGCCGCTATGTGCTCGTCGGCACGGGCACGGGGATCACGCCCTACCGGGCCATGCTGCCGCAGCTTTCGGAGCGTGTCCGCGCAGGCTACCGCGCGCACATCGTGCTCGGCGTCTGGCGCCGGGAGGAATTGCTGTTCGGCGAGGATTTCCTCGCCTTCGCGGCATCCAGCCCGGCGGCGGACTTCACCGCCTGCTACAGCCGCGATCTGCCCGCAGACCCGGAACCCTGGGAGCGGCCGGGCTACGTGCAGACGCTGTTCAGCGGCCTGGACCTGGATCCGGCGAGCGACGTCGTCTACCTGTGCGGCAACCCGGGGATGATCGACGAGTCCTTCGAGATCCTGAAGGCGATGGGCTTCGGCGTGAAGCAGCTGCGGCGCGAGAAGTACCTTTCGGCGCGCCCCTCGCGCTAGCCGCCGGAAAAATCGGCTCGCGCGGAGGCGCAGAGAGGCAGAGGCGCGGAGAAGA
>JBLRWH010000033.1:0-25745 GCA_047921395.1 Gammaproteobacteria bacterium
GCTGGATCGCCAGGTGACCGTGCTGCAGGCGGTGACCGCGAGCTGGCTGGTGGTGCTCAAGAACCCGGTGGTGATGGCGTGCTGGGCCGCGTTGATCGCGCTGCTGTCGCTGGCGGGGATCGGCCTGTTCCTGCTGGGCAGCCTGGTCGTCGTGCCGCTCCTCGGCCACGCCAGCTGGCATGCGTACACGGACACGCTGGACACCGAGGCGCTGCCGGAGCGTGTGCGGGGGACGCCGTGATCTACGGCGACCTGTTCGGCTTCACGGAGCAGCAGATCTCCTGGTTCGGCCTGACCTTCGGCCTCACGGCGTTCATGCTCTACATGCTGTTCATCATCGGCCAGCTCGCCTACCAGTCGAAGGCCGGGCTGTTCGGCACCTTCGTGCTGTTCCTGGTCCTCGCGCTCGGCATCCTGGGCTTCGTGGCGAAGCTGGTGATCCAGTGGGTGCTGGATATTTGAGGGGCTTGGGCGCGTTTCCGCGGAAACGCGGAAGCATTATCAGCTCCGTGCGTTACCGACGGAGTCGGCCACGCCAGTAGCCCGGTCGTCGGGATTGATGGGCGACTGCGACTACAAGAACCTCATCCGAAAGCTCTTGCACAACTACGTCATAAGGAAAACGCCTGAGAATCAGCCTTTTGGCGCCTTGGACACCGGGGGCCCCAGGCATTTTCGCAGGTCGGACAATGCCTTCTTCGAGCAAGTCGAGGACCGCATCCAAGGCCCCGGCAAACTCCTGGCCCAGCCCCGGGTGTTCTTGCTCGTACCAAGCCGCGGCCTCAATCGCCTCTTCGGCGGCAGCCTCATGGAGGCGCAGCCGGCCCACTACGGACGACCGATGCGCGCCTGCATTCGCCTCTGGAATTCAGCCCGGTCTATGAGCTTCGCGGTGCCGGCCTCGATCTCGGCGAGCCGGCGGACGATTTCCAGGTCCCACGCGTCCCGCGCATCGCTATCTGCCGGCGCATCGAGGCTCGTAACGAGCGCATGCGCAAGTTCCGCTCGTTCCGCATTCGGGAGCGAAAGTGCGTCGGATCTCAGCTTGCTAAGGGTTTCGGTGCTCATGGCCT
The DNA here is from genome assembly GCA_047921395.1 of Gammaproteobacteria bacterium. Classification (GTDB taxonomy): domain Bacteria; phylum Pseudomonadota; class Gammaproteobacteria; order Steroidobacterales; family XN24; genus XN24. The sequence continues at coordinate 1,074 of JBLRWH010000033.1, forward strand.
GAAGTCTATAACGAAACGGACTCGTTTCAACGAAGCAGGCGCCGCGCTTCCGCAAATACGTCCTCGGCCGGGTAGTCGGGCAGCTCACCCTTGTCGAACGCGGCCACACGGCGCCCGATTTCCTGCGCCCATTGTGCCTCTACCTCGGCAACGGGCAGGTGAAGCGATTCGAGCAAGGACTCGGCGAGTTTGGCCCGATCCTCGGGACTCAACGCTCGAGCGGATTCCTCGAGTTCCTTAAGCAACGATCCCATCTTCTGCCTCCGGTGAATGGGGCGCCAGAGTTGATGCCTAACATGGTACGACGAAGCGCTGATCGCCGCTAAGACCTAGAATCTCCCCAATTTTCGCGGAAACGCTTCTCACATTGCAGAGCGCTTCATGGGTGGGCGGGACGTCTCCGCGGAGACGCCCCACCGCGGCCCCTGTCACCCCATACCACGGCCAGGCTCAAGACTGTGATGGAAGACGGCAACGACCAGGACGTTGTTGAGCTCAACCCGGTGGATCACGGAGTACGCAATAGCTCATCCCGCACCTGCGCCCAGGGAATCGCCGAGCCAGGATCAGCGTCATGCTCCGCCAGGCGTCGCCGAAGCTCGTGCCGCTGCGCCTCGGTAAGCTCGACTGACCCCGGCGCATCTGCGGCGATGCTATCCCAGATGTCGCCGACAAGCTGGATGCGCTCGGCAACAGACAGCTTGAGAATCTCTGCCTTGGATGTGCTCATGTGACCGATTCTACGACGAACCTAGGATCTCCGCTAAGTCGCGGAATCTCTCGCGTTTCGGCAGAAACGGCTGCATGCCGGCTCCGTAACCCCATATCCTGCCAGCCGCCGGAGGGAGTCAGGGAATGTTGAAATATGTATCATTATTGATACATTCGACCCTGGCCAGGCGAAGACTGGCCGACATCAGGAGAAACGGGTGAACAGAAAAAAGCTCGGCAGCAACTTTGACGAGTTTCTCGAGGCGGAGGGACTTCGAGAAACAGCCACGGCGGTAGCCGCGAAGCGGGTGATCGCTTTCCAGCTCGCCAACGCAATGAACGCCAAGGGACTGACCAAGGCCGAAATGGCCCGGCGCATGGGCACCAGCCGGGCGGCGCTGGAGCGGCTGCTTGATCCGGACAATGCCTCGGTCACGCTGCTGACGCTGCAGAATGCTGCGCGGGCGGTCGGCGGGAAACTCGAGATCAGGTTTACTCGGGTGTCGGCCTGATCAGGCAAGGGGCAGGTGAAGCGATTCGAGCGCGGAAACGCGTCTCACGTTGCGGAACGCTGCAAGGGCTGGCGGGACGTCTCCGCGGAGACGCGCCGCCCCGGCCGTGGGGGGTCCACTGGAGATTCGGATTAGCGAACGCCGAACTGGAAAGTGCGTCGGATCTCAGGTTGCTAAGGGTTTCGGTGCTCATGGCCTGAAGTCTATGACGAAGCGCAGTGCCTCGACATGTAACGCGTTGATGGTCTTTAAGACCTCTTCGAGAAACTCGTCCCCGAGTCCCTCGCGTTTCCTTTCGTACCAGTGAAACCCATCGGTGATATCAGCTTCCGCTTCCCTGCGGATGATGAGTCGCAACGCTCAACTCCTCTTGAGGATTCTCGCCTTGACCTCGGGCCAGGGAGAGCCGGCCTTGGTGTCGCTTGACCAAGAAGTCGAAATCATCGTCCGTCCGGCACGCCGCTCGCAGACAGCCGGGATTACGGTTGCTGCCTAGCGCGCCCGACTCTTGAGCGGGAAACGCTCGGGGTGGCGGATGGTCTCCAGGCCGAGATCGACATCCAGGTCGGGCCAGTAAAGGTGCCCCGGCACAGGCTCCTCGATGCGCGACAGCGCGTCGACCGATGCGCCCTGGAACCATGGGAAGTCATCGAAGGGCATGAACAGCTCTTCTCCGCGCAGCAGCAGCCACACGCCGTGCGGCGAGACCTGGGTAACTTCAACCGTTGAAGTGCTTGTGCCACGCGGCGATGAGCTCATCGTAGTGCTCCTCAATGATCTGCTCGCACGTTTTCAATTGTGCTCGCGACAGGCGGAAATTCCTAGCAAGCTCGACATCCGGTTCGAGCCAGAACTTGGCCTCTCCCGAGGAACACAAGACATGCACATGCATGCGCGGCTCCTCTCTCGAGAAAAAGAGAAACCGGTAACCTCGGGCGCGGAAGATCGTTGGGCTCATGCTCCATCGATTCCCGCACCCCGGGGACGGAGAGCAGGAAGAGCGTCTCCTGGATCGCCTCCCAGTCCTCCTCGGATACCAGCACTGCGTTGTTGCGCTTGCCGGAGATCAGCAGCGGCTGGTGCGACGATGCGGCCTCGTCGATCAGGCGGTACAGGTTGGCCCGCGCCTCGCTGGCGGTGATTGCAGTCATGTCGTCTCTCCGGTCCGCCATGCGACGGATCAATGGTACGTATTTACGTACGTACGTTAAGAAGTACGGATGATGCCCGCGCGTGGAGTGGGGGTCGCCGGCGGGTATGCCGCCGATGGCGCACCAGGAACAATTCTTGCCATCAACTGAGTACGGCCTTACCATGCATGACATGGCCATATCAACGATAAAGTCCACCTATTCCCTCGATCCGCAGACGGTCCGGGACCTGGAACGACTCGCCCGCAAGTACGGCACCTCGAAGTCGGACGTCCTGCGGCGCGCGGTCCAGGCGCTGGCGGCCCAGGAGGGGTCTCCGGAAACGCAAGGCCTGCTGGCGCTCGAAAAATTGCAGAAACGGGTCGGCCTGTCGGCGGATCAGGCCGAGGCCTGGGCCGCGGAGGTGCGCAGCGAACGCGCCCGGATGGGACGCGGCCAAGCCGATGACTGACGCCGCGATTCACCTCGATACCTGCTTCCTCATTCGCGCCCTGGTGCCGGGCACGGATGCGGATCGTCGCCTGCGCGGCTGGCTGCGGGCAGGTCATCGGCTCAGCATGGACTCGATCGCCTGGACCGAGTTTCTGTGCGGACCCTTGGCGGCGGAGGAGCGCCTGTTGGCCGAGCAGATCGTGACCGAGCGGGTGGGCTTCAGCGAGGACGATGCGCGCCGCGCTGCCGAGTTCTTCAACACCACCGGGCGTCGCCGCGGCACCCTCGCCGACTGCATGATCGCCGCGGCGGCCGCGGGGCGCGACGCGGCGCTCGCGACGCTGAACCGGGATGACTTTCTGTGCTTCGAGGCGCTGGGGCTGAAGCTGGCGGGCTGACGGTCAACACTCTGGAAGCGCGCTCAGCCCCCCTCTAGCATCCTCCTCAGCCGCCGCGCGGCACTCGAGAACTTCACCTGCGCGGGAGCGAAAGCCTCGGGATCGTAAGGGCCCCTTCGCCATGGATTGCCGCCCAGCCACTGCAGCAATGCCTCGCGCTCGGGATGGTTCGGGTCGGCCAGCGCATGCAGCAGGTCGAAGTAGCCGGGCGGGCCGCCGCAATCCTCCGGCGGACAGGCGCGCTCCCCGGCAATGCAGCGCGGATATTTTGTGCCCTTGATGCGCGGCTCGACGGCCACCAGCGTGACGTCGTGGCGCCAGTCGTCGCCGAAGTCGTACCAGTACATTGCGCGGTCGCCGGGCGCGCGGAAGTACAGCGCGACCGGCTCCTCCCAGCTGGGCAGGGTCTCGCTCCCGAACTCGTCGTCGGGGATGCCGATCCTGAACGACTGGCCGGCCGGCGACAGCGACAGGCTGAACTCGTGCAGGTGGTAGTCCAGCCAGCCCATGGCGTCCTGGATGGCCACGTGCAATTCCCAGAAGCTGGCGCTGGCGGGAATCTCGATCATCCGCCAGATCGGCGGCTCGATGTCGCGCAGCCGGACGTCGAAGCGGTAGATCGTGGAACGCGGGGATGGCCTTGAACTGTTCATTTCTTCACGCTCTGATCGGTTTCGCATGGCTGCGCTTTTTTACCAGGTTGAAGAATATCCCTGAACCCCTGTTTCGGTGAACCTGGAGGGAGGAGGCCCCGAGCTTGCCAAAGACCTTTTTAAAGACCTATTATTCGGTCTCTTTAGACTCTCCAGAAGAGACCAGCATGCCCCACCAACTGCTTGCCGAGACCGCTGCCAGCATCTCCGAGCTCAAGGCAAACCCCATGAAAGTGGTGGCCAGCGGCAAGGGCATGCCCGTCGTTGTTCTCAACCGCAACGAGCCGGCCTTCTATTGCGTGCCGGCCGGCGCCTACGAGGCAATGATGGAGTTGATCGACGACCTCGAGCTGCTCGAGCTGGTCAAGCGGCGCGAGCACGAGGAATCGGTCCGGGTTTCGGTCGATGACCTATGAGCTGGCATTCAAGACCTCCGCGCTGAAGGAATGGGGAAAGCTCGGACACACCGTCCGGGGCCAGTTCAAGAAAAAACTGGTCGAGCGCCTGCAGAACCCGCATGTGCCGAGCGCTGCGCTGTCCGGCGCGGTGAACATCTACAAGATCAAGCTGCGCCGGGCCGGCTACCGGCTCGTTTACTCCGTCGAAGACCGCACCGTCACCGTGACCGTGATTGCAGTCGGCAAGCGCGGCAGGAACGAGGTGTACGAGGTTGCCCTGGCCCGGCTGAAGGATCCGGGGTGAGATATCTTTACACACCGGTCAATTTCGCACGGCTGCGCCAGGCCCCGTCGTCGTCCATGCTGTAAATGCTTGGACAGCCGGCCCGGAGCGGATACCATATCGACACCATTCCGGTATCGACCAGGGTCGCCCCATGAGCACGTCCATCACGTTGAAGAACATCCCTGAACCCCTGTACAGGCGAATCAGGATGGCCGCCGACCGGCATCACCGCAGCCTCAACAGTGAAATCATTGCCCGTCTGGAGCAGGCGCTGGCGCCGCATCCCGTGGACATCGAGGAATCCCTGCAACAGGCGCGTCGCCTCCGCGAGCGCTACACGGGCCCGCCGCTGACGCTCGATGACATCGAGGCGGCGATCGACCAGGGACGCCGGTGATCGTCGTCGATACCAACGTGATCGCTTACCTGTTCGTGCCGGGTGACCGGACGAGCGCAGCGGAGGCCTTGCGTCGCCGGGATGCGGAGTGGGCGGCACCGCTGTTGTGGCGCAGCGAGTTTCGCAACGTGCTCGCGACGCTCGTTCGCCTGGAGCGCATCGAACTGCGGATCGCCCAGGCCATCCAGGCGCAAGCCGAGCGGCTCCTGGCGCCGCTGGAATTCGCGGTGGATTCCGAAACGGTGCTCGCATTGGCGGCGGGCTCGAGTTGCTCGGCGTACGACTGCGAGTTTGTCGCGCTGGCGGAGTACTTGGATGTGCCTCTCGTCAGCGCCGACCGGAAGCTCAAGGCCCGGTTTGGCAAGCGGGTCAGGTTGCTGTCCTGACCGCCGCATGGGTGTGGCGGCGACGGTGCGTTTAACCTACGAACAGGTCCGCGATCGTAGCCATCGGCAGGAACAGGGTCAGCGGCGTGGCCGGGAACGGGATGAAGTCGTAGCGCCGGTAGAATGCCGCGGCGGCATCGTGCTTGGCGTGGGTCACCAGCGCATAAACGGCCACCTGGCTGGCGACCCGCGTAAAACACCGGTACATCGCGTCGACCAGCAGGAACTCGCCCAGGCGCCGGCCGCGGCAAGCGGTGTCGACGGCAAGACGGCCCAGCAGCGCGCACGGCACATCGGGATAGCGGGGCAGCTTGCTGGCCACCGCGGCAGGAAGATTTGCGAGGCGGATCGTGTAGCTGGAGAGCGTGTAGTAGCCGATGATGCGCCCCGGCTCGGCCGGCGAGACCAGCACGTGACAGACCGCGGCGCGACGGCGCTGGTCCTGCAGCGCACGCCGTTGCAGATACTCGTCGAGCGGCCCGCAGCCGCAGCTGAAGCCGGCCCGGTCATGCGACCGGGCGAGTGTCTCCACGACCAGCGGCGTTTCGCGCCCCGCGCGGGCCACCCGCCGCCCTCAAGGCCGGGACGTCGAATGATAACGCCGCGCAGCGGCCTTGAGCCGGCGGCTCGGCGCCGGCGGTTGCAACAACGCCGCGGCGAATGCCTCCTGGTCGCGCGGCTCGCTCAACACCATGCCCTCGTATTGTCGGACTGTCCGCACCGCAGCCTCGCGGGCGCTGATGATGACGTACTCGCTGAGCTTCCGCCCCGAGAGGTCCGCAGCGCGCTGCATGAGCGCCTTGTCCTCGGGCCGCAGGCGCGCCTCGAATCGCTCGCTCTTGAGCTGCCTGGCTTGCATGCTTTCTTTCCCTTTCATGAACCCGGACTGTACGGCAGATCGCCGTACATCGCAAAGGGCTCCACCAGGCGGGCATGATCCGGCAGTGGATGGGCAATCACAACGGAGGGTTTACAGCCAGATTCTTCGGAAAGGCGAACCCCGGATGTCATCGAGCCGTCGCTCGCCGCCGCAGTCCTCGACGGCGTCGTGCAGCAGCCATGCGGGGCGGGACTGGAATGTCTTGCGTTCTATATCTGAACGGATATAACTTGTGGGCGAGAAATGCAAGCTCCTTTACTGGGCAGGTCCCTCATGACGCGCAAAGGCCAACTTCACGGCACTGACAACGTGCTGGCGGACCTCGGGTTCGAAGATGCGGAAGAGTTGTCAGCGAAGGCCGCCCTCGCAGTCAAGCTGAACGATTTGATCGGCCGGCGCGGCCTTAGCCAGGCCGAGGCTGCTCGAATCACTGGCATGACGCAGCCGAAGATATCCCAAGTCAAGCGTTACAAGCTGCAAAACATTTCGCTTGAACGCTTGATGCAGGCATTGGTGTCGCTCGACCAACAGGTAGAAATTGTCGTGCGGCCGGCGCGCCGCTCACACACGGCGGGAATTACGGTTGCGGCTTAGCGTCTTATGAGCTCGGCCGCACTCGGGGGCTGATGGGTGGCCATCACGCCTCTACCCTCTGCACGCTTAAACCAAAGTGCCGCGCGGCGCGGGCCATGAGAACGTCGGCCGTCACCAGCTCGGCTTCGTGGCGCAGCGCGCAGGCGAGGTGCAAGGCATCAAGCACCCGCAGCGGAGTCTTCCGCGCCAGCAGCCATTCACGGGCGCGGACATAGTCGCCAGGCTCAATATCGAGGAGTCGAAAGCGCCCGGCCCGCACATCTTCCCGGAAAGTGTTTTCCACCTGGTTCGCCTGGGCCTCGCCGAGTTCGCGCAGGCGCACCCACCGTGCGATCGCCGACGCCACCTCGAGCTCGCCCAACCGGCTGAGCAGGACCGGCTCGCGTTGCGCCATCAACAGCCGCTCCACAGCCGCGCTGGCCTTCTCTTCGCGGTAGAAAGGCAACAACGCGCTGGTGTCCAGGTAAAGCACTCAGTAGCGCTCCTCGTCCCGACCGGCACGCACATCCTCGGCGGCCGGTCGTCGCGACGGCGGGAGTGCCGCGCGCAACGCCCGGCGGGAGCGGAAGGCGACCTCGCTTGCGCCGACGGGCACCAGCCGTGCCACCGGGCGGCCACGGCGCATGATCACGACCTCCTCACCCGCCGCCACGGCGTCAAGGAGGCGCGACAGGTTCTCCCGGGTTTCGCGAACGTTCACCATGGTCATTTGCCAGCCTCCATTATGTACACATATAAGCGTACACATTGCAGGCCGCGCATTCCAGATCGGACGGCCCTGATGCTCGTCAACGAGGCCCACGCGAAGGTGGCGAGGAAGAGCTGCTAGCGGATGTGGCCCTTGTCACAGGGCCTCACCCGGCGTCGTCCAGCGCTTCCGCCCGGCGCGCGATTTCCGCCACGGCGCCGTTGACCAGCGGGCCGTACAGCGGCCGGTGGCCGTACCAGTACAGCAGCCCCCAGAATCCGGCCGGATGCCAGTAGGAGCAGAGCTCCACCACCCGCCGGTCGCCTTGCTCGCGGATGTTGAACTCCTGCAGGCCCGAGCCGGGCGCGCGCATCAGCATCGACAGCGTGAGGCGCTCGTTCGGCTTCATGCCGAGGACGCGCCACCCGTCCACGATGTCGCCCATGCGCAGCGTCTCGGGATCGCGCCGGCCGGTGCGGAAGCTCGGCCCGCCGATCAGCCAGTCGAACGCGCGGCGCAGCCACCATAGCGGGCGATACCCGAAGAAGTCGCCCTCCCGGCCGAACTGCTGCAGCACCTTGAACAGTGACTCGCGGGAAGCGCGGGTCTCGTGTTCGCCGCAGAACTTCTTCGCATAGAAGGAGTACTGCGGGTTCCAGTCGCGGCAGGCGATGGCCCCTTCGACCCAGCGTGCGGGCGTCTGGTGGTTCTTCTCCGCCTCGAGCGTCACGGCGACGGATTCGCGGAAGGTGAGCAGGCGCTGCGGCACGAGCTCGCGCATCTCGTGGTCTTCGCCGACGTAGTCGTGCGCCATGCCCTCGACCAGCGACATGGCCGTGGTCGGCGGCACGGAGGTGACGAAATACAGCCAGTAGCTGGAGAGTCTCGGCGTGAGCACGGGGACGGGAATCACGATCGGCTTCTTGCCGACGAACTCGCCGTAGATGTTCATGATCTCCTGGTAGGTAAGGACTTCCGGCCCGGCGATTTCCAGGGTGCGGTGACCTTCGAACGGCAGGTCCGCGGCCGCGATCGTGTAGGTGAGCACGTTCTCGAGCGCGATCGGCGTCGAGCGCCGGCGCACCCACTTCGGCGTGATCATGAAGGGCAGGTGGTTGACGAGATCGCGAATGACCTCGAACGCCGCCGAGCCGGGCCCGACGATCATCGCCGCCTGCAGCTCGATCACCTGGAGCGGGCCTTCGCGGAGCGTGTCGCCGACCATCGCCCGGCCCTCCATGTGCCGGGAGAGCGTCGCCTTCGGCATGATGCCGCCGAGATAGACGATGCGGCGCACCCCCGCGGCCTCGCACGCCTTGCGCGCGTTCTCCGCGGCGCGGCGCTCGACCGGCACGAAGTCGCCGCCGCTCCACATCATGTGCACGAGGTAGAAGACGACGTCCGCGCCTTCGAGCACGGGCGCCAGCGTGTCGGGTTGCAGCACGTCCGCCGACCAGCACTCCACGCCCGGCCACTCGCGGGCCTCGAGCACGGCCTTGTTCCGCGCCACCGCGCGCACGTGCCAGCCGGCCTCGGCCAATGCCGGCGCCAGGTTCGAACCCATGTAGCCGCTCGCACCGAGGACGACGGCGATCCGTGGCGTGTTCATCGCCACCTACCAGCCGCGCGTGCCCGGGCCGCCCTTGAGCGGCCAGTCGACGCGCTCGATTCTTGGCGGGCGGGGTAGTCCCAGACGGATTCACTGGCGGGAAGGCTTTTCATGGCGGGCGGGCTCATTCATTCTTGGGTGGTTGAGCGGTCATACCTGCGTCAGGCGGACCCGCGAAACCCGCCGGAGGTCCGTCTCCCTGCGGGCCTTCCACAGGTCGTGCGCGCACTGCATGGCAAGCCAGCTCTCCGGTGTGCGGCCCAGGCACTTGGACAATCGTAGCGCCATCTCGGGGCTCACGCCGCTGGCCCCGGTGAGCACCCGGCTCAGCGTCGAAGGAGCCACGCAGAGCCGCACCGCGAGCTCACGACCGCTCAGCCCATGGGGGGCAAGGTAGACCTCGGTGATGAACTCCCCGGGATGCGGAGGGTTGTGCATGGCCATCAGTGGTAATCCTCGTAATCCAGGGCGTAGGCGTGCCCGTCCCGAAACCCGAACGTCAATCGCCAGTTGCCATCGACCCAGATCGACCATCGCCCGCGAGCATCGCCTTTGAGCGGATGAAGACGGAATCCCGGAACGTCCATGTCAGCGACAACCCGCGCCGTATCCAGCGCCGCCAGCTGCATCCTCAGCCGCCTTGCGTGCTGCGGCCTGATGCCGGCCACGCTCCCGAGCTCGAAAAACCTTCGCAGTCCTTTGTGCCGAAAGGACTGAATCATGGCGCGATTGTATGGTGTTGCGCATCACGCAACAAGCAGACGTTGTTTTCAGCGGCACGACGGGATTCTGGAGGGAACATCATCATCACTTCAAACTAGCGGGGGAAGGATGGTGCCGGAACATGGGATATCGGCTGATCTTTGAGAAGAATTAGGGACTTTCTCGACGGGCTTGATAGAAAAAACCGATTGCGATTCAACGGCTTCTGGGCAACAATACTGTATGTATTAACAGTTCTATGGAGCCGCGGAAATGCCCCACGAAGACGACCGCAAACTGAACGCCGAGGGCTTCGCCCGCCAGGCCCGCGCCGCCGAGCTCGAGGGCGAGATCGCCTCCCTCGCCGCCCATATCAACGCCGCCACTTACCGGCTCATCGAGATGCTGCGGGAGTTCGACGAGCTCGCGGGCTGGAACGGCTGGCCGACGGCGGCGCACTGGCTGCAGTGGCGCTGCGGCTATTCGCTCGGCGCCGCGCGGGAGAAGTTCCGTGTCGCCCGGGCCCTGCCGGGGCTGCCGCGGATCCGGGAGGCGTTCCGCGCCGGCCGGCTCTCCTTCGCCCAGGTGCGCGCCGTGATCCGCATCGCGACGCCGGAGAACGAGCCGACCCTGCTGATGTGGGCGCAGCATTCCACGGCCTCGCAGATGGAGAAGTTCGCGCGGCTGTATCGTCGCTATGGCGAGAATGCCGCGGCCATGAGCCAGCACCGCGACCGGTCCTTCACCTCGTGGGAGGAGGACGACGGCACGGTGTCGTTCCGCGTCCGCCTGCCGGCCGAACAGGCGGCGGTGGTGTTGAAGGCCATCGAGGCGGCGAAGGCGTCGCTGGACGGCCACGACTGGGAGGATGACGTCTCCGCGGAGACGCCGCCCTCGCCCTGGGACGATCCGCCCGCGCACCCCGACGAGGACGTCTCCGCGGAGACGCGGCGGGCCCGCATGGCCGACGCCCTTGTGCGGGTCGCGGCGTCCTACCTGGAGCCGGACGGCCGGCCGCGTTCCCTGGCCGAGAAGTACCAGGTGCACGTGCACCTCGATCTCAGGCGCGACGCGGACGGGCCGGTGGCGGATCCGGATGCCCCGGCGCTGGCGGAGGAGACGATCCGCCGGCTCGGGTGCGAGGCCGGGCTGGTCCCGGTGCTGCACGACGGCGGTGAGATCCTCTCGGTGGGCCGCAAGACGCGGGCCGTGCCGCCGGCGATCCGGCGGGCCTTGCGGCTACGCGACCGCGGCTGCCGCTTCCCGGGCTGCACGCACACTCGCCATGTCGACGCGCATCACGTGCGCCACTGGGCCGACGGCGGCGAAACGAAGCTGTCGAACCTGGTGGAGCTCTGCAGCCAGCATCACCGCCTGCTACACGAGGGCGGCTACGGGCTGCGTGCCACGGATGACGGCGCGCTGGTGTTCACGCGCCCGGACGGCGAGCGCATCCCCGACGTGCCGCGACCGCTCGTGCTGACGGGCGATCCGGTGGCGGCGCTCGCCGCGGGCCACCATCGCCCTGACGTCTCCGCGGAGACGTTCCGCTGCGAGTGGGACGGCGCGCCGCCGGACTACGGCGCGATGGTGCAATTGCTGGACGATAAATTCAGGCCTCCAGCCGACAGTGACACTTGCAGCTGAGAAGCTATGGCCACACTGACAATTAAATCCACCTATTCGCTTGATCCACAGACGGTTCGGGACCTGGAACGCCTGGCGCTGAAGTACGGGACGTCGAAGTCGGACGTATTGCGGCGGGCGGTGCGGTCGCTCGCGGCACAGGAATCCAGTCCCGAGGCACCAGGCCTGCAGGCCCTTGAAGAACTGCAGAAAAGGATTGGTTTGACCGAAGAAAATGCAGCCGACTGGGCTACGAAGGTCAGGCGCGAACGCGCCGAGATGGAGCGCGGCCCGGCCAATGGCTGATACCGCGATCCACCTCGATACCTGCTTCCTGATCCGGGCGCTGGTGCCGGGAACTGATGCCGATCATCGCCTGCGCAAATGGCTACGCGACGGTCATCGGCTGTGCATGGATTCGATTGCCTGGACCGAATTCCTCTGTGGACCCGTGCAACCCGACGAACGCGAGCTCGCCGAACAGGTCGTGACCGAAAGAGTCAGCTACGGCGAGGCTGAGGCGCAACGCGCCGCTGAGCTCTTCAATGCATCCGGGCGTCGCCGCGGCACGCGGGCTGACTGCATGATCGCCGCCACTGCCGTGGAACGCGATGCGGCGCTTGCGACGCTCAACCGGGATGACTTCCGGTGCTTCGAAGCATTCGGATTGAGGTTGGCGTGACATCGCCGGGCCGTTGATCCGCTAGCGGGCCGCCACCCCGGTCAGTTCCTCGCTCAACGCGACCAGCCGGGCGCGCGCCTCTGCATCGAGGGGCTGGGGATCCGTCGGCGCCCGCGGCTGGCCCTCGACATAGAACGCGCCGGGCTCGAGATCGGGACGGGTGATCAGGCCCATCACGTGGTCGCGGCCCTCGGCCACGGTGGTGCGGGGCGGGATGCCGAGGCTCTCGACCATGGTCGTGTTCATGAGCGTGGCCGGGTGCAGGGAAATCATGGTGATGCCGTCCGCGGCAAAACGCGGCGCCAGCTCGACGGTCATGCTCACCTGCGCGAGCTTGCTCTGGCCGTAACCGCGGGCGTGGGCGCCCGGCTGTTCCAGCATGACGTCGTCGAAGTCGATCGGGGCCGAGCTGCCGGAGGCGACGTTGATCACGCGCGACGGCGCCGCCGCGGCGAGGTTGGGCCGCAGCGTGTTCACCAGCACCCAGCCGGCGAGGTAGTTCACGGCGAACTGCAGTTCGTAGCCGTCCGCGCTGGTGCGGCGCGGCTGGTCACCGGTGAAGGCGATGCCCGCGTTGCTCACCAGCAGGTCGAGCTTCGGATAGTCCCTGGCGATCGTGTCGGCAAACTCGCGCACCGCCTGCATGGACGCGAAGTCGGCGGCATAGAAGCGCGCCGAGCCCTTGCCCGAGGCGGTGATCTCGTCGACGACGGCCTGGCCTCGCTCGGCGTTGCGGCCGTGCACGATGACGTGGGCGCCGTCGGCGGCGAGGGCGAGGGCCAGCTCGCGGCCCAGGCCGTCGGTCGAGCCGGTGACCAGGGCGGTCTTGCCGTCGTAGGACAGCGGCGCGTCCGCGTCCTGCGCCCGGGACGCGGGCGACCCTGCGGCCAGGGCGGCGAGCACGCATAGCGAGATGATGGGCAAGCGCATGGTGGTTCTCCTTTTGCGCAGCATAGCCAGAACTACGGTTGCCTTGGAAACGCGGGTTCAGTCGCCCATTTCTTGCCTGAGCTCCGCCATGACCTGCTCGAAAGGAATGAGCTTCTCGGCCTTCTCTTCCGCCGACAGGCCATCGAGCTCCGCGACCCGGCGCTGCAACTCCTGGTGAGCGTACTGAATCGTCGCCTCGCAGAAACCATGAAACGTCATCTCGTACAGGCAATGGGCGACGACATGCGCGGGCGAATGTGCGGCGAGGGTCGCTGGCTCGATGGTCATGCCAAGCCACGCGCGCCACGGCCTAAACGCCAGGGACCACGTGGTCTCTGCGGCGCCATGCTCCGCCTGGGCCCGCTCGTCCCAGTGTGTGAATCCGTCGAGTTCGCGGTTGAGCTCCCCGTTACGCCCGATCACCTCCATGGCGGGCTCTTCGTCCGGCTCGAAACCCGGCGTGCGCTCGATCGCGATCCGCATGGAGTCCGCTTCGGGTTCCAGCTTGCGCAGCTCGCGCAAAACGCTCCGGTAGTGTCCCAGGCGAGCGCTTTCGTCCGGATACAGCCAGGCGAGCGCGGCCTTGAGCTCCGCCCACTTTGTATCGGCGATCAGTTCAGCAAGTGTCATCTGTGAGCTCGCAGTTTTTCGCTGTTAACGTGAGGTACGGCGTGCTTGCGGGACCAGGTGCGCGTCCACATAGGCGTCCAGCAACCGCCGTATCATCGGCTGGTACTGCGTATGCGCCTTCTCCGCCTCGGCCTTGAAGAACTCCACGCTTCGCTTGCTGAGCGAGATCGTGATCTTCACCTCTTCCTCGCGGAACGCGAGTTCCTCCGGCGATGGAAGAAAATCACGGATGACTCTCGGCTCGCCGATGGGTTCATTCGTATATTTGATTCTCTTGCTCATAAATGGCTTTGCCTCTGCGCCAAGGAAAACGGAATACCGTGCTTTGACAGGTTCTCTGCGTCCTTGCGCTCATCCCATTCGAAGCGCGTCTGCGTCATCGGCAACTGTACATGAGATATGGCACATTAACCATATTCACGTGTGGCTCCCTGTCGGCCGTGCTCATACGAGCGATTCTGTGGCAAACGGTGGATGGCTGCTAAGTAATGAAATTTCTCACGTTTCCGCGGAAACGCAGGCGTCGAGCCGTGCCCGAGTTCCGGCCGCCCCCCAATTTGCCGGATGCAGGCTACAATCCCGTCGGAGCAAGAAACCAGGAGCACGGGGCCATGGATGGGCACCTCACCACAGTCTTCGGCGGCACGGGTTTTCTCGGCAGCCGCATCGTCCGCCAGCTGGCGACCCTCGGCAGCCGGGTGCGGATCGCGTCGCGGCGGCCGCAGCGCCCCGAGTGGGTGACCCATCCCGAGGCGGTCGAACTGGTGATGGCCGACATCCGCGACGAGCAGAGCGTGGCGAGCGCGGTCGCGGGCGCCGACAGCGTCGTGAACGCCGTCAGCCTGTATGTCCCTTCGCGCCGCCACGGCAGCTTCGAGGACATCCACCTCCACGGCGCGGCGCGGGTCGGGCGCGCGGCCCGGGCCGCGCAGGTGGAGCGGCTGGTGCTCATCTCCGGCCTGGGCGTGGATGCGAATTCGCCGTCGGCCTACGTGCGCGCCCGCATGCGCGGCGAGGACATCACGCGCAAGGTCTTCCCGGGCGCGGTCGCGGTGCGGCCCAGCGTGCTGTTCGGGCCGGACGATGCGTTCCTGGGCGCGCTGATGCGCATCGCGCGGCTCCCGGTCATCCCGCTGTTCGGGCGCGGCGACGTGCGCCTGCAACCGGTGCTCGCGGACGACGTGGCCCGGGCCGTCGCACTGCTGGCCCGCGGCGAGGGCGACAACCACCGGGTGTTCACGCTCGGCGGCGCGGAGGTCTACACCTATTGCGAGATCGTCGAGCGGGTGCTCGAGTCGCTGGGCCGCAAGCGGCCGCTCCTGCCGGTGCCTGGCGCCGTATGGCTCGCGCTGGCGACGCTGCTCAAGGTGCTGCCGAATCCGCCGCTGACCGTCGACCAGGTCCTCATGATGCAGCAGGACAACGTCGTGGCCGGCAACTTCGGGCGCTTCGAGCATCTCGGCATCGAGCCCGAGTCGCTGGCGGGGTTTCTGAGGGGCTGAGCCTCAGCCCACCGGCATCGACACGGCCACCCGCACGGCATCCCATGGCTCGCCCTCGCGCCGCACGCTGAGCACCCGCGCCCGCAACGGCGCGCCCTGTGCGAGCAGCCGGCCCAGCGGGCCGTTGTCGCTGCGCGGCACGTAGCCGATGTGGTGGCCGTAGGCCTCGATGCGGATGGCGCGCGGGTCGTGCGGGTTGCCGGGCTCGGGCACGAGCTGGAGCGCCAGGCCCGGCCGGATCCGCTCCAGCAGCGCGGGGCCGTCGTGGAAGCGGAACCCCGCCGCCGGGAACAGGTAGACGTCGTACTCGTGGATGGCGCCGGCGCTGAGCTGGGGCGCCGCCAGCAGCGGCAGCGCGAGCAGGCGCTTCATGAACTCGCGGCGCGGACGGATCGATTTCATCGCGGACTCCCTGGATCGATGGCGGGCCGGAGTCAGTATGGGAGGCGCCGGGCTCAGGGGATGAGCCCGGCGTTTCCGCGGAAACGCGACGCCTGCTACCCTTCCCGGCCATGACCTCCCCGGCCGACATGGCCTACAACAACCGCATCCTCAACGTGCTGTGGTACGGCTCGCTGGGCGGCCCGATGGTCGTGGCGACGGCCTTCCTCGCCTTCGAGCTCGAGATCGGCGTGGGCTGGGTGCCGTCACAATTGCTGTGGAACGCGACGTTGGTCTTGCTGGCGCTGGTGCTCGCGGCGGCGCGGCCGCTGGTGCGTCACCTGCTGGTCCCCGACAAGATCGAGGCCCGCCCCGTGCCGGCGGCGATGGCCGAGCCCGGCGATTTCGCGGCGCTGGCGCTGGCGAAGGTCCAGGTCGTGAGCATGCTGGCCGCGGCGATGCTGAACGCCTTGCCGATGATGCTGACGCTGCTCGCCGTGCTGCACGCGGAGGCGGAGCTGGCGCTGCTGGTGGGTGTGCTCACGCTGGTGGCCGCGACGGTCGCCAAGCCGGGCTTCGTGAACCTGATTCTTGCGACGGAGACGCGGCTGCGGCGAAGATAGCCCCCAGGGTGCCCTCGCGTCAGGTCAGCTCCAGGACAACCTCGCGCGTTGCCTGCGGCAGATCCGCGGCGATGAATCTTTCGGCCGGATAAAGGTAGTCCTCGCCGGATTCGTCGATGACGCGCAACTGGCCGACCCGCTCCGCCTTGGCGTCGGGCAGTGCCGCGTAGATCTTGAGGCGCTCCAGCGAGACCTCGTAGCCCGAATTATCGAGACAAATGAACAGGCGCTTGGATGTCGTTTTCATGGTCAATTGCTCCTGAAGGAGCCGCTTGATTTTGAACTCGCGGCGACCTATTCCGGTCGCCTCATACCAGTGCAGTTCTGCTTGAACGATTTCGCCACTGCGAAGACGTACTTCAGCATAACCTTTGCGCTTTCGCCACCGGCCCCGCGTCTCCATGGAATCGCCGCCTGTCACGTCCCCGCAAGCAGTTCGTCACATCCCCGATAAGGGAATTTCATCATCACGGCCTATCCTCGGTGCGGTGTCATTCCAATAACACCGAGGCATCCGACCATGAGCGAGAGACTTCCCGTCGAACTCGAGGTGGACTCCGGCGACGGCCAGCGCCCGACCGACGAGGTGCGCAAAGAAATCGCGGCGCACGGCGTCACCGTGGTCGAGGTGAAGCAGACCAATGGCACGTGGGACGTGGTGCCGGGCGCCTACAACCGCCGCGTCACCGCCAACACGCCGATGGAGATCCGCGGCCCGGTGCGCGGCAGCGACCTGGTGAAGACGCTGTACAGCCCGGACGGCACCATGACGCGCGGCACGATCAACAACTGCGCGAACGGCTACACGCCCTGGGGCACATACCTGACCTGCGAGGAGAACTGGGCGGGCTACTTCAAGAACGACCTGCAGACCAGCCGCATCAACGCGCTGTTCACCGCGCTCGGCTTCAACGGCACCTCCGCGCGCCAGGGCGACTACTTCGCCCGCTTCGACGCGCTGAAGAACGAGATCATCGGCGTCATCGACGAGACGGTGGACCAGAAGCCGACCAGCAACGTTTACAAGCAGCCTGGCGACACGTTCACGGCCGAGGGGCGCACGCTGCTCGGCGAACTGGACGCGCTGCTGGCGGCCAACCCGATCACGCGCGAGGACGGCGGGGTCGTGGGGCTGTAGGGCACAGCTTGCGTTGCAGGGATGAACAGGGGGCAAGGATGCCCTTTTCTAAGTTTCATAGCGCTTTGCCGGGAAAATCGGCTCGCGCGGAGACGCAGAGAGGCAGAGGCGCAGAGAAGATAGACAGGCAGGATTACGAGTCAGGTTTTTCGGTGGGCGCCCGGGGGGGCTTACAGGCCCCGTGAGTTGGCGTCATGTCCCGGAACTCGACCATGAGTGTGTCCGTATACGTGTAGCTCCTGATCTTCATGAGACGAAACGCCTGTCAAAAAAAGCATTGTGAACGGTGGTGCCGTCAGCCGGAACCTTACCCCGCGGAGCGCAGGAACCACTTCTCGGTGACGATGCGCCGCGTGAACCACGGGTTGCGCATCAGTCCGGGCGCCACCGCGAGCTTCAGCCAGTCGGGCAACGGCCGTTGCGGCCGGTCGCCGCGCCGCCCGAAGCGCTCGCGCACGGCGAGATCGTAGGCCTTCATGACCTGCTGCGGGGCGTCGCGGTGCTGCGCGAGCAGCCGCGCCGCGATCAGCGCCGATTCCACCGCGGGGCGGATGCCCTCGCCGCTCTGCGTGTAGGCCAGCCCGGCGGCGTCGCCCACCAGCAGGCAGCCCGGTCCGGCCAGCGGCCGGCGCGCGTGGCCGTACAACAGGTAGGCGTGGCCCTTGTAGCGCGACGGCAGGTCGGGCGGGAGACGCCCGGCCGCCTGCATGGCGTCGACGAACGCCTCGAGGTGCTCCCCGAGGTGCACGTTGTCCTCGCGCCCCAGGCCGATGTTCAGGTAATCGCCCTTGCGGAAGATCCAGCCGTAGCCCTTCAGGTCGCGGCAGAACCACAGCTCGGGCGTGTCGCCGCGCGCGGCGCACTGCGCCCGCTGCGCCGGGCTCATCTCGAACTCGACTTCCTTGGCGGTGACGGCGAGCTCGTGGCTGCCCGGACCCTCGCCGAGGTGTGCGGCCACGGGGCAGAAATGCCCGCCGGCGCCGACCAGCCAGGGCGCGCGCCAGGCGCCGTTGACGATCCAGCGCCCGTCCTCATGGACCAGCTCGCGGACCTGCTCGCCGAGCACGGTCTCGACGCCGCTTCGCTGCAGCAGGTAGTGGTCGAACTCGCAGCGCCGGATGCCGTAGCTGACCGGTGCCTCGCCGTGGCGGTTCTCGCAGGCGGGCTGCCCCAGCAGGCCGATGCGGAAGCCGTGGATCGGCTGCAGCACGCGCCCGCGCGCGTACTCGGCGGGGTCGATGCCCAACTCGTCGAGCACGGCGGGCGTCACCCAGCCGGCGCAGGTCTTGTCGCGCGGAAACTCGGCCTTGTCGATGAGCAGCACGTCCCAGCCACGCGCGCGCAGGGCGCCGCCGAGGGTCGCGCCGGCGGGCCCGCCGCCGACCACGATGAGGTCGCAGTCACGCATCGGCGGGCGTCGCGGGCGTCTCGTACAGGTCGCGGCGGCTCTGGGGCAGCGTGTTGCTGCCGGCGGGCGCGAACACGACCTGGAACAGCTGCATGGTGCCGGCCACGAAGCCCGCGCGGGCGCCGGCCAGGTACAGCTCCCAGGCGCGCACGAAATCGTCGTCGTAGTCGGCGCGCACCTGGTCGCGGGCGGCGAGGAAGCGCGTGCGCCAGTGTTCGAGGGTGCGGGCGTAGTGCAGCCGCAGGTTTTCAACGTCGAGCACCGAGAGGCCGCCCGCCTCGAACAGCCGCATCAGCTCGGTGATGGAGGGCACGTGCGTGCCGGGGAAGATGCGCTTCTCGATCCAGCCGTTCACGGCGGCGGGCCGGTTCCGGCCGATGGTGTGCACCAGGCCGAGGCCGCCGGGGCTGAGGGTGCGCCCGATGACGGCCGCGAGCGCCGGGTAATTCGCCGGGCCGACGTGCTCGAGCATGCCGACGGAGACGAAGGCGTCGCAGCGCCCGGTGATGTTGCGGTAGTCGTCCTCGATGTACTCGACGCGCTCCGCCAGGCCCTCGCGCGCCGCCTGCTCGCGCGCCCAGGCGACCTGCTCGCGGGAGATGTTGAAGGCGCGCACGCGCACGCCGTGACGCCGCGCCATGTAGCGCGCCAGGCCGCCCCAGCCGCAGCCCGCCTCGATCACCTGCTGGCCGGGCCGCAGCCGCAGCTTGCGGCAGACGTGCTCGAGCTTGGCGAGCTGCGCCTGCTCGAGGGTCATGTCGGGCGCCTCGAAGTAGGCGCAGGTGTACTGCATCGCGGCGGTGTCGAGCCACCGGCGGTAGAAGGCGTTGCCGAGGTCGTAGTGACGGTGGATGTTGTGCCGCGCGCCGTCCAGGTCGGCGCCTTGGCGTGCCGGGTCGCGCCAGAGCGCCGCCAGCCAGGGCGGCCAGGCGCGCCGTGCCCGGGCGATGTGGGCGTAGATTTCGACGAGCATGTCGCTGAGGTCGCCGCGAACCCGAAGGCGGCCCGCGCTGTACATGTCCCCGAAGCCGATGTTCGGGCTGCGCAGCAGCCGGTAGAGCGCTCCGCGATCGAGGATCTCGATTTCGAAGTGCGCCGTCCCCGGGCCCGTGGCGTATCCATCCCAGAGCACGAGCCTGGCCGGCGGCGCGCCGGCGAGGCGGTGCAATCTCGTGAGCAGCGCCCGCTCCAGCCCTGACGAGGGCTTGCCCGAAGCGTGCGCTGCGGCAGACGTGGCGTGAGCATCCTGGCGTGGCATGTCGACCTCCGCTGGTCCCCGGCTAAAGATAGCCCATCGGGTCGGACCATGCGAAGTGATTGATTAGAAGAGTTTTTCGACTAAAAAAACGGCCAAAACAGGGCTTAGAAAGCTGTTTTTTGGCCCAAATCCTGCGTTTAAGCCGCAGGCACTCCGGGAATCCGGCTCCGGGGTGCCTGCTGGACGCTGTCGTGCTTAGAACGCGAATTTCGGGCTGAAAAGTGGCTTCTAAGCGCTATTTTCGGGCCATTTCTGATACTTAAGCCTTTATAATCAATGCATTGCGATGGTCCGACCCCGTGTCGATCAGAACCGGCGGTTGACGCGGAGCTGGATGCCCTGCTGCTCGGTGTTGTCGGACCACTGGGCGGAGTACTCGAGCTTCATGCCGAGGCGCTTGCCGTTCAGCAGGTCGACGCCGACGGCCAGGTCGACGTACGTCGAATCGAGCTCTCCCTTGGTGCGGAACGGCGCCACCCCGGCCGGGGCGCCCGCGAGCATCGCGGTGACCTCGGGCGTCCCGGACAGGTAGTGGATGGCGCCGATCCGGCCGTAGACGCGGCTGTAGCCACCGTCGTCGGCGTCGGTCTCCAGCCCAATCTCGACCGCCGGGTTCAGGCTGACATAGGTCTCGTCACGCGAATTGACCACCAGGTTGGCGGCGCCCGCGCCCCGCTCCGTGAAGCCGCTGAAGTGCGCGAACGTGACGTTGGCGTCGATCATCGGCTGCACGTAGGCATTCTCGCTCGCCAGGGTATGCGCCAGCCGGCCGCGCAGGCCGACGAAGGCCATGTCCTGCTCGCTCGTCGCCTCGACGCCCGGCTCGGGCAGGTCGACGTAACGGGTGCTGTCGAAGTCGCCGAAGCCGAGGCTCAGCCCGCCCGCGACGAGCGTCGCCTGGCGGCGATGCTTCACCATCACGCCCACCTGGAAGCGGTCGAGGTCGGTTTCGGACACACCCTTGCTGCGCGTCCGGCCGGTCTCGTACGACAGTGCGCCGCCGAGGTGCAGGTTTTCGCCGACTTCGCGCTGCACGCCGCCGGCCACGCCGATGACCCGCTCCTCGAAGCCCGGCAGATCGCCGCGCGGGTCCTGGTCCAGCGCCTGCCCGGAGAGGCGCAGCCAGCCGCAGTTGTCCTCGGCCGTGAAGCGATACTCGCCGGTGGGCTGACGGCAACTGAGCATGGCGTTGGAGAACTGCAGGTTCGAGACCAGCGAGGCCTGACCGCCGCCGAGGTGCGTCGCCGGGCTGAGCTGGTCGTACACGGCGCCGAGCGCCGCCCGGTCGGGCAGGCTCATCAGCCGCGCCGTGAGCGGCGCGAACGACTCCGAGCCGCCGGCCAGCTGCACCGCGTTGATGTAATCGCCCAGCGCCCCCTGGTTGCGGCCAAGGCCTTCCGGCGGTGAGAAGTCGACCACGTAGTTGAGCAACAGCCCGGCCTCGTCGTCGAACGCCAGGTCGTAGCGGACCACCGCCAGTTGCGGCGCATCCAGCATCAGCCCCGCGTCGAGCACGCCCGCGCCGACGCCGACCAGTGAGAGCGTGTGACTGCCCGGCATGACCTTGCCGACATCCAGCATGCGCACCTTGAGCTCGCCCCCCAGGCTCGCCTCGCCGGTAACTTCGAGCCGATCGGCCGTGCTGCTGCGGGTATCGATGTCCACCGCGAGCCGGCCCTGCCCGGTCTGCACCAGGTCGCCGATGATCGTCGTCTTCCCCACCACGCCATCGCCCCCGGGCGAGAGCCGCCCGGCATTCGTGAGCGTGTTGCCCGCGCCGAGATCGAGGGTCGCGCCCGAGTCGATGGTCGCGCCGGCGTGATTCGTCAGGCTGTTGGCCCCGGCGCCGAGGGCCACGGAGCCGGACAGCAGGCCGTGATTCTCCACCCGGTCGTCGCCGCCGCCGGCCGCGATGGCCAGGCCGCTCAGGGCGGAGATGGCGCCCTGGTTCATGACGAGGTTGTCGGCGCCGTCGAGCAGGCGCACCCCCGTCCCCTGCCCGCTGCCGCCGCGGACGGTGCCGCCCGCGATGTGCACGCTGATGTTGCCGTTGCCGCCCGCGCCGCCGCCGAGGCTCTGCGCGAGGATGGCGCTGGCGTTCGCGCCGCCCGCCTCGATGTGGCCGCCGACGGTCACGTCCACCGTGCCGCCCCGCCCCTCGTAGTCGCCGTCGTCCGCGCCGCCGACGCTCTGCGCGAAGATGCCGTGCGCCGCGTCGCCGTGGGTGACGATCACGCCATCGTGCTCGACCGAGACGTCACCGCCCGCGCCGTAGCCGCCGACGCTCCCCGCGAAGGCGATGCCATCGACGTCGCCGATGATCCCGCCGCCGCCGCCGATGCTCTGCGCGAACACCGCCACCGCGGCCTCGCCGTGCGTGACGATCTCGCCCGAGCTGGTCACGCTGACGCGCCCGCCGTCGCCGGCGCTGCCGCCGTCACGGCCGAAGGCCACCCCGAGGCCGATGTTCCAGGGATCAAATGCGGAGAAGCCGCCGCTGATGCTGCCGGCCTGGCCGCCGCCGCCGCCGATGCTCTGCGCGAAGATGCCGCTGGCCGCCTGGCCCTCGGTCACGATGCGCCCGGCGTGCAGGATCTCGACGCTGGCGCCGTCCCCGGCCGCGCCGCCCGCGCCACCGAGCGCGAACTGGCCGAGTGCGCCGGCCGTCGCCTCGGCGCCCTCGCCGAGGCCGCGCGCGTAGAGCTGCGCCTCGCCGCCGCCGCCGCCGATGCTCTGCGCGAAGATGGCGTGCGACGACATGCCCAGCGTGGCGATGTCGCCGAAGTTCTCGACGCGCACCGCGTCCGCGTGGCCGCTGTCGCCGCCGTTGCCGCCCACCGATACCGAGCCGCTCTTCGGCAGCAACGACAACGGATCGTCGTTCTTGATGGCGTCCCTGAGCGCGAAGGCCATCTGCGCCGGGGACAGGAAGTCCAGCGCGTCATCCAGCCAGTCCACGCCCGTGCCCACGATGCCCTGGGCGCCGCTGCCGCCGCCGCCGCCGATGCTCTGCGCGAAGATGCCGCGCGCCAGCGCGCCCTCGGTGTACAGGTTGCCGTGGTTGACCACGGTGACCCGGCCGCCAGTGTTGGCCTCGCCGCCTGAGCCGCCGACCGAGACGTCGAGGCCCCAGTTGTCGCCCTGCATGTCGGCCCAGGGCACCAGGTCGCCGGTCGACAGGCTGATCGCGCTCGCGCGCCCGCCGTTGCCGCCGCCGCCGCCGATGCTCTGCGCGAAGATCGCGTGGGATTGCGCCCCGTAGGTCGCGATGTCGCTCGCGGTCTCGATCTCGACCACGCCGGCGCTGTTACCGGTGCCGCCGCCGCCGCCGAGCGAGAGGCTGGCGTTCAGGCTGTTGCCCTCGGTCTTGCTCTTGCTCTTCGGGCGGTCCACGTCGATGTTGATCGCCGTGCTGGAGCCGCCCGTGCCGCCGCCGCCGCCGATGCTCTGCGCGAAGATGCCGTGCGCATCCTCGCCGGCGGTCTGCAGCAGGCCTCGCACCGGGGCCTCGAGGCTGCCAACGCGCACGTCGCCGCCGATGCCCCCGTCGCCGCCCGTGCCACCCACCGCGATGCTGGCGTTGACGTTCCAGCCCTTCTCGCCGGTCACGCCGAAGCCGACGCTGACCGCGGAGCCGCCGGTGCCGCCGCCGCCGCCGATGCTGGTGGCCACGATGCCGTGCGAGCCGTCGCCCGAGGTGGCGATCATGCCGTCGCTGTCCACCTCGACCGTGCCCGCCGCGCCGCCTTTGCCGCCGCTGCCGCCGACCGCGACGGAGAGGTTCTTGGCCTCGCTGCCGCCCAGCGAACCGGACAGCGCGAACCCGCCGTCGCCGCCGCCGTCGCTGGTGCTTTCCGCGCGGATGCCGTGCGCGCCCTGGCCCTCGGTCCGGATGTCGCCGAGGTTGTCGATCCGCACCGACTGCCCGGCGCCGCCGTCGCCGCCGCTGCCGCCGACGCTGACGCTGGCGTTGTACTTGCCGAACACGACCGCGGCGATGCTGAAGCCGCCCTGGCCGCCGCCGCCGCCGATGCTCTGCCCCACGATGCCGCTGGCGCCGTCCCCCTGCATCCACAGGTCGCCCGTGTTGTGCACCTCCACTTCGCCCGCCGCGCCGCCCAGGCCGCCGGAGCCGCCGATGGCCAGCGATGCGGTGACCGCCTCGCCGCCGCCGCCGATCGCGCCGCTGATGCTGAAACCACCCTTCCCGCCGCCGCCGCCCACGCTCTGCGCGAACAGGCCGATGGCGTCCTCGCCCTCGGTCACCAGGGTGCCGCTGCTGGTCACGTCGACGCGCTGCGCGTCGCCGCCGTCGCCGCCGCTGCCGCCCAGGCTGAACGAACCGGCGCCCTTGCCGCCATACGCGCCGGCGATGCTGAAGCCGCCCGCGCCGCCGCCACCACCCACGCTCTGCGCGAACAGCGCGTGGGACTCGAAGCCGAGGGTATGAATGTCGCTGGCGCTCTGCACCCAGACCTCGTGGCCATCGCCGCCGTCTCCGCCCGCGCCGCCGAGGCTGAACGTCCCCGCGCCGGTGCCGGCGCCCGCGCCGGCGATGCTGAAGCCGCCCGTGCCGCCACCGCCGCCCACGCTCTGCGCGAACAGGCCGACTGCGCCGGCGCCGCGGGTGAGCAGCGTGCCGCTGCTGGTGACGTCGACCCGCTTGCTGTCGCCGCCGCCGCCGCCGCTGCCGCCCA
>JBLRWH010000033.1:25845-27367 GCA_047921395.1 Gammaproteobacteria bacterium
CTGCTGGTGACGTCGACCCGCTTGCTGTCGCCGCCGCCGCCGCCGCTGCCGCCCAGGCTGAGGGTGCCCGCGCCCGTCCCGGCGCCAGACCCGGCGATCGTGAAGCCGCCGTTGCCGCCACCGCCGCCCACGCTCTGCGCAAACAGCGCGTGCGATTCCTTGCCGAGCGTGAAGATATCGCTGGCGCTCTGCACCCAGACCTCGTGGCCATCGCCGCCGTCTCCGCCCGCGCCGCCGAGGCTGAAGGTCCCCGCGCCGGTCCCGGCGCCCGCCCCGGCGATGCTGAAGCCGCCCGAGCCACCGCCGCCGCCCACGCTCTGCGCGAACAGGCCGATGGCGCCCGCACCCAAGGTCGAGATCTCGCCGCTGCTGGTGACTTCGACGGCGTCGCCGTCGCCGCCGCCGGCGCCCGCGCCGCCGATGCTGATGGCGGCTGCACCGACGCCCGCGCCCGCACCCGTGATGGTGAAGCCGCCGCTGCCGCCGCCGCCACCCACGCTCTGCGCCTGCAGGCCGTGCGCCTCGTCGCCCAGGGTCGTGATCGCGCCGGCGCTGGCGACCTCGACCGTCGCCGCGTTCCCGCCGCCGCCGCCGTCGCCGCCGATGCCCAGGCTGAACGCGCCGAGCCCGCCGCCGCCCGCGGCGATCGTGAAGCCACCGCTGCCGCCGCCGCCGCCGATGCTCTGCGCGAACAGGCCGACCGAGCGCAGGCCCCCGGTGGCGATCTCGCCGCTGCTCGTCACCTCGACGCGGTCGCTCGCGCCGCCGGTGCCGCCCTGGCCGCCGAAGGCCAGCGCCACGCCGATGCCGTCGCTCGCGGCGCCGCTGATGCTGAAGCCGCCGCTGCCGCCGCCGCCGCCGATGCTCTGCGCGAAAATGCCCTGGGCGTCGGCGCCGCGCGTCGTGATGTCGCTGCCGCTGGTCACCGTGACGGTGTCCGCATCGCCGCCGCCACTGCCGTTGCCGCCGACGCCGATCGCGACCGAACCACCGAGGCCGACAGACCCGGAAATGGCGAAGCCGCCGCGCCCGCCGCCGCCGCCCACGCTCTGCGCATCGATGCCGCGCGAGCGATCGCCGGTCGTCGAGATGGCGCCCTCGTTCGTGGTCACCTCGACCGAGCTGCCCGGGCCGCCCTCGCCGCCCGTGCCGCCGATCGCCAGGCTGACGAACGCGCCGGCCGCGACGCTGTTGCCGCCGCTGCCGCCGCCGCCGCCCACGCTTTGCGCGAAGATGCCCACGGAGTCCGCGCCGACGGTCGTCAGCGCGCCCAGGTTGTGCACCGTGACGGGCGAGGATTGCCCACCCGCGCCGCCGGAGCCGCCGATGGAGAACCAGCCGACGGCGGAGCCGCCGCTGCCGCCGCCGCCGCCGATGCTCTGGGCGAAGATCGCCTCGGCCCAGGCGCCGCCGGTGTC
The DNA here is from genome assembly GCA_047921395.1 of Gammaproteobacteria bacterium. Taxonomy (GTDB): domain Bacteria; phylum Pseudomonadota; class Gammaproteobacteria; order Steroidobacterales; family XN24; genus XN24. Next base: position 27,264 of record JBLRWH010000033.1, read on the forward strand.
GATGGCGCCCTGGTTGTCCACGTTGACGCTGCCGCCATCGCCGCCGCCGCCGCCGGCGCCGCCGATGCTCACCAGCCCGCCGGTGCTGCCCCCGTCGCCCCCGC
>JBLRWH010000034.1:0-27045 GCA_047921395.1 Gammaproteobacteria bacterium
CGACCGTGCCGACCTTGTGGAAGTCCTCCGTGGCCTCCTCCTGGATGACGTCCATAGCATCGTCGTGCGTGACGATGCCGACGATGCGGTGCTCGGTATCGACGACAGGGAGTGCGAGCACGTCGTAGCGCGAGATCTTCCGGGCGACCTCCTCCTGGTCCTCGTCGACGGTGACCGAGACCGGGTCCTCTTCCATCAGGTCCCGTACCAGTATTCTCGGCGCCGCGAGGATCAGGTCCTGCAGGCGCACCGCGCCGACGAGGCGGCGATCTGGATCAGTGACGTAGGCGCGGTAAATGGTTTCCTTGTCCGGCGCCTCGTGGCGCAGTTTCTCGATGGCCTGCGCGGCGGTCAGGGTCTCGTTCAGCAGGGCATAGTCCGAGGTCATGATCGACCCCGCCGTGTCCTCCTCGTAGCCGGCAAGGCGGCGAATGTCCTCCCGCTCCGCCTGCGCCAGCGCCGGCAGCAGCGCGTCCTGCTGCTCTTCGGAGAGCTCGTTGAACAGGTCGGCCCGCTCGTCCGAGTTCATCTCCGTGACGATCCGGGCCAGCTTCGCGCGCGGCGCGGTCTGCGCCAGCTCCACCTGGAAGTCGCGGTCCAGGTAGCCGAAGATGTCCGCCTGTTCCTCGAGTGGCAACAGGTCGAGGATCGCCCACACGTGGTGCGGCTCGAATTCCTCCAGCGCCGCGGCGACATCGGCGGGATGCTCGTCGTCGACCAGCAGGCGCAGCGCCGCCGAATCGCCGGAGGCCGTGGCGTCGCGAATCGCGCCGACCAGCTCCTCGTGATGCAGTTCCCCGCCGGGGTCGGCGCCCGTGCTCTGCGCCATCAGCGTGCTCCCCCGTCCTGCCTCGGCAGGCGTTTCAAAAAGACCCGCATTTCCTTCGCAGCCTGGACGTCGCCTTTGGCCTCGGCCGTCTCGATGCCCCGGGTCCAGGCCAACGCAGCCTCTTCCGGCTTGCCAGAGTCTGCCAGCGCCCGGCCGAGCAGTTTCCAGGCGGCAGAGTAGCCCGCGTCGTGCTCAACCGCCCGTGCCAGGTGCAGGGCGGCGGCCTCCGCATCACCCGCCTTGAGGCAGGCGCCGCCGAGCGAGAACCTCAGCAGGGCGTCGTCCCGGCCGCCGGCGAGCAGCTTTTCCAGGGCCGCACGCATCAGCGTCGCCAGAATTCCGGGGTCAGCAGCACCAGCAGGGTGAAGATCTCCAGGCGCCCGAGGATCATGCCGAGAATGCCGACCCACTTGGCACCATCCGGGACTGTCCCGAAGGTGGCGCTGACCTCGCCCAGCCCCGGGCCGAGGTTGTTCAGCGTGGCGGCCACGGCGGAAAAAGCGGTGATCTGGTCCAGCCCGATGAACATCATCGCGGCCATCATGATGCAGAACACCACGACGTAGACGGAGAAGAATCCCCACACCGCCTCGGCAACGCGCGTCGGGACGCCGCGCTCGCCGAGCCGCACCGGGATGACGGCGTTCGGATGCAGCAGGCGCGCCAGCTCGCGCCAGCCCTGTTTCACGATCAGCAGCCAGCGCAGCACCTTCATGCCGCCCGAGGTCGAACCGGCGCAGCCGCCGATGAAGCTCGCGAGGATCAGCAGGACGGGCAAAGCGCCGGGCCAACCGGAGAAATCTGCCGAGCTGAAGCCCGTGGTGGTGCCGGCCGAGACCGACTGGAATACCGCCTTGGTGACCGACTCCCCTGGGGTGTGGTGGCCCTTCATGGCGAGATAGCCCGCGATGAGGGTGATCAGGCCCGCCTGGATGACCATGAAGGCCCGGAACTCGGGGTCCTGCAGGTAGCCGTTGATCGAGTCGAGCACCGACACCTTGCGCCGGTGCGGCCAGGAGAAGCGTGGCAGGCCGCCACGCACCTGCATATGGATGTCGGGGATCAGCCGCCGCATCGCGTAGTAATGCAGCGCGAAGCTGGTGGCGCCGAGGAACATGAACAGCGCGCCCAGCCACTCCAGCAGCACACTATTGAAATGTCCGAAGCTCGCGTCGTGGGTCGAGAACCCTGCCGTGGCGATCGTGCTGAAGGCGTGCCCGATCGCATCGAACCAGTTCATTCCGGCGAGCCGGTAGGACACCGCGCAGATGGCCGTGAGCCCGACATAGGTGATCCACAACGCCTTGGCCGTCTCGGTGATGCGCGGCGTCAGCTTGGTGTCCTTCATCGGCCCGGGCGTCTCGGCCCGGTACAGCTGCATGCCGCCGACGCCGAGCACGGGCAGGATGGCCACGGCCAGCACGATGATGCCCATGCCCCCGAACCAGTGGCTCTGCTGCCGGTACCACAGCACCGAGTGGGGCAGCGTGTCGAGGCCCACCAGCACCGTGGCGCCCGTGGTGGTGAAGCCGGACACCGCCTCGAACACGGCGTCGGTGACGCTCATGATCGGGATCTCGACCAGCAGGAGCGGCACCGCGCCGGCAAAACCCAGTACGACCCAGAACCCCGCGACGACCAGGAAGCCATCCCGGATGCGCAGCTCCGCGCGGTGGTGGCGCAGCGGCAGGAACAAGGCCAGCCCGGCGGCGAGGATGATGAAGAAGGCATACACGAACGCCCGCCAGGCGCCGTCGGCGTAGAGCCAGGAGATGAACACGGGCGGCAGCATCGTAAGACTGAACAACGCCAGCAGCAGGCCGATGATCCGCAGGACGACGAGACCGTTCACCGCGTGTCCGTCGCCATCAGGTGTAGGTCACGCTCACCTGGAACAGCTTTTCCACGGCGGGAATCTGGCTGCGGTCGGTGAGGAACAGGATGACGTGGTCCTCGCTGCGGATCTCGGTGTCGTGGTGCGCCATGAGCACTTCGTCTCCGCGGACGATCGCGCCGATGGTCGCGCCCGGCGGCAGCGGCACTTTTTCGACGGTCTTGCCCACCACGCGGGAGGTTTTGCCGTCGCCGTGCGCGACCGCCTCGATGGCCTCGGCCGCGCCGCTGCGCAGGGCGTGCACCTGGCCGACGTCGAGGCGCATGCCGCGCACCTTGGCGAGCAGTGCGCTCAGCGTGATCTCCTGGGGGGAGACCGCGATGTCGACGTACTGGTCCTCGACCAGCTTCGCGTACGAGGGCCGGTTGATCAGCGCGATCACGCGCGACGCGCCCATGCGCTTGGCGAGAAAAGACGACAGGATGTTCGCCTCTTCGGCGCTGGTCAGCGCGCAGAACACGTCGACCTTGTCGATGTTCTCCTCCAGCAGCAGGTCCTCGTCGACGGCGTCGCCGGTCAGGACGACCGCATGCTTCAGGCGCTCGGAGATATAGAGCGCCCGCTCGTGGTCGCGCTCGATGACCTTGACCCGGTTCGTGTTCTCCAGCCGGCGCGCGAGCTCGAAGCCGATGTGGCCGCCGCCGGCGATGATGATGCTGCGCGCCGGGTGCTCCAGCTTCAGCAACTCGCTCATCATCACGCGGATGTCCTTGCGCGCCGCGAGGAAGAACACGAGGTCGTTCGGCCGGATGACCGTGTTGCCCTCGGGAAGGATCGTCTCGTACACGGGTTCCTGGTTGCCCGTCGGCGGGATCGCGCTGCGCCGGTAGATCGCGGCGACGCGCGCGTCGGTGTGCGGTATGTGCCGCCGGAGCTCGCGCAGTTCCTGGCCGATCAGCGGCCCGCCGGTTCTCGCCATGACGGCGACGAGGCGGACGCGGCCGTCGGCGAAGTCCAGCACCTGGTGCGCGCCGGGGTAGTGGATCAGCTGCTCGATATGTTCGGTGACCAGCTGCTCGGGGCTGATGATGGTATCGACGGGGACCGTCTTGGTGCTGAACAGCTCCTGCCGCGAGGTGTACTCCGTGGCCCGGATGCGGGCGATCCGCACCGGTGTGCGGTAGAGGCTGTACGCGATCTGGCAGGCGACCATGTTGACCTCATCGCTGTCCGTGAGGGCAACGAGGATATCGGCGTCCGCGGCGCCGGCCTTTTCCAGCACGCGCGGGTGAGACGCATGACCCTCGACGGTGCGGATGTCGAGGCGGTCCTGGAGCTCACGGAGATGGCGGCCGTTGAGGTCCACCACGGTGATCTCGTTTTCCTCGGAAAGTGATTCCGCCGCGGTGGAGCCGACCGTGCCCGCGCCGAGGATGAGGATCTTCATCTTGTTTGTTTCCCTGCCTGGGCAGCGGTGCCGATGTTACATCACTTCGAGGCGGGCATAGGCCAGCACCAGCCACTTGGCGCCGGCGCGCTCGAAGTTGACCTGCACGCGCGCATGGCTGCCGTGGCCCTCGTGGTTCAGCACGACGCCCTCGCCGAACTGGCTGTGGCGCACGCGCTGGCCGAGCCGGATGCCGTCGGGCGCCTCGTCGCGAAACCGCCCGCTGGGGGCCGCCGCGGGGCGCGACACCCGGGCCGCGGGACGGATCTCCTCGACCAGCTCGGGCGGCAGCTCGCCGATAAAGCGCGAGGGAATGCAGTAGTTGTCGACGCCGTGCAGGCGGCGCTGCTCCGCGTAACTGAGGTACAGCTCGCGCATCGCGCGGGTCGTGCCGACGTAGGCGAGGCGCCGCTCTTCCTCGAGTCCGTCGGCATCGAGCAGGCTGCGCTTGTGCGGGAACAGCCCGTCTTCCAGGCCCGCCAGGAACACGACCGGGAACTCCAGCCCCTTGGCGGAGTGCAGCGTCATCAGCTGCACGCAATCCTCCCAGGCGCCGCCCTGGCCCTCGCCGGCCTCGAGCGCGGCGTGCGCCAGGAACTCGTCGAGCAGGCGCATCTCCGAGTCCGGCTCGGGATCGAAGCCGCGCGCGGCGCTGACCAGTTCCTCGAGGTTCTCGACCCGCGCCTCGCCGCGTTCGCCTTTTTCTTTCGCATGGTGAGCGATCAGGCCGCTGGCCTGGATGACGTGGTCGACCTGCTCGTGCAGCTCCAGGGTCGTCGTGTCCCGGTCGAGCGCCTCGATCAGCGCCAGGAAGGCATGCAGCGCCTGGCCGGCGCGCGCGCTCAGCCCGTCGGCGATCAGCGCACCCGCCGCGCGCCACATCGAGGTGGCGTTGGCGCGCGCGTAGTCGCGCAGCACCTCAAGCGTGCGCGTGCCGATGCCGCGGGTCGGCAGGTTGACCACCCGCTCGAACGACGAGTCGTCGTCGCGATTCGCAATCAGCCGCAGGTAGGCGAGCGCATCCTTGATCTCGGCACGCTCGAAGAACCGCAGCCCGCCGTAGACGCGATAGGGGATGCGGGACTGGATCAGCGCCTCTTCAAACACGCGTGATTGGGCGTTGGAGCGATACAGCACCGCCACCTCGCTGTTGGCCGCGCCCTCGTTGACCAGGGCCCGGATCCGGCCCACCACGAACTCGGCCTCGTCGCGCTCGTTGTAGGCGGCATACAGGCGGATCGGCTCCCCCGCATGGCCCTCCGTCCAGAGCTTCTTGCCCAGGCGTTCGCTGTTGTGCGCGATGAGGGCATTGGCGGCATTGAGGATGTTGCCGGTAGAGCGGTAGTTCTGCTCGAGCCGCACGAGGCGCGTGCCCGGGAAGTCCTTCTGGAAGCGGCGCAGGTGCTCGACGCGCGCGCCGCGCCAGCCGTAGATGCTCTGGTCGTCGTCGCCGACGATGAACGGCTTGCCCGCGGTCCCGGCGAGGAGCCTCAGCCAGGCGTACTGGATCGCGTTGGTGTCCTGGAACTCGTCCACCAGCAGGTGGCGAAACCGCCGCTGGTAATGGTCGAGCAGCTCGGGATTGTCGCGCCACAGCTCGAACGCGCGCAGCAGCAGCTCCGCGAAATCCACCAGGCCGCTCTGCTCGCACTGGGCCTGGTAGGCCTCGTAGATGCGGATGAACATGCGCCGGTTCGGATCGTCGCCGGCGTCGAGATGCGCCGCGCGCAGGCCCTCGTCCTTGCGCGCGTTGATGAACCACTGCACCTCGCGGGGCACGTAGCGGTTCTCGTCCAGCTCCATCGCCTTCAGCAGGCGGCGGATCAGGCGCAACTGGTCCTCGGAATCCAGCACCGTGAAGGTCTGCGGCAGCTTCGCCTCGCGCCAATGTAGACGCAGCAGGCGGTGCGCGAGGCCGTGGAAAGTGCCGACCCAGAGATTGCCGGCCGGCATGCCGAGCAGCTCCTCGATCCGGCCCCGCATCTCCCCGGCGGCCTTGTTGGTAAAGGTCACGGCCAGCACGCCCCAGGGCGAGACGCCCTCGACCTGGACCAGCCACGCGATCCGGTGGACGAGCACGCGCGTCTTGCCGCTGCCGGCGCCGGCGAGCACCAGCACCGGCGCGTCGGACGGGGCCGTGACGGCCTCGCGCTGCGCGTCGTTCAGCGGATCCAGGATCGGGGTGATATCCATGCCGTCATTGTACTTGCCCGGCTTTGATCGCGGGCAGCGCACGCCGGGGCGCGGGCCGTTACGGGCCCGCTTCGTTCAAAAATTTCAACTTCACTCAGCGAGCCCATGACGGCCCGCACCCGCTATCGGCAGCGATGTCCGGTGATGGCACCGATGTCGCCGACCAGGCGAACCGTCTCGCAGCCGGCGAAGTCGGCGCGCGGGAAGATTTCGGGTGGGCAATAGCCGAGGGTTTCCTCGGCCGGCAGCTCGATCGCCAGCGGCGGCTTCCGGACCGGGACACTGACGCCTTTGGCTTCGCGTTCCGCCTGGATTCCGGCAAGCAGGGTCGCGGCACGCTCGCAGGCGCGCGTTATGCTGTCGTCGGGCGCCTTGAAGCTGGTCAGCGTCGCGGCGATCGAACCCGGTGGGACCCCGGCCTCGTGCTCGGCGATCAGCAGCCAGGCCAGCGAGGCGTCGGCCAGCGGTTCCTCACGCCGCGCGATCTCGATGAATGCTTCCCGGTTGTCCTGGTCGATCTCGACCCGGCGGGCCACCTCGCGATACAGCGAGCTGAGCTGGATCGCGGCGTAGGCGGAGCCATTGACGACGGCCTTGCGGTACCAGTCGACCGCCTCCAGCGGCTTCTCGGGCGAGAGATGCGCCGCGAGAAACTGCATCGCCCAGGGATCGCCGCCCTCGGCCAGTTCCCGCAGCTCCGGCTCCCGCATGGCGCGGTAATTCTGCCCGAGGGGTGTGCCGGGGGCGCTCGTGTAGGTCGCCGGCGGGAAACCGTGGCTGCGCGCCCAGGCCTCGATCTCTTCGGTGCTGGTCCCCAGCGCCTCGAGCGCGCGCTGGAATTCCTCTTCCGATTCGACCTTGAACTCGGGCACGCCATCGGATGGCGTCGCGCCATCCCGGCTCACGGGCGCCGGCGCATCAGGCGCACCGGCGTCGCGGAACAGGAGAAACGCCACCACCGTCGCGAGCACCACGAAGAGCACGAACAACAGCGGCAGGTACCGCTTGAACATGCCTTCAGCCCAGGACCAGCGGCACGTAATGATCCGCCAGCAGGAACGAGAAAATGCCCATCAGGTAGGTGATCGAGTAGGCGAACGTCTTCATCGGCAGCTCGGGCCGGTCGGAGCGCATCATCGCGATGGCGTAATACAGGAAGCCTCCGCCGAAGCCCACCGCGCCGAGCAGGTACAGCCAGCCGCTCATGCCCGTCAGCCACGGCAGCAGGCCGACGATGAACAGCAGGATGGTGTAGAGCAGGATCTGCAGACGCGTGAATTCCACGCCGTGGGTCACTGGCATCATCGGGATGTTGACCTTGGCGTACTCGTCCCGGCGCGCGATCGCGAGCGCCCAGAAATGCGGCGGCGTCCAGGTGAAGATGATCAGGAACAGCAGCAGCGCGTGCGCGTGCACCTCGCCGGTGACCGCGATCCAGCCCAGCACCGGGGGTGCGGCGCCCGCGGCGCCGCCGATGACGATGTTCTGCGGCGTGGCGCGCTTCAGGAATACGGTGTAGACGACCGCGTAACCGATCAGGCTGAAGAAGGTCAGCACCGCGGTGAGCGGGTTGACGAGGTTCCAGAGCACCAGCATCGAGATCACGCCGAGCAGGATGGCGAAGGACATGGCCTCGAGCTCGGTGAGATGGCCGGTCGGGAGCGGACGGCGTCGCGTCCGGCGCATGACGGCGTCGATACGCGCGTCGAGCACGTGGTTGATCGCGGCGGCCGAGGACGCAGCCAAGCCGATGCCGAGCGTGCCGAACAGCAGCCGGTCGAGCGGCACCAGCCCCGGCACGGCCAGGAACATGCCGACGACCGCCGTGAAGACGATCAGGCTGACCACCTTCGGCTTGCAGAGCTCGAGATAGTCGCCGAGTCGCGCGGCCAGGGCCGCCGCCGGGAGTTTTCGCGCCTCAGTTTGCACGCCACGCCACCTTGTCGAGTTGCAGGATCACCGCGACCGGGATCGCGGCGCGGCGCCGGACAGCGGCGACCGCAGGAGCCGAATTGTGGAGGATCGCGCCGACGGAGTCGATCCCGGCGAGCGCTGGCATCAGCCGATTCTCGACAGCCGCAACAGGCGCTTGAGGTCTTCGAGCATGCTCCGCGGCGGCTCGTCCGGCGGATAGCGCATCATCGCGTTGCCGAGCGGGTCGACCAGCCAGTAGCCCTCCGGCTGGCCGGTCAGGGCGTCCAGCAGCGCTCGGCCCTCCGGCCCGGCAATGCTCGCCACCAGCAGATCCGGGTGCTCGTCCGCCAGGAACGCCTGCTCCGGCGGGTCGCCGACGTACAGGTAGACGCGCTGCACCCGGTCCATCAGTCGGCCCAGCGCGAGGCGCATCTGGCGGCCGTTGTAGAGCGCGACCCGGCAAGCGTCGTCGCACTCCGCCCTGGCGAGGTAGACCAGCGACCAGTGGTGACGCAGGAATTCCGCGTCCGTGCGGCCGCCCGCCGGCATGGTGAGGTTCGCGACCGGCAACGGCACGGGCGGGACGATGAGCTCGCCGTGATTGTTTGTTTCTCCGGGCCGCCAGTCAGTGTCGTAGTAGAGGAATATCGCGACCGCGAGCGGGCCGAAAAAAAGCAGGAACAATCCCCAGGCCTGGAGGTTGCGCGGCTTTGAGCGGGGCTTGTCCGACATGTTCAATCCGGTTTCCTGAACGACCAGGCGAGGTAAAGGATCACCAGGGTTCCCGCGAGGGCGAACCACTGCACTGCATAGCCCAGATGGCGCTCCGGTCCGAAGTCCGAGGGCCGCCAGTCGCGCCGGTAGCCGTCCGGTTCGGCGGCATCCAGCAGCAACAGCCCCGGCACCAGTTCGAGGCCCGACAGGGTCGAGAGTTCGTCCAGCGACGGAAATTGGACCACTTTCGGCCAGCCCGGCGCGATCTCTGTGTCCAGCGCGATGCCGGGCCGCGGCAGGCTGCCCAGCTTCCCCGTCACCGTGCGCACCGTCCCGCCCACGTCGACCGGCGGCGGCCCGGCCGCCGCAAAGTCGCGCGGCACCCAGCCCCGGTCCACGAGGACCGCGCGGCCCTCGCCGAGCAGCAGCGGCGTCAACACCCGGTAGCCCGCCGTGCCGCCCTCTACCATGTTGTCGAGCAGGAACTGCCGCTCGGCGAGGTAACGGCCGGTGGCGCGCACCGGCGCGTAGCGCCGCAACGCCTCCAGGCCGCGGGATTCGCCGTCCAGCGCAACCGCGGCGCCGCCCACCGCGAAGTCATCGAACAACGCCTGCTTGTCCGCCCCCCGATCGAGCTGCCAGGCGCCGAGCGCCAGCAGCAACGGCAGGAAGAACGCGGTGAAGAGCGTGGCCGGAATCCCCGGCCGGAAACGGCGCGGGGACGAGGCGGCCACGTCAGGCCCCCGCGGTGCGGCAGCGCGCGTTTCGACAGTTATACTGGCCACCTTTTCCGGAGTACCGCATGAGTGCCATCAAGCTCCTGATCCTGGTCGCGTTCGGCGCGATCCTGGCGAGCCTCGCGTCGGGGCTCGTCTACCTGTTCAAGGACGACCACGACTCCCGTCGGCTGGTCAAGGCGCTGACCTGGCGCATCGGCCTGTCGATCGCGCTGTTCGTCCTGTTGCTGCTGGCCTATGCCCTGGGCTGGGTCGAGCCCGGCAGCCTCTGAGCCGGCGTCCAGGTGGGTGCGCGGGCAAGGACGCACCCGCGGAGCCCGGTCGCGCGGACCCTAGAGCCAGTAGACGAAGATATACAGGCCCAGCCAGACGACGTCCACGAAGTGCCAGTACCAGGCCACGCCCTCGAAGCCGAAATGCTGCCTCGGCGTGAAGTGCCCTTTCAGCACCCGCACCCAGATCACGATCAGCATGATCGCGCCGAGCGTGACGTGCATGCCGTGGAAGCCGGTCAGCATGAAGAAGGTGCTGCCGTAGATGCCCGAGGTCAGGCGCAGGTTCAGGTCCTGGTAGGCGTGCACGTACTCGTAGGCCTGCAGGCTGAGGAACAGCAGGCCGAGCACGATGGTCGCGAACAGCCCCCAGGCCGTCACCTTGCGGTTGCCGTCCTTGATCGCGTGGTGGGCGATCGTGATCGTCAGGCCGCTGGTCAGCAGGATCGCGGTGTTGATGGCTGGCAGCCCGCCGGCGCCCATGATCTCGAAATCGCCGCCCCAGGCCTTCGGTCCGCCCGTCGGCCAGACCGCCTCGTAGCCGGGATAGAGCAGCAGGTGGGTGAAAAAGTTGTTGCCCTCGCCCCCGAGCCACGGGATCGCCATCTGCCGGGCATAGAACAGCGCGCCGAAGAAGGCCGCGAAGAACATGACCTCGGAAATGATGAACCAGGTCATGCCCATCCTGAACGAACGGTCCACCTGCGCGTTGTAGAGCCCGCCCTCGCTTTCGTTGATGACGGTGGCGAACCAGCCGCAGACCATCACCAGCACGATCACTACGCCGGCCCAGGCCACCCAGCCCATGAGGCCGATGCCGTTCAGCCAGGCCGACAGGCCGAGCATCATGAAGAACAGGCCCACCGCGCCCACGATTGGCCAGTAGCTGCCGTGGGGCACGTAGTAGCGTTCAGACTGATCCATCGGAATTCCCCGCTGTTTTCTTTATTCCGGTGTGCCGTGCGAAATCACTTCACCGCGGCCAGGCCGGCCCGGTCGAAGAAGGTATACGAAAGCGTCACGGTGTCGACATGTGCCGGCAGGTCGGGGTCGATGATGAAAATCACCGGCATGTCGCGACCTTCGCTCGGGCCAAAATGCTGCTCCGTGAAGCAGAAGCACTCGGTCTTGTTGAAATAACGCGCCGCCGTGCCAGGCGCCACGCTCGGCACCGCGTGGCCGACCACGTCGAGGTCCCTGAGATTCCGGGCCCAGAAGGTGGTCGTGACCATCTGCCCCGGGTGCACGACCATGCTGCTGACCTCCGGCCGGAACTCCCACGGGCCGTCGGTGTTCACCGAGGCCACGAACTCGACCCGGACGCTGCGCGTCTCATCCGGCACAACTGCCACGTTCACGGCCGCCTCGTTGCTCGTGCGACCCCCGAGGCCGGTGATGTCGCAGAACACATCGTAGATCGGCACGAGCAGGAAACCGAAGCCGAACATGGCGACCGTCAGGGCGACCAGCTTCAGCACCATCATCCGCGCGCCCCGGTCGCTCATGACGCCCCCGGGCCGCGTTCAGCGACCAGCATGATGAACACCGCGTAGATGGCCAGCGCCGTCACCGCGAGGATCACGGCGTTGCGGATGACCTTGGCGCGACGCGCCCGCTGCTCTGGCGATCTGTCCGTCAACTCGGCGGCCCGTTACTTGATGACCGGCGGCGTGTCGAAGGTGTGCAGCGGCGCCGGCGAGGGCACCGTCCACTCGAGGCCGTGCGAGCCTTCCCAGACGCCGGCCGTGGCCTGCTTGCCGCCCTTGGCGCAGCGGTAGATGTTCCAGGCGAACATCAGCTGCGAGAAGCCGAACACGAAGGCGCCGACGGAAGCGATGGCGTTGAAGTCCGAGAACTGCGTCGCGTAGTCGGGGATCCGGCGCGGCATCCCGGCCAGGCCGACGAAGTGCATCGGGAAGAACGTCAGGTTGACCGAGATGGCCGTCAGCCAGAAATGGATCTTGCCCATTCTCTCGTCGTACATGTGGCCGGTCCATTTCGGCAGCCAGTAGTAGACGCCCGCCATGATGGCGAAGACGGCGCCGGGCACCAGCACGTAGTGGAAGTGGGCCACGACGAAATAGGAGTCGTGGTACTGCAGGTCCGCCGGCACGATGGCGAGCATCAGGCCCGAGAATCCGCCGATCGTGAACAGGAACACGAAAGCGAGGGCGAACAGCATCGGCGTCTCGAAGGTCATCGAGCCGCGCCACATGGTGGCGACCCAGTTGAACACCTTCACGCCGGTGGGCACCGCGATCAGCATGGTGCTGAACATGAAGAACAGCTGGCCCGCGAGTGGCATGCCGACCGTGAACATGTGGTGCGCCCACACGATGAACGAAAGGAACGCGATGCTGGCCGTGGCGTAGACCATCGCGCTGTAGCCGAACAGCGGCTTGCGGGCGAAAGTCGGGATGATCTCCGAGATGATGCCGAAGGCCGGCAGGATCATGATGTAGACCTCGGGGTGCCCGAAGAACCAGAAGATGTGCTGGAACATCACCGGGTCGCCGCCGCCGCCGGCCGCGAAGAACGAGGTCCCGAAATACTTGTCGGTGAGCAGCATCGTGACCGCGCCCGCCAGCACCGGCATCACGAGGATCAGCAGGTAAGCGGTGATCAGCCAGGTCCAGGTGAACAGCGGCATCTTCAGGAGGGTCATCCCGGGCGCGCGCATGTTCATGATGGTCACGATGATGTTGATGGCGCCCATGATCGAGGACAGGCCCATCAGGTGGATCGCGAAGATCACGAACGGGAAGGCATTACCCGTCTGCAGCGACAGCGGCGGATAGAGGGTCCAGCCGGACGCGGCGGCGCCGCCGGGCAGGAACAGCGTGAGCAGGAGCAGCGAGAACGCGAACGGCAGGATCCAGAAGCTCCAGTTGTTCAGCCGCGGCAGCGCCATGTCGGGTGCGCCGACCTGCAGCGGGATCATCCAGTTCGCCAGGCCCACGAAGGCCGGCATGACCGCGCCGAAGATCATGATCAGCGCGTGCATCGTGGTCATCTGGTTGAAGAACCCCGGGTCGACGAACTGCAGCCCCGGCTGGAACAGTTCGGCGCGGATCACGAGCGCCATGCCGCCGCCGACGAAGAACATCACCAGGCTGAACACCAGGTACATCGTGCCGATGTCCTTGTGATTCGTGGTGGTCAGCCAGCGCAGGAGGCCGGTGGGGTGGTGGCCGTGCTCGCCGTGCTCGGCGTGGGTGGCGGTAGACATCTGGCAATCTCCTCGAATACGGCTCAGCGGGTCGCAGCGATATCGGCGGGCTCTACGAGATCGCCGGTATCGTTGCCCCAGGCATTGCGTTGGTAGGTGACGACTGCGGCCAGCTCCTCGTCGCTGAGCTGCAGGCCGAAGGCGGCCATCGCGGTGCCGCTGCGGCCGTTCACGGCAGTGTTGATGTGGTCTTCCAGCCCGACGGCTGTCCCGGCGAGCGCGGGGAACCCGGCGGCCGCAAGCCCCTGGCCGTCGGCCTGGTGGCAGGCGGCGCAATAGCGGACGTGCACGTCGCGGCCCTGCACCGTGGCGGCGTCCAGGTCCCAGGCCTCGGTGGCTGACGGCTCGGTCGTGCCTTCGACGGAGGCTTCGGCGGGGGCCGGCGCGGGAGCGGCTGGCAAGACGTTCCCGGCGACGGCGGGACGCGCCTCAGTCCGAGGAGAATGCTCGGCCAGCCATGCGGTGAACTCGTCCGCGGGCAGCACTTCGACCACGACCGGCATGAAGCCGTGGTCGCGGCCGCAGAGCTCGGCGCATTGGCCGCGATAGATCCCGGGTTCTTCGGCCTGGAACCAGAACTCGTTGATGAAGCCGGGGATCGCGTCCTTCTTGCCGCCGAAGGCGGGCACCCACCACGAGTGGATGACATCGTTGGCCGTCAACAGCAGGCGGACCTTGGCGCCGACCGGCACGACCAGCGGACGATCGACGTCCAGCAGGTAATTCTCGACCTCGTGCACGTTGATCCCGGAGCGGACCTGCCGCGCGCGGTTGGATTCCGGCGCCAGGTTGCTGAAGAAGTTGATGCCCTCGTCGAGGTACTCGTAATGCCACTTCCACTGGTAACCGGTGACCTTGACGGTCATGTCGCTGTTGCGCGTGTCCTCCATCCGGATCAGCGTGTCCGCCGCCGGCACCGCCATCGCGACTAGAATGGCGATGGGGATCACGGTCCAGACGATCTCGACCTTCGTGCTGTGCGAGAACTTCGCCGGCTCGACGTTGCGCGATTTGCGGTGGTAGATGATGGACCAGATCATGGCGCCGAAGACGACGACCGCGATCGCGACGCAGACGCCGAAAATCAGCATGTGCAGGTCATAGACCTCGCCGCTGATCGCCGTCACGCCGCGCGGCATGTTCACCGCCCAGTCGGCCCATGCCGACGCCTGTAGAGCGAGGAAAAGCCCCGCGCCTGCCGCAATGCGACCCATCCACCTTGTCGTGGTCTTGGACATCAGTCCGGGCTCCCCTGGATCAGGACACTCTCAACTCAATAACGTTCGTCGCGGTCCGCGCTTCGGTTGCCTATCCCCGGCTCCCTGCCGACGATCAGCTCCGCAAGACGCAGCCGCAGGCTTTCGCGTTCCGTCTCGGTCAGCACCGCGCCGACCTCCTGGCTCTTGCCGTGACATCTCAGCAGCAGCCGGCTCGGGTGCCCGCGCCGCGGCGCGCGCACCAGTTCGACCCGCGTCCAGTGGCGTGGCAGTTCCAGCCGCTCCTCAATCGCACCGACACCCCGTTCGATGACGATGCGATCCCGGTAGATGCTGACGAACTCCCGGTGCCGACCGCGTCTCATGCTCAGGCCGAGCGCAAGGCCCAGCGCGAACAGTTCCAGCCCCGCAAACGGCAAGACCGGCCAGAAGCCACGGACCGCGAGGAGCCCGGCCAACAGCAGCGAGGCCGCCGCCGTCACCCCGAAAAACACCATCGCATCCCGCCGGGTCAGCGAGGAATTCGCGCTGACCAGGATCTGCCCGATTAGCCTGTCGCTGGTTTCGGAGACGTCGCCAACCTCCCGCGGGCCGCCACGGCATCGCAAAAGCGCGCTAATCGTAAGTGAATGCCGCAATATCGCGCAACAGCAGCGATTCCGGACCGCCGGCAAGTTTTCTTTCGCAGACAGGCTGTTAGGTAAAAACGCGGCCACCGCGGGAATTGGCCCCGCGCCTCAGGCCTGCAACCGCGCCAGCAGGTCCGCCGGCAGCGCGCCCTCGGCCTGCCGCGCCCGCGCTTCCTCGCCGGCGGCGTCGCAGTCCGGCAGCCTCGCCAGCAGCGGCGCGCCGAGGCGCTCCGCGAGCGTCGCGATGTTCTCCTCCAGCCGGGGCATCGCGGACCCGAGCGGGTTGGCCACCCAGCCGGCGAGGCGAAGTCCGTCTGCGCGGATGGCCTCGGCGGACAGCAGCGCGTGGTTCAGGCAGCCGAGCCGCAGGCCGACCACGAGCACCACCGGCAGCCGCAAGCCGATAGCGACGTCGGCGAGCGACCCCGTCGCGCCGAGCGGCACGCGCCAGCCGCCGGCGCCCTCGACCACGAGAAACTCGGCCCCTTGCGCGGCGCTCTGACAAGCCGCCACGAGATCCTTTGCCGCCAGCCGGATCCCGGCCTCGGCCGCGGCGATGTGGGGCGCGATCGCGGGCTCGAGCGCGACCGGGTTGACGATGTGCAGCGCGGCACGTGCCGGCGCGGCGCGCGCCAGCAGCTCCGCATCCTGGTTGATCAGCCGCCCCGCCTCGCGGCGACACCCCGCGGAGACCGGCTTGCAGGCGGCCGCCCGAATGCCGGCTGCGCCGAGGCGCAGGAGCAGGGCCGCGCAGAACAGCGTCTTGCCGACGTCCGTGTCCGTGCCGGTGACGAATACCCCGCGCATCAGCGCCGTCGCCCGATTCGAGACAGCGGCACGGCCACCTCGCCCGGTGGCCCGCTGTCGCCCCGCGCCGCGCCCGCCCAGGCATGGCCGTAGACGACCTCCCAGGTCGCGGGGAGTCGTCCGTCCCGCCGGTAACCCTCGTAATGGGCCTCCACCGCGGCGAGGCGCCGGCGCCCCGTGAGGCCGCGGCTGCGCCCCGTGGTGGCGTTGCGCGCACCCATCGTCTTCAGGTCCCGCATCAGACTGCGCACGTCCGGGTACGTCAGCGTCAGGTGCTCCATGTCCATGACGGGCTCGGCCAGCCCGGCACGCAGCAGCGCATCGCCGAGGTCGTGCATGTCGATGAAGCGGCTGACGTGCGTGTGACCATCCGCCGCCCCCCAGGCCGCGCGCAGCTCCTTGAGGGTATCGGGGCCGAAGGTCGTGAACAGCGCCAGCCCGCCGGGCCGCAGCACGCGGCGGAACTCCGCGAACACGCGGTCGGGTTCATTGCACCACTGCAGCATCAGGTTCGAGAACACGAGGTCGACCGAGGCGTCGGCCAGCGGCAACGCCGCCGCGTCGCCGCAGACCGCGTCGAGCCGTCGCAGCCAGGGACGCCGGCTGCGCGTGGCGCGCAACATGCCGGGAGCAAGATCCAGCGCCACCAGCCCAGCCCGGCGATAGTGCTGCAACAGCGCGCGGGCGCCGTGACCGGTCCCGCAGCCGACATCCAGGACTCGATCCGGGCGGATTCGGAACAGCTCGAGCCGCTCCAGCAGGCGCCGCCGGACTTCGGCCTGGATTACCGCCACGGCATCGTAGTCCCCGGCCGCGGCGTCGAAGGAGGCGCGGATGGCGCCGGTGTCGAGCGCGAACGGGTCGCCGTTCATGCCGCGGCCTCGTCGTCCAGCAGGAAGCCGGCCACGGCCTCGGCGAACGCGCCGGGATGGCTGAGAAACGGCACATGCGCGGCGCCCGGCAGCGTCAGGAGGCGGCCGTCGGGGAGGCCTGCGGCGAGGCGCTGCCCGGCCTCGCCCGGCGTCAGCCGGTCCCGCTCGCCGGCGATCACCAGTGTGGGTTGCCGCACCGCGGCCAGCCGGGTGCGCAGGTCGGTAGTGGCCAGGATGTCGAGCCCGGCGCGCAAGGCCTTCGGCGCCGGTTCTGCACGCTCGTCGAGGACCCGCCGCAACTCGGCGAGGCGCACCGCCGCGTGCCGGTCGCCGCGTAGCTGCAGGACCAGGAAATCGCGCACCGTCTTGCGATGATCATTCGCCAGCGAGGCGGCGAAGCCCGCCAGGGTCGCGGCCGCCATGCCGCAGGGCCAGTCAGGCGCCGCCACGAACCGGGGCGTCGTCGCCACCAGCACAAGCCGGCGGATGTCCGCGCCCGCCAGGGCCGCGGCCAGGGCGACCTGGCCGCCGAGCGACCAGCCCAGCCAGGCGGCGCCGCGCGGCGCGATGGCTGCCACCGCATCGGCGCTCTCCTCGAGCCCGAGCGGCCCGGCCGGCGGCGGGCTGCGCCCGTGGCCGGGCAGATCCACGCAGCTGACGCGGAACTGGCGGACGAGCTCCGGCAGCAGCGTGCTCCAGATTCCGGAGTGCATGCCCCAGCCGTGCAGCAGCACGAGCGATGGACCCTGCCCCGCGGTCTCGACATGCAGCCTCACGGCGTCTCCACTTCGCGCAGCGCCGGGATCGCGGCCAGCGCCTCGAGCAGGCGGTCGACGTGGCTCTCCCGGTGCAAGGCCGAGAAGGTGATGCGCAGCCGCGCGGAGCCGGCGGGCACCGTCGGGGGGCGGATCGGCGTCACCCAGAGCCCGGCGGCGAGCAGCGCTTCGGCGGCCGCCAGCGCCGCGGGCGCCGCCCCTGCGATGACCGGCTGGATGGGGGTCGCCGACGGCGCGAGGCGCAGTCCGAGCGCCTCGGCGCCGGCACGGAACCTGGCGATCAGCGCGCGGAGGTGAGCGCGCCGCCAGTCCTCCTCGCGCACGATCGCCAGCGCGGTCCGCGTCGCCGCGGCCACGGCCGGCGGCGGCGCCGTCGTGTAGATATAGCTGCGCGCGCGCTGGACGAGCGTCTCGACCAGCGCCTCGCTGCCCGCCACGAAAGCGCCGAAGGTGCCGAAGGCCTTGCCCAGGGTGCCCACCAGCGCACCGACCGACGCGGGCGCGAGGCCCGCCGCGGAGAGGCTGCCGCGCCCGCCATCCCCGATCACGCCGAGCCCGTGAGCATCGTCCACCAGCAGGTCGGCCCCCGCGGACGCGGCCACGCGCGCGAGCGCCGCCAGCGGCGCGGCGTCGCCGTCCATGCTGAACACGCCGTCCGTGATGATGAACCGGTTGCCCGCGGCGCCCTCGAGCCGGCGCGCCGCGGCGTCCGGATCGGCGTGGGCAAAGCGGCGCACCGTGGCGCCCGACAGGCGACAGGCGTCGATCAGGGAGGCGTGGTTTAGGCGGTCCTCCGCGATCCGGTCGCCGCGCCCCGCGAGGGCGCAGACCAGGCCGAGGTTCGCCATGTAGCCCGTCGAGAACAGCAGCGTGCGCGCAAAGCCGGTGAACTCCGCCAGCGCTTCCTCGAGGGCGTGGTGTTCGGCGGTGTGACCGGTCACGAGATGGGCGGCGCCGCTGCCGGCCCCCCAGGTCACCGCGGCTTCCGCCATCGCTGCGGCGACCCGCGGATCGCGCGCCAGGCCGAGATAGTCGTTGCTGCAGAACGCGAGGCAGCGCCGGCCATCGACCAGCAGTTCCGCGGGCCCGAGGCCGGCCTGCGGACCGACGATCCTGCGTTGCCGGTAGAGGCCCGCCGCCCGGAGGCGCTCGAGCTCGGCGTCGAGCCGCTCAGTTGCGCGCGGCGTCGGCACGGGCGTCCGCCGGGCCGGGTTCCGGCACCAGCCCGAGCCGCCTGAGCAACGCCATGTCGCCGTCGGCGTCCGGGTTGGGCGTCGTCAGCAGCTTCTCGCCATAAAAAATGGAGTTGGCGCCGGCGAAGAAGGCGAGCGCCTGGAGTTCGGCGCTCATTTCCGTGCGACCCGCCGAGAGCCGCAGGTGGGAACCGGGCATCAGGATGCGCCCCACCGCGATGGTGCGGACGAACTCGAACGGGTCCAGGGGTTCGGCGTCCTCGAGCGGCGTGCCCGGGACCCGCACGAGCTGGTTGACGGGCACGCTCTCGGGATGGGCGGGAAGGGTCGCCAGCGTGTGCAGCAGCGCCACCCGATCCTCGCGCGTTTCGCCCATGCCGAGGATGCCGCCGCAGCAGACCTTGAGGCCGGCGTCGCGCACATTCTGCAGCGTCTCGAGGCGATCGCCGTAGGTCCGGGTCGTGATGATCTCCGGGTAGAAGGCCTCTGAGGTGTCGAGATTGTGGTTGTAGTAATCCAGCCCCGCCTCACTCAGCGCCTGCGCCTGCTCGGCAGTCAGCATGCCGAGCGTCGCGCAGGTCTCGAGCCCGAGCGCGCGCACCTGCCGCACCATCTCGGCGACGGCGGCGAGCTGTTTCGGCTTCGGGTTGCGCCAGGCCGCGCCCATGCAGAACCGGGTCGCCCCGGAGGCCCGTGCCGCGCGTGCCCGCGCGACGACCTCGGCGACCTCGAGCAACGGGTCCACCGGCAGGCCGGTGTCGTGGCGGACGCTCTGCGGACAGTAGGCGCAATCTTCCGGGCACGCGCCGGTCTTCACGGACAGCAGCGTGCTCACCTGCACCTGGTGATGCGGAAAGTGCTCGCGGTGCACGCCGTGCGCGCGATAGAGCAGCTCGAACAGCGGCAAGTCGAACAGGGCACGCACTTCTTCCAGGCGCCAGTCGGTACGGGTCTCTGTCATGGATCGTGGCTCTCAGTCGAGGCGCGTTTCCGGGCCGTTGGCGTGCAAACAGGCACTCCGGCGACGCGCCGGCAACGCTGCACAATGGGGCCGGAGTATTCGGGGGGCGGGAACAGGCTGTCAACCTGTGGATCCAGGAAAAGTTGACGACGTCCGGTGGCCCTGGCTGCCGCGCTGGCCTTGCGAACTGTGCGGTGCGCCGGCGGGGCGGCTCGGATTGTGTGCGGGTTGCCGCATCGACTTGCCCTGGATCGGCGCCGCCTGCGTGCTGTGCGCGCGCCCGCGGCCAGAGACGGGCTGCTGCGCGCGCTGCCGGTCGCATCCCCCCGCGTGGTCGCGCGCCGTCGTGCCGCTGGCGTGGAGTTTTCCGGTGGACGCGCTCATCGGGCGCTTCAAGTACGGCGGCGCCCTGCATTACGGCGCGCTGCTCGGCCGGCTGCTGGGCGAGTGCTGCAGCGGTCGCAAGCCCGACGGCATCGTTCCGGTCCCGCTCCACCTCGCGCGGCTCGCGGAGCGCGGCTTCAACCAGGCAACCGAGCTGGCCCGCCAGGTATCCCGCCGCATCGGCGTGCCGATGCTCGATGACGTCTGTCGCAGGACGGCGGCGACCCCGCCGCAGGCCGGGCTGGCGGCCCAGGAGCGCCAGCGCAACCTGCGGGGCGCCTTCGTCGCCTCGCCGGGCGTCGCCGGCCGGCAGCTCGCCATCGTCGACGACGTCCTGACGACGGGCTCCACTGTCGAGGCATTGACGCTGGAGTTGCTGCGCGCCGGCGCCGCCAGGGTCGAAGTCTGGGCCGTCGCGCGGGGCGGCACCGCGGCGCCCCGCGCAGTGTGAACAGGCTCTAGGGCGATGCGAAGGTGTAATGCAACAGGATCCCTGCGAAGACCACCATGCCGAAATAGTGGTTATTGAGGAAGGCGCGGAAACAGTCTGCCGGCCGGCGCTCGCGGATCAGGTACTGCTGCCACAGCGAGAGCGCCGCGGCCACCGCGAGCCCCCCCAGGTACCAGCTGGCGAGTCCGGCGCGGTGGCCGATCAGCCACAGGGTCAGCAGCACCAGCGCCTGCAGCAGGCCAATCATCGCGCGATCGGCGTCGCCGAACAGGATCGCGGTGGAACGGACCCCGAGCCTGAGGTCGTCTTCGCGGTCGACCATCGCATACATGGTGTCGTACACCACGGCCCACAGCACCACGGCAATGAACATCAGCCAGGCGAGCTGGGGCACGGCTCCGGTCTGCGCTGCGAACGCCATCGGCACCGACCAGCCGAAGGACGCGCCGAGCCAGACCTGCGGCAGGTGCGTGACGCGCTTCAGGAACGGGTACGCGATGGTCAGCACGGCGCCGCCGAGCGCGAGCAGCACAGTCAGCCGGTTCATCGTCAGCACCAGGCCGAAAGCGACGGCGCCGAGCGCGCCGGCCAGCAGCAGCGCCTCGAGCGGCGTCACGGCGCCGCGCGCGAGCGGGCGATCGCGCGTGCGTTCCACGTGCGGATCGATGCGGCGGTCGGCGAAGTCGTTCATGACGCAGCCGGCCGAGCGCATCAGGACGACGCCCGCCACGAACACCAGGAACACGTGGGGATCCGGCCGTCCCGCCCCGGCGATCCACAGCGCCCAGAGCGTCGGCCACAGCAACAGGAAGGTGCCGATGGGCCGGTCCAGCCGCATGAGCAGCGCGTACTCGCGCAGCTGGGCGGAGAGCCGGCGCACCGGCCCCGGCCCGCCTACGGGTTCCCGCATCGGGTCAGGCCCGGCAGGAACATTTCGTAGATCAGCAGGGGACCCGCGGCGAGGCGGAAGCGCGAGCGCCGTGCCCACACCCAGGCCGGACGGATATCCGTGCCGAGGAGCGCCGGGGCGAACAACGGGTGGTCCGGATTCGCGCGAGTGAATTCAAAGGGCGAGCGCTGGATCCCGCCGCGTTCCAGCAGCGCGTCGCCGAGCGGGCGGTCGCCGAGGGCGGCCAGCCAGGTGTCGCCGTCGAGCGTGACGCCAGGAATCAGGGTGGTCGCGCACACGCAGAGATTGTCGCTGCAGAACATGCGCACCCGCCGCGCGCGGGCTTCGTCTCCGTCAAGCAGGTCGCGCGCATCGCCCGGGACACGTTCCGCTGCCTCGCCGAGCAATTCGAGCCGAAAGCCCGTGCCGCAGGCCGTGCGCAGGCGCGAGGTCAGCGAGCCCGCGTCCTGCAGCCACCCGCACAAACCCGGGTCGTCGGGCAGCGCCCCGGGCGCGCCGGCGGGAAGCCAGGCCAGTGGCTCGGCGACGTTCACGGACCGGACGATGAGGGGGCTTTCGCTGGTCATGTGGCGGGTCGGCTACCGGTGTAGGGGGGCATTATAGATGGGTTCGCGGTCGCGTCAGACCTGTCCGTAGCGTACCGATTCGCCGACCCAGCGGCGAGTCAACGCGGCGACGGACTCGGGATGCGCCTGCAGCAGCCGATCGGCGAGTTCGCGAACCAGCGGCATGAGGTGCTGGTCGCGCACGAGGTCCGCGACTTTCAGCCCCAGCAGACCGGTCTGCCGAATCCCGAGCACCTCGCCGGGGCCGCGCAGCTGCAGGTCCGTGCGCGCGATCTCGAAGCCGTCGTTGCTGTCCCGCATGGCTGCCAGCCGCGTCGTCGCTGTCTCCGAGAGCGGCGGCCGGTATAACAACAGGCAGGTGGCGTCGTCCTCGCCGCGCCCCACGCGGCCGCGTAGCTGGTGCAGCTGCGCGAGGCCCATGCGCTCGGCGTTTTCGATGATCATCAGGCTTGCGCGGGGCACGTCGACCCCGACCTCGATGACGGTGGTGGCGACCAGCAGGTGAATCTCGCCGCCCTTGAAGGCGCGCATGATCCGCTCCTTGTCCGCGCCGCGCAGCCGCCCGTGGATGAGACCGATCGACAATTCCGGGAGGGTCTCGGCGAGCAGGGTCGCGGTCTCCTCGGCGGCCTGCGCCTGGAGCTGGTCGGACTCCTCGATCAGCGGGCAGACCCAGTAGGCCTGCCTTCCTGCCGCGCACGCGTCGCGGATCCGCGCGATGACCTCCGCCCGGCGCGTCTCAGGCATGGCGACCGTGCGGACCCGGCCGCGCCCGGGGGGCAGCTCGTCGATCACCGAGGTGTCGAGATCGGCATAGGTCGCCATCGCGAGGGTGCGCGGGATCGGGGTCGCGGTCATGACCAGCTGGTGGGGGCGGCGGCCCTCGCCGGTGCCCTTGTCCGTCAGCGCCAGGCGCTGGTGGACGCCGAAGCGATGCTGCTCGTCGATGATCGCCAGCGCCAGCCGCTTGAAGGTCACGCCCTCCTGGAACAGCGCATGCGTGCCGACGGCGACCGACGCCTCGCCGGACGCGAGACGCCGGAGCGCTTCGCGGCGCTCTGCGGCGGGTTGCGACCCGGACAGCCAGGACACGCTGACGCCCAGCGGCTCGAGCCAGTTACGGAAGTTGGCGTGATGCTGTTCGCCGAGCAGCTCGGTCGGCGCCATGACCGCGGCCTGCGCGCCCGAGGCGACGGCCTGCAGCGCGGCAGCCGCGGCGACCACGGTCTTGCCGCTGCCGACGTCGCCCTGCACGAGACGCATCATCGGCACCGCCTGGGCGAGGTCGCCGCGCACCTCGGCGATGACGCGCCGCTGCGCGCCGGTCAAGGCGAACGGCAAGGCGGCGATGAAGCGTTCCACCAGCGCGTCGCCGGTCAGCGGCCAGGCCGACTTGCGTCGCGCCCGGTGACGCAGGGCGCGCATCGCCAGCTGGTGCGCGAGCAGTTCCTCGAGCGCAAGGCGCCGTCGCGCCGGGTGTTCCGCGGCCTCCAGCGCCGCGGGGTCGGTATCGGGCGGCGGTCGGTGCAGGAGTCGCACGGCGTCGCCGAGCGACGGCAGGCCGCGTCCCGCCATCGCCCCCGGGGGCAGCAGCTCCGGCGGGGCGCCGCCCAGCCCGGCCAGCGCGAGCCGGACGAGCTGCCGAATCCGGCCCTGCGCCAGGCCCTCCGTCCCCGGGTAGATCGGGGTCAGCGCCTCATCCTCCGCGCCGGCCTGCGCGTCCACGCGCTGAAATTCCGGGTGCACCATCTCGAGGCCGCGCTGGCCGGCGCGCACCTCGCCGAAACAGCGCAGCCGCATGCCTCGCCCCAGCGCCTGCTGCTGGCGCGCGGTGAAGTGGAAGAAGCGCAGTGTCAGCATGCCCGTCGAGTCGCCGAACACCACCACCAGCATGGCCTTTCGCCGGCGCACGACTTCCGCCAGCAGGACCTCGCCCTCGATGACCGCGCGCTGGCCGGGCCGCACGGCGCCGATGGGGACGACGCGGGTCCGGTCCTCGTAGCGCACGGGCAGCAGGAACGTGAGGTCCTCGACGGTGTGCACGCCCAGCCGCTCGAGCCGCGCGGCGAGCGCTGGCCCCACGCCGCTCAGGCGCGTGACCGGATCTTCGGGGGCCAGGGCCACGCGCTCGACCGGCGACTCAGTTCCCGGGAACCAGGATGGCGTCTACCTCGACGCGCGCGCCCTTCGGCAGCGCGGAGACCTGCACGGTGACGCGCGCCGGGTACGGCGGCTGCAAGACGTCTTCCATCACGCGATTGACCACGGCGAAGTCGCCGAGATCGGTGAGGAAGACGGTGAACCGGACTGTATCGGCCAGCGTCGCGCCGGCCGCCGCGGCGACGGCCGCGAGATTCCGGAACACCTGGCGCACTTCGGCCTCGATGCCCCCGTCCACCAGGGTCATCGTCGCCGGGTCGAGCGGAATCTGGCCGGACAGCCAGACCGCGCCGCCGGCGGCGACCGCCTGGGAATAGGTGCCGATGGCGGCCGGGGCGTCGGGGGTGGCGATCGTGCGACGGGTCATGATGTCTCCTTCAGGTGTTGGTGCGCGTGACGGTCAGCACGTCCGGCATCGCGCGGATGCTCCTGAGGACGCGGTCGAGCTGCTCGCGGCCGTCGACCTGCAGCAGGAAGATCAGCGACGAGCTGTCGCCGTCGCGCTCCACGACCTGGACGTGCTCGATGTTCGTCTCGGTCGTGGAGATATTGGCGGCGACGGCGGCGAGCACGCCGAGCCGGTTGCGAACTTCGGCGCGGACCTCGACCGGGAACGTTCGGTTCAGCTTCTGCTCCCACTCCACCGCGAGCCACTTGTCCGGCTGCTTGCGGAACTCCGCCAGGTTGCCGCAGTCGTCCCGGTGAATGACGATGCCGCGGCCGGCGCTGAGGTAGCCGAAAATGGTATCCCCGGGAATCGGGTGGCAGCAGCGCCCGTAGGTGACGACCATCCCCTCGGTCCCCGCGATCGCGAGGGGCGCGGCCTGGCCGCTGCCCGCCTCGCCCGTATCCTCCGGCAGCAGGCGACGCGCCACCAGCGAGGCCATGCGCTCGCCGAGGCCGATCTGCTCGTAGAGCTCCTGGACGTTATTGCAGCCGAGCAGCTCGAGCGTCTCGTGCATGCGCGCGTCCGGCACCTTGCGCAGCGGCAGGTTGAACTCGCGCAGCGCGTTGTCCAGCAGGCGCTTGCCGAGGTCCGTGGCCTCGTGGCGCTGCAGGTTCTTGAGAAAGCTCCGGATCGCCATGCGCGCCTTCGCGGTGACGACGAAGTTCACCCAGGCCGGGTTCGGCGACGCGCCGCGGGCGGTGACGATCTGCACCGTCTGGCCGTTCTTGAGCACGGTGCGCAGCGGCACGGGGCGGCGGTCGATGCGCGCCGCGACGCAACGGTTGCCCACGCCGGTGTGCACCGCGTACGCGAAATCCACGCAGGTGGCGCCGCGCGGCAGGCGGACAATGTCGCCCTTCGGGGTGAACACGTAGACCTTGTCCGGGAACAGGTCGATCTTGACGCTCTCGAGGAATTCCTCGGAGGTCCCCCCCTCCTCCATTTCCACCAGGCTGGTCAGCCATTCGCGCGCCCGCACCTGCGGCTGGGCCGGGAACGGGCCGCCGGACTTGTACAGCCAGTGCGCCGCGATCCCCGACTCGGCGACGCGGTCCATGTCGTCGGTGCGGATCTGCACCTCGCACGGCAGGCCGCCGGGGCCGAACAGCGTGGTGTGTAGCGACTGGTAGCCGTTGACGCGCGGGATCGCGATGTAGTCCTTGAAGCGCCCGGGCATCGGCTTGTAGCACTTGTGGACGACGCCGAGCGTCCGGTAGCAGTCGTCCACGCTGTCCACGACGATACGGATGCCGTACACGTCGACGATCTCGTTCAGCGCGCGTTTCTTCTCGCGCATCTTCCGGTAGATGCTGTAGATGTGTTTCTCGCGCCCAGCCACGCGCGCATTGATCTGCACTTCCTCCAGGCTCTCGGCGAAGCGCTTGCCGATCTTCTGGATGACCTGTTTCTGGTTGCCCTGGGCGCGCTTCATGGCGCGCTCGAGCACGCGGTAGCGATATGGATGCAGGCAGCGGAAGCCGAGATCCTCGAGCTCGAGCCGGATGGCGTTCATGCCAAGGCGGTTGGCGATCGGGGCGTAGATCTCGAGCGTCTCGCGCGCAATGCGGCGGCGCTTCTCTGGCGGCATGATCCACAGGGTGCGCATGTTGTGCGTGCGGTCCGCGAGCTTGACGAGGATCACGCGGATGTCGCCGACCATCGCCAGGAGCATCTTGCGGAAACTGTCCGCCTGGGCCTCGGCGCGACTGCGGAACTCGACCTTGTCCAGCTTGCTGACGCCGTCGACCAGCTCGGCGACCTCCTCGCCGAACAACGAGGCGATGTGGTCCTTGGGGACGCCGGTGTCCTCGATGACGTCGTGCAGCAGCGCCGCCATGAGGGTCTGGGCGTCGAGCTTCAGGTCGGCCAGGATCGTGGCGACGGCGACCGGGTGCGAGATGTACGGCTCGCCGGAGTAGCGCTGCTGGCCCTCGTGCGCCTTGGCGGCGAACCCGTAGGCCGCCATGACCTGTCGGACCTGTTCGGCCGACAGGTAGCGCTCCATCCTGCGATTGAGACGGTCAAGCCCAATGGACCGCTTCCTTTTCGGCAGTCGAGCCAGGAAGGAAGCGGCGTAGTCCACGGGCGCGATCTCCCTTCGTCAGTCTCCCATCGGGGGGATGGGACGGTCGAAGGACTCGGGCTCGCGCGGCACGACCGGCGGGTCCGGCTCATTGAGAATGCCATGACCGATGGCGCCATCGGCGATCTCGCGCAGCGCGAGCACCGTGGCCTTGTCGTTCTCCCACTCGAGCTTGGACGGCGCGCCGTTGGCGAGCTGGCGAGCACGCCGGGCGGCAATCAGGACGAGGTCGAACAGGTTGTCGACGTTACGCATACAGTCTTCGACGGTAATCCGGGCCATGGTTCTCTCTGCAAACAAGGGGGCCCCGGTTTCGGGGCTAGCACTCCATACTAACGGAAGTCCGGCCAGCGCTGCCAGTACTAGTCTCTTCCAACATGGTATGAGTCTGAAGGCGGGGTCGTGTTTCCAACGAGGTA
>JBLRWH010000035.1:0-26430 GCA_047921395.1 Gammaproteobacteria bacterium
CGCCGGGATCAAGGACGCCCCGTCCGCTTATCTTAGCCCGCTAAATTAAAGAACTTTCGTTTCTTGCGGTATTTGCCTAGGATGACGTCATGGCTACCGACGGTACCCAAAAGACCGCAGCGGAATGTTTCCCGGCCCGGCTGTCGATCGATCCGGAGGAAATGCGCGGTCACGCTGACGACGCGGCGCGCCTGCTGAAGGCCATTTCCAACAGCTCCCGCCTGATGGTTCTGTGCAGCCTGGCGAAGGGCGAACAGACCGTCGGCCAGCTTAACGAGCGCGTGCCGCTGTCGCAGTCCGCACTGTCCCAGCACCTGGCGGTGCTGCGGCGCGATGGCCTCGTCAATACCCGCCGCTCGGCCCAGACCATCTACTACAGCCTGGCCGAGGGTCCGGCGAGCAAGATCATCTCGACCCTCTACGAGATCTTTTGCGGCGACCGCCAAGTGTGAACAGGCCCTAGCCCTCCGCCGGACGAAATCCTGTTGCCGATGAATCCGCCGGCCCCGCGGCCGGCGAATCCTCCCATGCGTGGGCGCCATCGGCTGTAGAAGCTCTTGTACAAGCACGGCGCTCACCAGGCGCGCTCTGCCTCGTGGCGAAGATCCCAGACCCCGCAAGGCCCGTAGATTGCCCACGCGGTGAATCCGATTGCAGCAGCGCGTCGATGTACAGCTTGTGATCAATTCGGGGAGATCGACCGCATGGGCATCAAGGCAACGTTCGGGGCGCTGCTGGTGGCTTTTGGGCTGGTGTCGGGAATAGCAGCGGCTTGGGCGGTTCCAGCGGCGCCGCTAGACGACCTCGTCGAAGTCGGTGGCGGCGAATTGCGCTGGTTCGGCATCGAAGTCTACGAGGCCCGCCTGCTGACCGGCGGCGGGCAGTACGACGGCATGGCCGCCTCCGGGCCGCAGGCGCTGGAGATTACCTATCGCAGGAACATCTCGCGGGAACAGCTGGTCCGGACCACTGAGCGCGAATGGAGCCGACTCTCACGCGAGCTGGGGCTGGACAGCCAGATCCCGGTGAGCGGCTGGCTGAACGAGCTCGGGGCAATCTGGCCGGACGTCGTTCCGGGCGACCGGATCATCGCCCTCGTCGAGCCGGCGGGCCAGACGCGCTTCTACGGCAACGAGAGCCTGCTCGGGAGCGTCGAAGACCCGCGGTTCGGCCCGGCCTTCCTGGGCATCTGGCTGCACCCGGAGACGCGCGCCGCCGACCTGCGCGCCCGGCTCATCGGAGAAAGGCCGTGAGAGGACGCCTCTTCGCCCTCCTGTTCGCCCTGGGGCTGGTCGCCGGCTGCACGACGTCGGTAAGAAACTACGCGGGCCAGGAGCCGCGGCTCGACCTCCAGCAGTACTTCGATGGACCGCTGGTGGCCTGGGGCATCGTGCAGGACCGCTCCGGGCAGGTGCAGCGCAGCTTCCGGGTCGACATGGTCGGCCGCTGGGACGGCGACACTGGTGTCCTCGAGGAAGACTTCACCTGGAGTGACGGCAAGCCCGAACGCCGCGTCTGGACCTTCCGCAAGATCGACGAGCATCACTATGTCGGCACGGCCGCCGATGTCGTTGGCGAGGCCCGCGGCGAGGCCTACGGTAACGCGCTGCGGTGGCGTTACACCCTCGAGCTGCCGTGGAACGACGGCACGATCAACGTCGCCCTCGACGACTGGATGTGGCTGGTTCAGGACGGTGTCCTGGTGAACCGCTCGGAAATCCGCAAGTTCGGCATTCGCGTTGGCGAGGTGACGATTTTCTTCCAGAAACTGGAGGTGGCCGATGGGTCCTGACGTTTCCGCCACATGGGCGGGCGCCGCCACCGGCGCAACAGCATCGACGGGTCCGCTGCCCGGCAGCGTCGCGGCCCTTTTCCCGATCCGGGTCGTGGCGCGCCTGACGGGCATCAATCCGGTCACGATCAGGGCGTGGGAGCGACGTTACCGCCTGGTGCGGCCGGAGCGCACCCCCGGCGGGCACCGGCTCTACAGCCGGGCCGACGTGGAGCGGTTGCGCGCAGCCTCCCGCCTCGTCGAGCGCGGCGTATCGATCAGCCGTGCGACGCACCTGCTCAATGATCCGTCACAACGCCGGGGTTCGCGCGACGACCGGCTGCTGGACCGCTTCCTCGAGCGCCTCCATGCCCTGGATGACGACGGCATGAGCGCGGTGTTCGAAGCCTCGCTGGCACGCTGCCCGACCGGCGCCACGGCGTACCTCATCGACGAACTACCCGCGCTGGCGCACGACCTGCCGCGTCTCGAGCGGCAGTTCCTGGATGCCTGGCTGGAAGGCCTGCTGGCCTTCCGCAGCTACCAACGCATGGCCCAGGCGGGGGAACGGCGCGTGCTCGTGTGCAGCCCGAAGGATCGCGGCGAGCGGACCTGGGCGCTGGCGTTTGCGCTCGGCCTCGTCGGCTCGGGCCTTCGCCCCGCGCTGCTGGCCGCGCCGGAGACCGCGGAACTGATGGAGGCCGCCCGGCGCACGGTGTGTGCGGCGGTCGTGCTCGGCGGGACCGGCCGGGACTGGCCCGGGCTCGCACCCGGTGACGTTCCGGCGCCGGTGTTCCTGGAAAACGCCCGGGAGGGCTTCTTGCCCCTGGGCGATGATGTCGACGACGCGCGGCGCCGCGTCGTCGAGTATCTCCGCAACGGGAACGGCCGACCATGAGCGAGGGAACGCAACACGCCGGCCAGGCACCGGCAGAGCTCCTCGTGCGCTTCCAGGCAGTGTTCCAGGAACTGCGGCACGACCGGCTGGCGTTGCTGGACGAGGTCTATGCGAGCGACATCGTCTTCGAGGACCCGCTGCATCGCGTCGCGGGGCTGGCGGCGCTCAAGGCCTATTTCCAGCGCATGTACGAGGGCGTCGAGTCCATCGGCTTCGAGTTCGGCGACCTCGTCGAGGCGCCCGGCCAGGCCATGCTGACGTGGACGATGCGCATGACCCACCGGCGCCTGCGGGCCGGCGAGGAACTCGCGCTCCCCGGCGCCACCCACATCCGCTGCGGCGAAAAAGTACATTACCACCGCGACTACTTCGATGCCGGCGCATTGCTGTACGAACGCCTGCCGGTGCTCGGCGGCATCGTGCGCGCGATCCGCAAGCGCGTCTGACCCAACGGCGAGGACCCTTCATGAGAGTAGCCATCATCGGCAGCGGCATCTCCGGCCTGACGGCCGCCCGCAGGCTGTGCACAGAGCACGACATCACGGTGTTCGAGGCCAACGACTATGTCGGTGGACACACCAACACCATCGACGTGGAACTCGAGGGCCGCAGCTGGGCCGTCGACACCGGCTTCATCGTGTTCAACGACTGGACCTATCCGAACTTCATCGCGCTGATGAACGAGATCGGCGTGGCGTCGCAGCCCAGCGACATGGGTTTCGCCGTGCGCTGCGAACGCACCGGGCTCGAATACTGCGGCAGCTCGCTGAACCAGTTGTTCGCCCAGCGGCGCAACGCGATCAGCCCCGCTTTCTGGCGCATGATCCGCGACATCCTGCGCTTCAACCGCGAAGCGCCGCAGCTGCTCGAGGACCGGGAGGACACCCTAGAGCTCGGGGCCTACCTGGCGCGCGAGCGCTACTCGGAGCGCTTCGTCTCGCACTACATCGTGCCGATGGGCGCGGCGATCTGGTCGACCGACCCGCAGACGATGCTGACGTTCCCGGCCCGCTACTTCGTCGAATTTTTCGCCAACCACGGCCTGCTGTCGGTCAGCGACCGGCCGCAGTGGCGGGTGATCCAGGGCGGCAGCCGCAGCTACATCGGCCCGCTGACCGCGCCCTTCGCAGACCGGATCCGCCTCAATGCCCCGGTGTCGCGGGTGCATCGCAGCGCGACCGGGGTGGAACTCGTGCTGCGCGACGGCCACCGGGCCCTGTTCGACGCCGTGGTGTTCGCCTGCCACAGCGACCAGGCGCTCGCGATGCTGGCCGCCCCCTCGCCTGCGGAACGCGAGGTGCTCGGTGCGATCCCCTACCAGCCCAACCTCGCCGTGCTGCATACCGACGAGCGCCTGTTGCCGCGCCGCCGCAATGCCTGGGCCGCGTGGAATTACCACATCCCCGCCGAGCGCCGCGACGCGGTGTCCGTGACCTACAACATGAACATCCTGCAGGGCCTCGACGCCCCGGTGCAGTTTCTCGTCACGCTCAACCCGACGATGGACATCGAGCCCTCGAAGATCATCCGCAAGATCGTCTACCAGCACCCCGTCTATACTCCGGAGGGTGTGGCCGCACAACGGCGGCGGGCCGAGCTCATGGGTCACGCGCGCAGCTTCTACTGCGGCGCGTGGTGGAGCTACGGCTTCCACGAGGACGGCGTGAAGAGCGGCCTCGTCGCCGCGGCCGCGTTGCAAGCCTGGAGCCAAGATGCAGAGCTGCCTCTACTTCGGGCGGGTTAGCCACCGGCGCCACGGCGGCGCGGCGGACCCGGTCTCGAACAGCTTCGAGTACCGCATGTTCATGGCCTGGCTCGACCTCGGCGAGCTGGATACCGTGTTCCGCGGGCGCTGGTTCTGGTCGACCCGCCGGCCGTCGCTCGCCTGGCTGCGCCGCGCCGACTATTTCGGCGACCCGGCACGGCCGCTGGAGGACACGGTCCGCGACCTCGTCGAAACGCGCACGGGGCGGCGGCCAGTGGGGCCGATCCGGCTGCTCACTCATCTGCGCTACTTCGGCCACTGTTTCAACCCGGTGAGCTTTTACTATTGCTACGACGTGACGGGCGAGCGGCTGGAGACGATCGTCGCCGAGGTCAGCAATACGCCGTGGGGAGAGCGGCACTGCTACGTGCTGCCGCGGGATGAGGCGCGCGTGCGCGGGCCGATGCAGGAGTTCGCGGTGGACAAGGAATTTCACGTCTCCCCGTTCCTGCCGATGGAAACCCATTACCAGTGGCGATTCAGCGAACCCGCTGGCCGGCTCGTCGTGCACCTGCGCAACGAGGAACAGGGCCGGCATGCCTTCGACGCGACGCTCAATCTCGAGCGGCACGAAATCAGCGGCCCGGCGCTCGCCGGCGCACTCCTGCGCTTTCCTTTCATGACCCTGAAAGTCGTACTGTTGATCTACTGGCAGGCGCTCAAGCTGAAGCTCAAGGGCGCCATGTTCTATACGCACCCGGCCAAGCGCGAGGCCGGGCTGGAGAAGACATGAACGAAAACATTGTCCCGGCCGGCATGGTCGACCTCGCAACCACAGCCCCGGCCCGTCCGGGCCGTATGCAACGCTTCGCCCGCCAACTCCTGTTGCGGCGGATGGCGCGGCTTGAGCACGGCACGCTCGAGGTTCACGACGCCGAAGGCACGCTGCGCTTTGGCCAGGCCGCGGAGGAAGCCGGTATGTGCGCACGCATCGAGGTGCTGCACCCGCAGTTCTGGGCCGATGCGGTGTTCGGCGGCACCGCCGGCGCGGGTGAAGCGTATATCCACGGGCTGTGGAAGTGCGACGACCTCACCGCACTGGTGCGCATCATGGTGAGCAACCGGCACGTCCTGGAAGACGTGGACGGCGGCGCGACGCGGCTCGCCGCGCTGGGCCGGCGGATCGGTCACTGGCTGAATCGCAACAGCCGCGACGGCAGCCGGCGTAACATCTCGGCGCACTACGATCTCGGCAACGAGTTCTTCCGGCTGTTTCTCGACCCGACGATGAACTACTCCTGCGGCATCTTCGAGTCGCCCGACGCCACCATGGAGCAGGCCTCGATCGCGAAAATGGAGGCCATCTGCCGCAAGCTCGACCTCCGCGCCGACGACCACCTGCTCGAGATTGGCACCGGTTGGGGCGCCCTCGCAATCCATGCGGCCCGCCACTACGGCTGCCGCGTCACCACGACGACCATCTCCCGGGAACAGCATGCGCTGGCCGCCGAGCGCATCCGCGCCGCCGGGCTGCAGGACCGCATCGAGCTGCTGCTGTGCGATTACCGCGACCTCCAGGGCACCTACGACAAGCTGGTCTCGGTCGAGATGATCGAGGCCGTGGGTCACCAGTATCTCGACACCTACTTCAAGACCTGCTCGCGGCTGCTGAAACCCGACGGGCTGATGCTGCTGCAGGGGATCACCATTCGCGACGAGCTGTACGAGCAGGCACTCAAGGCCGTGGATTTCATCCAGCGCTTCGTCTTTCCCGGGGGTTTCATTCCTTCCGTGGCCGCGATGAGTGCCAGCCTGGCGCGCAGCACGGACCTGCAGCTGCTGCACCTGCAGGACATCGGGCTGCACTACGCGACCACACTCAAGCGGTGGCGTACGCGCTTCTTCGCGAACGTGGATTCGGTGCGCGCCCTGGGCTATCCCGACAGCTTCATCCAGCTGTGGGAATACTACCTCTGCTACTGCGAGGGCGGCTTTCTCGAGCGCAACATCGGCAACGTGCAGATGCTGCTCGCCAAGCCCCGCAACCGGCGCCCCTCCCTCGGTTACTGAATACGGCCCTAGGCGAGCGGGCAGCGGAAGCCCAGCGGCTTGACGACCAGCAGATCGCAACCAATGCGATCGAGCAGCCGTTCGGCCGTGCCACCGATGAACACCTGCTCGATGCGGCTGCGCGAAATGCCACCCGTGATCAGCAAGTCGATCTCCAGCTCCTCCACCAGTCGCGGCAGTTCCTTCTCGGGTCGACCTTCGACGATGCGCATGCGCGAGGCCGGAACCTTGCGGCCCTCGAGCAGGCGCAATACGGCCGCCCGCAACTGCTGCACGAGATCGCCGGCATAGTCCTCCGGCGAGGAGCCGAGCGCGTCGGGCATCATCGATAGCGCGGCGGTGGATTCCAGCGAGGCCATGGAAAATATGCAATGCGCAACCCAGGTCTTGGCATTGAGCGCCGTGTCGAGCTGCTCGGCCAGGTCCATGATCGTGTGGTCGAGCTGGGCGTGCCGGTCATCCCGGTGGCTGGGATCCACGGCGGCGAGGAGCCTTGGCGCCTCGGGCCAGGGAGCGCCCTTCACGAGCATCAGGGGTGCCGGGCAGATCCGGATCAACTGCCAGTCGGCCGCACTCAACGTCGCCCGGGTCAGCCACTCATGGAAATGCGTCCGCATGACGACGAACGCCGCGCCGGTCTCCGTCGCGCGGCGGGCGACGGCCTCGTGGCGGGGATTGGCGTACACGGCCTCGGTTCGGACCTCGAGTCCCTCGGCTCGCAACGGCCCGGCCACGGACTCGAGCCATTGCCGGCGGGCCTCGACCCGGGCCGTTCGCGCGGCCTCCAGCCTTTCGGTGATCCGGAAATGGCTGCCTTCCATGGCCTGGTCAAACTCGCAGGCGAACAGTTCAAGCGGCGACCCAAGCGCGGCCGCGAGGCGTCGCGCGCGGCTCAAAGCGAAACCCTCGCCGTCGGCCGGGTCCATGACGACCAGCACCGGGGACTCGCGAGATTGGCTCATGGACGTTACCTCAGCTGCGGATTTCGCCGCTTGCCGCCGTCGCCATCCAGGTCGAAGGACGCGCCGAGCGCCTCCAGCGCCGGCAGGTCAAGGATTTCCACCTCGCGACGACGCACCGTGACGATGCCGTCCTCCTGGAAACGCGCGAACAGGCGACTGATCGTCTCGGTGGCCAGCCGCAAGTGGCTGGCGATGTCACGCCTCGGCATCGGCAAGGTGAGGAGGCCAAGCGGAAGGCCGCGGCGCACGTACCGCCGCGACAGGCTGACGAGGAAGCCGGCCAGGCGTTCCTCGGCGCTGTGCTCGGTCGCCAGCTGGGCGCCCGCCGAGAGTTCGCGGCTCATCACCCGAAGCACCTGTGACTGCAGCCCCGGAATCTCGTGAATCAGCTGCTCCAGGCGGGCGAACGGCAGGGCGCAAACGGAGGTCGCCTGCAGGGCCACGGCGTTGCAACGGTTCTGCCCGGCGTAGATCCCGTCCAGGCCGACGAGTTCCCCGGCGATATGGAAGCCGAGGACGTGCTCGCGGCCCTGGTTATCGATGGTGTAGGTCTTCAGCGCGCCGCTCTTCACGGCGTACAGGGCCTGGAAGGTGTCGCCCTCGCGAAACAGGTGCTCACCGTTCCGGATCGGCCCGCGGGTATGGACGATCAGCTCGAGCTTCTGCATGTCGTCGGGATCCAGCCCCAGCGGCAGGCACAAGTCGCGCAGCGAACAGCTCCGACAGCTCTGCCGGAGGTGCGCAATGCTGACGACATTGGAATTCTTGTCCGCTGCCACCCGGGGCCCTTTTTTCACGTCCCCAGATTGTAAACAAAGACTTGCATCGAAACGGCTAGTGAAAGCACCTATTTACCCTTCGGAAGACCGCAGTTCAGAATTGATCCAGATCAATCGCGGGGCGGGCAGGATGGCTAGAATTCCACGCAAATTCAACAACAAAGCATGGGAGTTTGGTCATGCGTACTTTTGCTTCAGCACTTGCATTGACGGCAGCGCTCGGCTTGGCCGCTCCGGCCTCCGCGCACGAGGCGGGCGACTGGCTGGTCCGGTTCGGCGCGAGCCAGATCGAACCGAAGAGCGACAACGGCACGCTGGATGTGTCGGCCCTGGAGCTCGGCGACCAGCGAATCGACGTGGACGACAAGGGTGGAGTCACCTTCAATTTCACGTACATGTACACGGCGAACATCGGCATCGAAGTGCTCGCGGCGTTACCGTACGAGCACGATATCTACGTGGGCGACCTGGGCCGGGTGGGCAGCGTCAAGCACCTGCCGCCGACGGTCAGCCTGCAGTACCACTTCCTGCCGACCGCTACGTTCCAGCCTTATGCAGGCATCGGCCTGAACTACACGCGGTTTTTCAGCGAGAGCGAAGCAGGCGCGCTGAAGGACCTCGGGGTCAACCTCGATGTGGACAGCTCCTCGTTCGGCGCCGCGGCACAGGTCGGCTTCGATTACATGCTGAACGACAAGTGGTTCGTGAACGTGGACGTCCGCTGGATCGACATCGACACGAAGGCGAAGATCAAGGAAGTGCCCACCATTCGTGGCGATGTGAACATCGACCCGATCGTCTACGGCATCCACGTCGGCTATCGCTTCTGAGCGTGATGCGGGGACCCGTCCCCGCGGATCTCATCGAGTCCCCGGGGTCCTCGAGGCCCCGGGCTTTCGCGAAGAGCCGCGCGGTGCGCGGCTCTTCGCGTTCGGGCAAACTATGCGGGTTTTCTCATCCGGGCGGAGATTTTCGCCGCCCGTCCTATCCTCCGGCAGCCGGTAGAGGACCATGACGACAGCAAGCGCCTATAACGACAAAGTCGTCCGCCAGTTCACCATTATGACCATCGTCTGGGGCGTGGTTGGAATGTTGGTGGGAGTAATCATCGCCGCCCAGCTCATGTGGCCGGCGCTCAACTTCGATATACCCTGGCTGAGCTACGGCCGCCTGCGACCACTGCACACGAACGCGGTGATCTTCGCCTTCGGCGGCTGCGCGCTATTCGCCTGCTCCTATTACGTCGTGCAGCGCACCTGCCATACCCGGCTGTTCGGCGGCGGGCTTGCGGCCTTCACCTTCTGGGGCTGGCAGGCGGTCATCGTGCTCGCGGCGATCACCCTCCCGCTCGGGCTGACGCAGGGGAAGGAGTACGCCGAGCTGGTCTGGCCGATCGATATCCTCATCGCGGCAGTCTGGGTGTCGTACGCGATCGTGTTCTTCGGCACGATCGCCATTCGCAAGATCAAGCACATCTACGTTGCGAACTGGTTCTTCGGCGCTTTCATCCTCACGGTCGCCGTGCTCCACATCGTCAACAGCCTCGCGCTGCCGACGAGCATGGTGCATTCCTACCCGGTGTACTCGGGCGTCGTGGATGCCATGGTGCAGTGGTGGTACGGCCACAACGCGGTCGGCTTCTTCCTGACCGCGGGCTTCCTGGGAATGATGTACTACTTCGTGCCCAAGCAGGCGGGGCGGCCGATCTTCTCGTACCGCCTGTCGGTGGTGCACTTCTGGGCGCTGATCTCGCTGTACATGTGGGCTGGCCCGCATCACCTGCATTACACCACCCTGCCGGACTGGGCGCAGACGCTCGGCATGGTGTTCTCGCTGATGCTGCTGGCACCGTCCTGGGGCGGCATGATCAACGGCATCATGACGCTGTCGGGCGCCTGGCATAAGCTGCGCACGGACCCGATTCTCAAGTTCCTCATCGTCTCCCTGTCGTTCTACGGCATGTCGACCTTCGAGGGGCCGTTGATGTCCATCAAGACCGTCAACGCGCTCTCGCACTACACCGACTGGACCATCGGCCACGTGCACTCGGGCGCGCTGGGCTGGGTCGCGATGATTTCCATCGGCTGTGTCTACATGCTGGTCCCGCGCCTGTTCGGCAAGGAGGCGATGCACAGCATCAAGGCCATCGACGTCCATTTCTGGGTGTCGACCCTCGGCGTCGTGCTCTATATCTCGGCGATGTGGATGGCCGGCGTGATGCAGGGCCTCATGTGGCGCGCCGTCAACGAGGACGGCACGCTGACCTACACCTTCATCGAGAGCATCGCGCGAACCTATCCCTTCTACGGGGTGCGGCTCCTGGGCGGCGTCCTTTTCCTCGGCGGCATGCTCATCATGTGCTGGAACACCTGGCGCACCATCCGCGACGCGAAGGTCGTGGATGTCCCCGTCATGGCCCCGGCGCACTAGGGAGTAGCTGAGATGAAGCACGAACTCATTGAAAGAAAAGTGGGCCTCATGGCGGTGCTGGTCGTCCTGGTGATCAGCGTTGGCGGGCTGGTGGAAATCGTTCCGCTCATTTTCGATTCGCAGGTGCGCGATCCGGCGCCGGGGGTCGAGCCGTATTCGCCGCTGCAACTGGCGGGGCGCGACGTCTTCATCCGCGAGGGCTGCTACGGCTGTCACTCGCAGATGATCCGCCCGTTCCGCGCGGAAACCGAGCGTTACGGCCATTACTCGCTCGCGGGCGAGTCCGTCTACGACCGGCCGTTCCAGTTTGGCTCCAAGCGCACCGGACCCGACCTGGCGCGGGTCGGTGGACTGTACAGCGACGAGTGGCACCGCCTGCACCTGAGGGACCCGCGCCTGCTGGTGCCGGAATCCAACATGCCGGGCTATCCCTGGCTGGAGCAGCGCGAACTCGATGCGCGGAGCATCGAGAAGCGCTTGCTCGCATTGCGCAGGCTCGGCCACCCCTACTCCGACGAGCAGATCGCCGGAGTCGCGGGCGCCGTGGCGGGCAAGACCGAGATGGACGCCATGATCGCCTACCTGCAGGGACTCGGCACCAACCTCGGAAGAGGCCGCTAGGCATGCGGGAAGGAACCTGGCACCTGGTGTGGACACTGCTCCTGATGGCCGCGTTTATCGGGGTCGTCTACTGGGCCTGGAGCAGCCGCCGGCGCAAGGATTTTGAAGAGGCCGCGAACCTCCCGCTGGAGGACGACAAGCGCGGTCCCAAGAGCACTCCTGAGAACGGGGAATCGCGATGAGCAGTTTCTGGAGCGGATGGATCGTCCTGCTGACCGTGGCCAATATCATCGGCGCCGTATGGCTGCTGTGGCTGACTTCCAGGACCAGTCCGGGCGAGAAGGCCGCGGACACGACGGGCCATGTGTGGGATGGCGACCTGCAAGAGCTGAACAACCCGCTGCCGCGCTGGTGGCTGTGGCTGTTCTACCTGACGGTCGCGTTCTCGATCGTCTACCTCGTGCTCTTCCCGGGCCTCGGCAATTTCCAGGGTGTGCTGGGCTGGAGCCAGACCGGCCAGTACAGCGAGGAAGTCGCCCGCATCGAGGAACGCCAGCAGTCGTTCTTCGCGCGCTTCGACGGGATGGGGCTGGCGGAACTGGCGGCCGATGGCGACGCGATGGCCGCGGCCGGCAATATCTTCGGCAACCGGTGCGCGCAGTGCCATGGCTCGGACGGCCGGGGCGCGCCGGGCTTCCCGAACCTGACCGACGACGCCTGGCTCTGGGGTAAAGATGAACAGGCCATTCTCACCAGCATCCGGCAGGGTCGGATGGGCATGATGCCGCCGATGGGCGATGCGCTCGGCGGCGAGCGCGCCGTGGCGCAGATGGTCGAACGTGTGCGCAGCCTGTCCGGGCTGGACCACGATGCCGAGATGGCGGCGGCGGCCGAGCCCATGTGGGCCGTCTGCGGCGCTTGCCACGGCATGGACGGCACGGGCATGACCGCAATGGGCGCGCCCGACCTGACCGACGAGAGCTGGCTGTACGGTTCCGACCGCCGCACGATTGCGCAAACCATCACCCAGGGCCGGCAGAACCAGATGCCGGCGCAGTTGCCGATCCTCGGCGAGCAACAGACGCGCCTGATGGCGGCCTACGTCCTGCGCCTGTCCGGCCAGGCGGGGAACTGAGAGGCGTCGCATGGCACGCAGCCCAGGCGCGCGGCCGCCCGAGCACGACGACGAGCGGCCAGGCCCGTGGCGCAGGCGCCAGCGCGACTTCGCCTATATCGCCTGGGCCTCGTTCCTCATGGCGTGCACGGCCTCGGCCGTGTTCTTTGCCATGGTGGACCCGCAGGTCCTCTCGGGAACGACCACGCCGGGCTGGGAGATCACTCGTGAGGCGGGTTACGCGATCGGTTTTTTTGGTTTCTGGCTGCTGACGCTGGCGACCGCTGTATTCGTGATCTGGCTGGTGCGCACCGAGAACAGTGCGCGCGGCGGCAATGGAACGCGCCGCCCGGTGAACGGTCAGAACACCCGGCGCCGCCGCAGGGGCCCCTTGCGCCGCCGCCAACGTCACGATGAGAGCCAAGGTCAAGAGGACAGGCCATGAACGCCCTGGCTCAGGGCGGCGCCGGTGGCGCCGCCCCTGGCTCCTACTTTGCCGCGCACGAGAAAATCTATCCGCGTGAGGTCAAGGGGCGCTATGCGACCCTGAGAAACCTCGCGGTCTGGGTCCTGCTGGGCCTCTACTATGTGCTGCCCTGGATCCCGTGGGACGACCGGCAGGCGGTGCTGTTCGACCTGCCGGCGCGCAAGTTCTACATTTTCGGCCTGACGTTCTGGCCCCAGGACTTCTTCCTGATGGCGTGGCTGCTGATCATCGCCGCGCTGACGCTGTTCTTCGTCACGGCGATCGCGGGGCGCCTGTGGTGCGGCTATGCCTGTCCGCAGACGGTCTGGACCGAGGCGTTCCTCTGGATGGAGCGCATCACCGAGGGCAAGCACACCCAGCGGCGCAAGCTCGACAAGGGCCCATGGACGCGCGAGAAGGTCCTGCGCAAGGGTGCGAAACAGTTCCTCTGGATCGGGTTCTCGCTGTGGACCGGATTCACCTTCGTGGCCTATTTCACGCCCACGAGCGAACTGGGACCCAAGCTGCTCTCGTTCTCGGCCGGGCCGTGGGAGACCTTCTGGGTCCTGTTTTACGGTTTCGCCACCTACGGCAACGCGGGCCTGCTGCGGGAGCAGGTCTGCAAGTACATGTGTCCGTACGCACGCTTCCAGAGCGCGATGTTCGACCAGGACACGATGATCATTTCCTACGATGAGCGGCGCGGCGAACCGCGCGGCGGGCGCAAGCGCGCCATCGATCACAGGGCGGCCGGCCTCGGCGACTGCATCGACTGCAATATTTGCGTGCAGGTCTGCCCCACAGGCATCGATATCCGCGAGGGACTGCAAATCGAATGCATTGCCTGCGCGGCCTGCGTCGACATCTGCAATGATGTCATGGATAAGATGGAGTATCCGCGCGGCCTGATCCGCTATTCCACGCACCACGCCATGGAAGAGCAGCAGCCGGTGCGCGTCATCCGTCCGCGCGTCATCGTCTATGGCGTGCTGCTGCTGACCCTGCTGCTGGGTTTCGGCGCGGCCATCGCCAACCGCAGCACGCTGATCGTGGATGTCATCCGCGATCGCAACACGCTGTACCGCGAGTTGTCCGGCGGCCTGATCGAGAACGTGTACACCGTGACCTTCGTCAACAAGACCGAGTCCGAGCGCAGCTACGAGATCTCCGTGCGCGGCGTCGAGGGCATGGAACTCGGCGTCGACGTCCCCCTGCCACTGGTGTCGGCCCCTGGCGAGGTGAAGCGCATTCCGCTGCGGCTGACAGCGCCAGCCGGCGCATTGCCGCCCGGCGGCGCCGAGATCACGCTGGTCGTCGAGGCGATTGGCGACGTGCCGACAACCATCGAGCGCGACACTCGCTTCATTGCGCCCGTCGATGTTCCGGGGGGCCGGCGGTGAGCGCCATCCCCGATGCAGACCAGCGTCCGGAGCCATGGTACCGGCAGTTCTGGCCGTGGTTCCTGATCGCCCTGCCAAGCTCGGTGGTCATCGCCAGCCTGGTCACGGTCTGGCTGGCCATCAGCAGGCCGAACCCGATGGTGGTGGACGACTATTCGCGGATCGCCCGCTCCACGGAGCTGCGCCGGGAGCGTGACCTGGCGGCAGCGGCGCTCGGCGTCCATGCGGAGATTCGTCTCATCGCGGGCGCGGACGTGGTCGAGGTCCGCCTGTGGCCGGAGACCGTGACGCCCGACTCGCTCCAGCTGCGGCTGTCACATCCCCTGGTCGAGGAGCGCGACCGGGTGCTGGACCTCATGCGCGTCCCGGGCGGCTGGACCGCGAGCCTCGAGCCGCCCGATGGCCGCTGGTACTTGCAGCTCTATCCGGGCGACAGCGCATGGCGCCTGTCGGGCGAACTCGAGGGTCAGCGAAAGCTCGTGCTCGCACCGGTCGGGCGCCCAGAGTAGTCGTGACGGCGGCCGCCTGCTTCCACTGCGGCGAGGCCCTCACCGGGACGGAGCCATGGTTCGTCGAGATCGACGGCTTCAGCCACCGGGTCTGTTGCCCCGGGTGCAAGGCCGTAGCCGAACTCATCCGCGAGACGGGCCTCGCTGACTTTTACCGCTTCAGGACTGTCCCCGCGGCCCGTCCGGCAGAGGGCCTTGCCGTCGAATCGCCTGAACTGCCATGGAAACCCTTCGACCGCCCGGAGTTGCTCGAAGCGGTCAGCGCGCCGGCGGAGGAAGGCCTGCGCAGCTGCACGATGCTGGTCGAGGGCGTGCGCTGTGCCGCCTGCGGCTGGCTGATCGAACGCAGCCTGGAACAGGTGCCCGGGGTGCGTGAGATCCGCGTCAACCCGGCCACCGCGCGCGCGCGCCTGGTGTGGGACCCCGGCGTCCTGCCGCTGAGCGGCGCGCTGGGCGTGCTGTCGCGGCTCGGCTACCAGCCCCATCCGGGCAGCGCAGGGGCCGCCGACATGGCGCTGCGGGAGCGGCGCGGGGCGCTGCGGCGCCTCGGCGTGGCGGGCATCGGCATGATGCAGGTCATGATGTACGCCGTGGCGCTGTACGTCGGCGCCTTCCAGGACATGGATGCCGGGCTGCAGGAACTGTTCCGCTGGGTCAGCCTGGTAGTCGCGACGCCGGTTGCGCTCTATTCCGGGCGGCCGTTCTTCAGGGGGGCCTGGCGCGATCTCCGCTCGGGGCGGCCGGGCATGGACGTGCCGGTCGCGCTGGCGGTCGGCGCCGCCTGGCTGGCCAGCGTCACGCATACCCTCAGCGGCCAGGGCGAAGTCTATTTCGACTCGGTGACCATGTTCGTGTTCTTCCTGTCGCTCGCCCGCTACCTCGAGATGAGTGCTCGGCATCGCGCGGGAGACACCCAGGAAGCGCTCGCGCGGCTGCTGCCCGAGGCGGCGCGTCGGCGGGCCGCGGACGGGAGCTGGGAGACGGTGGCGCTGCGCGAACTGCGTCCCGGCGACATCGTCTCGGTACGGCACGGAGAGACCCTGCCTGCCGACGGGCGGCTGCACGCGAACGGTGCGCGACTCGACGAATCCATGCTCACCGGCGAATCCCGGCCGCGGACACGGCAGGTCGGCGAACCGGCGCTCGCCGGCAGCATCAACCTCGGCGACCCGATGGAATTCGAGGTCGAGCGCACCGGTGGCGAGACGCTCGTGTCTTCGATCGGTCGCCTGCTCGACCGGGCCCAGGCGGAACGCACCCCGATCATGGCGGCCGCCGACCGCGTCGCGCGCTGGTTCGTGATCGGCGTCCTGGGCGCCGCGAGCGTGACCTGGGTCGCCTGGAATGCCCTGGATCCGTCGCGCGCCTTCGAGATCACGCTCGCGGTGCTGGTCGTGACATGCCCCTGCGCGCTATCGATCGCGACGCCCGCCGCGCTCACCGCCGCGACCGGCTTCCTTGCGCGGCGCGGCCTGCTCGTCACCCGTGCGGGCGCGATCGAGCGTCTGGCGCATGTGCGGCGCGTGATCTTCGACAAGACCGGGACGTTGACCCTCGGGCAGCTGCGCATCACCTCCGTGGAGCCGCTCGGCGCGCTCGATGCCGACGCGGCCCTCGGCATCGCGGCGGCACTCGAGGCCGTCTCGGAACACCCGATTGCCCGCGCATTCTCCGTCGCCCATCCTGCGGGGCATGCGAGCGAGGTGCGTGTTTCACCCGGCCTGGGGATCGAGGGCATGGTGAACGGGCGCCGCTGGCGACTC
Organism: Gammaproteobacteria bacterium; assembly: GCA_047921395.1. Lineage (GTDB taxonomy): Bacteria > Pseudomonadota > Gammaproteobacteria > Steroidobacterales > XN24 > XN24. Next base: position 16,429 of record JBLRWH010000035.1, read on the forward strand.
GGGCGGCCGGACTGGTCCGCCGCGCTCGGCGACGCCACGCCGCCGGCGATTTCCGGCGAGGAAACCGCCGTCTGCCTCGCCGGCGAGCAAGGCGTCGTCGCGATCTTTCACCTGGCCGATCGCCTACGTATCGGCACCCGGCAACAGCTCGAGCGGCTGGCCAGTCTCGGCCTCGACGCCGAAGTGGCCAGCGGCGATGCGCCAGAGGCGGTCGCGCCCGTGGTCGCCGCCGCAGGGATCAGCCACTGGCAGGCCGGGATGACACCGGAGGACAAGCTCGCCTTGCTGCGGCGTCGCCAGGCGTCCGGCGAGACCGTGGTCATGGTCGGCGACGGCGTCAACGACGCCCCGGTGCTGGCCGGCGCGGATGTTTCCGTGGCCATGGCCGGCGGCACGCCGCTGGCCCAGACCAGCGCCGACATGGTGCTGCTCGGCGAGTCGCTCGAGCCGCTGGCGGAAGGCATTGCCCACGCCCGGCGTGCGTTGCGCATCGTCCGGCAGAACCTGGCCTGGGCCGCCGCCTACAACATGACGGCGCTGCCGCTCGCCGCCACCGGCTTCATCGCACCGTGGATGGCCGCGATCGGCATGTCCGCAAGCTCGCTGCTGGTCGTGCTGAACGCGCTTCGGCTGTCGCGTCCGCCACGGGGGGCGCGGCCCGCGCCCGTGCGGCCCATGCCGGAGGGCGCCGGCGCATGAGCATCCTTTATCTCATGATCCCGCTCGGCATCCTGATCGTCGCGGGCGCGCTGTGGGCCTTCTTCTGGGCCGTCGACAGCGGCCAGTTCGACGACCTCGAGAGCCCCGCCTGGCGCATCCTGCTCGACGACGACACGCAGCCCCCGAAGCCAGGCACCGACAAGGAGGGCTCGCCCGAATGACTCCACTGGACACCGGATTGCTCGCCGCGCTGCTGGCCGGGCTGGTCGGCAGCGTTCACTGCCTCGGCATGTGCGGCGGAATCGCCGGCGCGCTGGGGATGGCGGGCGGCGGCCGCGCGTCGTTTGCGGCCGCCTACAGCGGGGGCCGTATCGCGAGCTACGCGGTGGCCGGCGCCATCGCCGGGGCCATCGGCGCAGGGCTGGCCGGTGCGGCCGGCCTCGGACCGTGGTTGCGCCTCGTGATGGGCATCGTGCTGGTCTTGCTCGGCCTGCAGGTCGCGCTCAGTCTCAAGCTGCTCGCGCCGCTGGAGGCCGCCGGCGCCAAGCTCTGGCGCAGGCTCGCGCCGATCGCGCGACGCCTCGCGCCGCCGCGCCACGTCGGCCAGGCGCTCGCGCTCGGGGCCCTCTGGGGCTGGCTGCCCTGCGGGCTGGTCTACGGGATGCTCGCCGCTGCCGCGGGCAGCGGCAGCGCGCTCGGCGGCGCTACGTTCATGGCGATGTTCGGACTGGGAACCGCCCCGGCGATGATCGGTGTCACATGGGCCTCTGGGCGTGGCGGCACCTTCCTGACGGCGCGGCGCCGGCGTGCGCTCGGCTGGCTGCTGGTCCTGTTCGGCGCCTGGACCGCGGCTACGCCTCTCATGCGCATGGCGGGCATGCACGAGCATCCGGGTGAGCCGTCCGTGCCGGGCGAGCATTCGCACCCCGCCCACCCGCACCACGACGCGAGCCTGCCTGAAGTACTACGGGAACAGCAGGCGCCCGGCTAGCATCTCGCGGCGTTGCAGGCGCCCGCCGGCCCGTGCGCGGCTCAGTCCTGGGCGTCGACGGCAGGATCGATTGCCGGGGCTTCGCCCGGTTGCGCGGGCTCCACCTGCCCCGCCGGTTCGCCCGGCTCGCCCGGTGCGGCGGGCTCGATCGCTTCGGCCGGCGCGGCCGACTCCGCCGGGGCGGTGGACTCACCAGGCTCCGACGGCTCGAATATTTCCCCGATCAGCGACTGCAGCCGCGCCTCCTCCGCCTCGGCCTCCGCCTTCATCCGGAGGCTGCGCTCGCGATCCAGCCGTTCGCGGTATTCCGCGCGCGCCGTCTCAAAGGCCTGTTCCCGCCCCTTGCGCATCGCCCGCTCTTCGATGGCCGCAATCCGTTCCGCAGCCTGACGCGCATTGCGGCACTCTGCGTCCGCCCCGGCGCCCGGCAGGTTCTCGCAGCGCTCCAGCGCCCCGTAGAGGGCAGCCTCGTTCTCCAGGAACTCCGCCACGCCCCTCGGCTGTGGCTCCTCGCATCCGGTCAGGGCCAACATGGCGATTGGCAGTGCCAGCGCGTACCTCATGACCATTCTCCCCGCGCAAAAATCATCACTCTAGCTCTCTCTCCCGGATATGCTGGATCGCCCTGCGTCACATTCCCGAGACCATTTCCCCGGTCTCTTCCAGCAACGGCGTCGCGTCCGGCGGCGCGGGCGGCGCGATGCCGCCCTGAAGCTCGCCCTCTTCCGTGAAATAGAGCTTCAGCTTTTGCTGCCATCCCACGAGATCGGGCTGCCAATCATCGGGCGGCAAAGGCACACGGGCAAGGTCCAGCACCGTCATGGTCTCGCTGTGCGCGCCGCCGAGCAGCACGACCCGCGTTCCGTCCGGCGCAGCGCTACGCCATGCGCCCGGCGGCACGGCGCCTGGCAGAAGCCGGCTGGCGAGCACCTGCAAGCGTCCTCCTTCGACCCCGAGGAGGTGCATCCAGGCGGCCGTCTGCGCAAGGATCGCGGCGCCAGCCGGCGCGAACTGCAGGCCGAGGACCGGTCCTGCGAGCACGAGGTTCATCGGCCGCGCTCCCGGACCGAACCCCCAGACCTGCACCAGCCCGGTGTCGCTCGCGACGGCCAGGCCGCGCCCGTCCGAACTGACGGCAATCCGCGAGACCGGCGCCTCCACCCGGTCGAACCAGAGTCGCTCTCCGCTGGCGACGTCCCAGCTCTCTACCTCGCCGTCCGGCGTGCCGGTGAAGGCGCGCAGGCCTGCCGGATCGAGCGTGACGGCGCTGACCGCGCGCCCGGGACCCAGCGCAGGTCCCTGGGTCCCCGTCTCGGCATCCCAGATGCGGGCACCGAGTTCGCCGGCGGTGACCAGCAGGCGCCCGTCCGGACCGACTTCAATCGTGTCGACGCGCCCGCTGCCATGCTGGAACAAGCCGCCGACGCGATCTCCAGTCACTGCATCCCAGAGCGACACGCTGCCGTCGACGGCCACGCTCACGAGGCGTCGGCCGTCGGGCGAAAAGGCCAGGGCCGTCACGGCCCCGCTGTGACGCGCCTCGCCCGTCGTCACCAACGACTGGTTCATCCGCAGCGACTGCGCGTCCCTCATCCGCAACATGACCTGGCCATCGGCCAGCCCGGCGCCCATCCGCAGGCCGGATGGCGCCAACGCTACGACGGGCGCGATGCCCGGCAGTCCCGTTGGTGCGCCGTCCTGTTCGACCTGCCAGACCGTGATAGTACGGGAGCCGCGCCCTCCGACGAGTTGCCCGTCATCGCCAAGCACCGGCTGCGCACCAGCGAGGCGGTTCGCGCTGCCGGGCAAGGCCGTCCTGGCGCCCCAGTGGCGCAGGACCGGTCCATGAGGCATCCCCTCCGGCAGGCCCCAGACCTCGTAGCCCCCGGCCCGCCCAAGCGTCGCGACGCGGCGCCCGGAGGGGTCGAAGGCGAACTGGCTCGCGTCCGCGCCCGGGCGTGACAGGATCGGCGCGGTCGCCGGCGACACCAGGTCCCATAAGCGCAAGTTTTGCCCTACGTCAGACGTGGCCAGCCAGCGGCCCGTGGGGTCGAAGGCCAGCGCAAGGACGGTGGCGTCATGGGGCAGCTCCGTCAGCAGCGCGCCGTCCGTGGCATGCCAGACGCGCACCACGTCGCCCGAGTCGGCCAGCGCGAGCAGCAACCCCCCTGGGGCAACCGCTATCGCGGTCGCCTCGCCCGCGGAAGGCAGGCGAAAGGTCTCCCGGCCGGTATCGAGTTCACGAACCCAGGCAAGATTCGGTGCAGCCTCGGCCATGGCAACGTGCCGGCCATCCGGCGAAACCGCCGGGCCGGCAGCGAAGCGTCCCGCCGCGCGGTGCGTGAAGCGTTCCTCGCCGCCGAGGACCTCCAGCACCCGGAGCTGCTGGCCCGCGGTACCGCTCTCGAGCAACAGCATCGCGGTCTCGTCAGCCAACCCGAGCCATCGTTCGCCTGCGCTGGTGTCGACGCTCGCCAGCGGGCGACCGCTGGCAACATCCCAGGCCTGCACCCTGCCCCGCGCCTCCGCATTGCGCGGCAGGGCCGCCGCGATCGAGCCCCGTGGCGACAGCGCCGCCCGCACGGACGAACTGCGCGTCGGCGCAGGCAACAGCAACGGGTTCTCGGGGCGATCCTCGGCCCGGTGCCCGGCCGAGGACGACGCCGAAAGGCTCCAGCCGCCAAAGAATCCGGATCCCCCGCTCTCGCGGTCCTCGAGCTCGAGCAGCCATGTCCCGAGGGCCTGCTCGCCGCGAAATGCGCGCAACTCCGGCACGCGCGTTTCGTTGAACAGCAGCGCGCCGTCGCGCTCCCCGGCCTGCGCCACCGGCAACGCGGCACGGCGGCCGGCGGGAGAAGTCAACACCAGGTGCAGATCCTCGAGACGCGGGTGGTCGAGCCGGACTTCGATGGCCAGGGCCGCCACACGGCCGCCCGCATCGAGGCTGAGCCGTCTTCGGACGGTCACGAACTCCTCGGCCAGCAACTCGAAGCCGGCGTCTGGTTCCGGCAGCCCGGTGCGCGCACTCCAGCGTTGGATGACATTGCCTGCGCTGACAGTGACGATGACCTGCCCTCCCGAAGTCGCGGCGACCGCCTCGACCACGCCCGCCGGCCGGATCACGGTGCGCAAGTGCCGAAAGTCCCCGCTCGCCAGCTCGGCGGCGCGGCCAGCGTCCGAGGTGGGTCCCGCCATGTACGCCCTCAGCCGGTACAGCAGGGCCTCGTCCCGTCGCTCCGCAGCCTCTGCGCTGGCGGCGCGCCGCTCCCAGAATTCCACCAGCAGCGCATCCGCCCGCGCTTCGAAGCCCGGGAGCGCGCGCAGCCGGGTATCGATGGACTCGGCCTCGAGCCAGTCTTCGGCAAGGCGGCTGCGGCGGATCAGGACGCGCGTCAGCAGTCGATCCGCGCGCGCACCGAAACCCGGCAGGCGCCCCATCGCGGTCCAGGCCGCCACGGCCTCGTCGAGCTCCACCGAGGCCACCTTGAGCGTTTCCTCGTAAGGCTTGGGCAACACCTCCACGTAGGCCCAGGCCGCGCCGAAGAACATGGCCAGCAGCGCTGCGACGCGGCCGATCTTGCCCCACTCGACAGGCAGCGCTTCCCGTGCCCAGCGATGTGTAAACACGGTGGCATAGATCCGGTTGCGCACCACCAGCCTGCGCTCGTCCGTCACGTTGACCAGCCCGCAGACCCGCAGCAGCTCGTGCTCCGGATTGCCCGGGTCATACTTCGGCTTACGGCCCCGGCAGATCCGCCGATAGTGGCGCAACGCCGGGCGGGCCAGCTTGCCGGCACGATTGAGCCCGTCGAGCACCCGGCTCATGCTGGTTTCGCTGGTGACGACGTTACGCGCGAAGAAGCGGGCGGCCACCAGCCGGTCCACGGCTTCGTCGGAGCTGACCCGCGCGGCGTTGCGCGCCACCGCCTGGCACAGTTTCTGGGTCAGGTAGGGGTGACCGCCGGTCCAGTAGAGCACGCGATAGAGCGCACGCTCGGCATCGCCAGGGGGCAGGCCGAGCCCGTCCGCCAATGGCCGCGCCTCCTCGAAGCGGAAATCCGGCAGCTCGAGCCGTGCGCCGATCTCCGCCACGGCCAGCCCATCCCGCTCGGCCCCGCCGGCGGGCAAGGCCGTACCCAGCAGTACGAACGTCAGCCGCTGGTATTCGGGCTCGCCCGCCCGCGCGTCATGGCACGCCCGCACGACGCTGAAAAGCTCCGTGGCGTAGTCGAGTTGCGCCACGCTGTCGATTTCGTCGAGAAACACGCTGACCGGCTTGCGTGTCGCGCCGATGACGATCTCCCAGAAGAATTCGCCCAGGCGCTGCGCCGGCGGCAGTGGCATCCGCTCCTGCCACCAGGACTGCAGATCCAGCTTGAGGCGCAGGTCACGCAACACCCGGTAGGCCAGGCCGTAGTACCAGCGGCCCACCTCGGTGGAGCCGTCCCTGCTGCCGAGCTGGGAGAGATCCACCACCGCGGCGAGCCGGCCCTCGGCCCTCAAACGGCTTGCGGCCCGCGCAACGAGGCTGCTCTTGCCCGAAAACCGGGGGGCGATGACGTGGCAGTATTGCCCGGCCCGCAATTGCTCATCGAGCTCGCGGTCGGTAGCACGCGGGATGTAGCACGCGCGGTCCGGCGCCACGGTGCCGCCGGCCACGAAAAAGCCCTCGCCCCGCCTCACGGGGCGCGCGGGCGAATTCGTTGTCGTGGCCGGGGGGCCCAGAGACTCGGCGTTCTCCACCATGGGCTCATTCTCCGCGACCGGAGCCGGTACGCCAAATCCCGGTCGACAGGGAGGAGCGGCTAAAATGCTTCCCCATGCAGGAAACCCTCCGGCCACCGCCATCGCTCGCGCTCGAAGTCCTGAAGCAGGACCTGTTTGGCAACGTCGTGCTGGCGCACGGCGCGCTCGGCCTCGAGGTGCGCCGCGATACACGCGGCGCGCGCTGGTGGACGGCCTGGCTGGCGCGGCGCCTGGCAGGACGCGAGGCCCGCGCACTCGCCGCCGCAGCTGCGGTGCCCGATGTGCCCCGGCTGATTTCCTGGGACGGGCAAGTGCTGGTCCGCTCCTGGCTCGAGGGTCGTCCCATGCACGAGGCCCGGCCGACGGATCCGGCCTATTTTTGCGCGGCGCTCGCGCTGGTGAGGAAGCTGCATACCGCAGGCGTCGTCCACAATGACCTGGCCAAGGAGCCAAACTGGCTGGTTCTGCCTGACGGTCGGCCCGGGCTGGTCGATTTCCAGCTCGCCTGGGCGCCGCGACGCCGCGGGCCGATGTTCCGGCTGCTGGGCCGCGAGGACCTGCGCCATGCACTCAAGCACAAGCGCTGGTACTGCGCCCAGGCGCTCTCGGGGCGGGAACACGCACTCCTCGCCAAGCGCGGGTGGCCCTCACGGCTCTGGATGGCGACCGGCAAGAAGGTCTACCTGTTCGTCACCCGGCGCCTGCTTGGCTGGTCCGACCGGGACGGCGCGGGAGAGCGCGACTGACTGGCGCCCGGGCGCCCCGCCACGAATAATGTGGCCGACACGAAATCGCAGGAAGGATTCATGACCCATGAGCTGTCACGAGCATAACCGCAGTCGTCCCGTACTGACCAACCGAAAGGCCTGGGGCATCCGGCTCAGCCTGCCCCCGAACGACCCGATGATCCCCGTGCTCGGCGCGGGCTGGCACGAGTACCAGTGGTTCGCCAGCGAGTCCGAGCGCGAAGCCAAGCGCGAGCAACTCGGGCGGCAGTTCGTCTACTACCGTGAGGGCGACAAGCCCAGCTTCGTCCTGGAGCGCGTCAACCGCGGGGAACCCGATGACAGATGATCCGCTCGCCGGGTTCCCGGTCAAGGTCGACATTCCCGTCGCCTGGGGCGAGATGGACGCCTTCGGCCATGTCAACAACGTCGTCTACTTCCGCTACTTCGAGTCGGCGCGGATCGCCTACTTTGCCGCGGTCGGGTACATGGACCTGATGCGGGCCACGGGCGTCGGGCCGATCCTGGCCGCCACCGAGTGCCGCTTCCGCCTGCCGCTGGAATATCCCGATACTGTTACCGTCGGTGCACGCGTGGCCGAGATCGAGGAAGACGCTTTCCTGATGCGCTATTTCGCCGTCAGCCGTGCGCACGGGCGGGTCGCGGCCGAGGGCAGTGGCCGGATTGTTTCCTACGATTACGAGCAGAAGCGCAGGGCACCCCTGCAGGCAATACTCCGCGAGCGGCTCGAGCACCTCGAATCATGCGCCTGACGGCCGGCGCGGCGCTGGCCCTCGGCGCCGCATGCGCGGCCGCGGCCACGACGGAGCTGGAGCCCGTCACCGTCACCGCGACGCGCTCGCCCTCGCCATTGGTCGCGACGCCGGGCAACGTCGGCCTCATCGGCGAGCAGGCCATCGAGACGGACGCGCCCATGCACGCGTCCGAGCTGTTCTGGCGCGTCCCGGGCGCGTGGGTGACACACAACAGCGGCCAGGAGAGCCTGGTGGGCATCCGTTCGCCGGTCCTGTCCGGCGCCGGCGCTTGTGGCGCCTTCCTGTTCCTCGAGGATGGCCTGCCCAGCCGCCCGGCCGGCTTCTGCAACGTCAACCAGCTGTTCGAACTGAACGTCGAGCAGGCGCGCGGCGTGGAGGTCGTGCGCGGCCCCGGCAGCGCGCTCTATGGCTCGAATGCCTTGCATGGCACCGTCAACGTGCTGATGCCCTCGGCGGCGAGCGGGCGTGATTACCTGCTGCTGGATACGGGCCCTGACGACTACTTCCGCGGCCGCTTCAGCGCCGGGCAGTGGGACGGGCGCAGGGGCTTCCGGGTCACCGGCCAGGCGGCTCATGACGGCGGCTGGCGCGACGATTCCGGCCATGACCAGGCGAAGGTCAACGCGACGTGGCTGGACCGCGACGGGGCCGAGGAACGCGAGGCGATGCTCGCCGCGACCACCCTGCGCCAGGACACCGCCGGCTTCATCACCGGCTTCGAGGCCTACCGCGACGCCCGGCAGCGGCGCAGCAACCCGAATCCCGAGGCGTTCCGAGATGCCGACAGCTTCCGCGCGTCGCTGGCCTGGCGGCACGACGACGGCGACCGCCGGCTCGAACTGCGGCCCTACCTGCGTGCCAGCCGCATGGAGTTCCTGCAGCACTTCCTGCCCGGCCAGCCGCTCGAGGAAAACGGCCAGGTCAGCGCCGGAATGCAAGTGTCCGCCCGCACCGGTGTCGGCACGGGCACGCTGCATTACGGCCTCGACCTCGAGGCCGCCGAAGGTTTCCTGGAGCAGTTCCAGGCCGGCGAGACGACCGGCCTGCCGCCGGCGGTGGCCGCGACCCGTCCGACCGGTCTTCACTACGACTACGACGTGCGGGCGCTGACCATCGCGCCCTGGACGCATTGGGAACAACCCCTTGCGGAGGACTGGAGCCTCGGCCTCGGGTTGCGCGCGGAACGCCTGAACTACCGCTACGAAAACGGCATGCAGGCCGGCAACACGCGCGACGACGGCAGCGAATGCCCCGGCGGCTGTCTCTACACCCGGCCGGAGGATCGCAGCGACCGCTTCGACAATCTCGCGCCAAAGCTCAGCCTCGGCTGGCGTCCGGCGGCTCGGCAGCTCGCCTGGGTGGCTGCGCGGCGAGGATTCCGCGCGCCGCAGGCGACGGAGCTATACCGGCTGCAGAGCGGCCAAGCCGTCGCCGACCTCGACAGCGAGCAGATCGACAGCCTGGAGCTGGGCTGGCGGGGCTTCTCCGACCCCCTGGGCTGGGAACTGGCGGCCTATCGCATGGCGAAGCGCAATTTCATCTTCCGCGACGGCGATGGCTTCAATGTCTCGAACGGCCGCACCCGGCACGTCGGCCTCGAGGTCTCGCTGCAGTGGCAACTGACGCCGCAGCTGCGGCTGGAAACGGACCAGGCGTTCGCACGGCACACCTGGCGCTTCGACCGTGACGTGGGCCGCGGCGAGATCATCGTCTCGGGCAACGACACGGACGCCGCGCCGCGTCACTTCGGCAGCACGCGGCTCGCCTGGCAGGGGCCGGACCGGACGCAGGCCGAGCTCGAGTGGATCTCGATGGGGTCTTACTGGCTGAACGCGGCCAACACGGCCCGCTACGAGGGCCACGACCTGCTGAACCTGCGCCTTGCGCAGTCGCTGACGGCCAACCTGCACGTGGCGCTGCGGGTACACAACCTGGCGGACACGGACTATGCGGAGCGCGCCGACTTCGCTTTCGGCGAATACCGCTATTTCCCGGGCCGCGACCGCAGCCTGTTCCTCGAGCTGGGCTGGCGAGGGCGTTAGGCCGGCCCTAGCCCTTGGGGCCGAACAGGAACCACAGCAGCAGCCCCAGCACGGGCAGCAAC
>JBLRWH010000036.1:0-26245 GCA_047921395.1 Gammaproteobacteria bacterium
ATGTTTCCTGGCGGCCCCGCCGTCATAGCCCCCGCTTGGGGTGCCTTAGACCGGTGGCTTTGCGTCCTCACCTTTCAGTGAGTTTGCCTTTTTCAGTGGCCTCGACTTTCTCAAGTCCGTTTGTGCCGCCCCGTTGCCGGGGATGTACTCACAGGACAAACCGCCGAGAGGCGTGGCCTTTTGGGGAGTCTTGCTCGAGCGGGGTTGCCAGGGAGAGGTGCGCGCCCTAGGAGGAGGGGGGGAGGCGCGCCCCGGTTCTTTGGCAACCCCGCTGTCGTAGGACCTTGTCCCTTAGACCGGTGGCTTTGCGTCCCCGCCTTTCGACGGGTTTGCCCTTGTCAGCGGGAGTAGTTGTAGCAGCGGTCGGGTGGGGCCGCAATAGGGCAGAGCGAAGAACTGTGACGTGTGTCACGAACTCTCGGGGTCGGACCATGGGAAGTGATTGAAAGCGCTCGGTTTGCGGTCTGAAAAAGGCTGTTCTGGGGCCTTAGAGCGCGTATTTTGCCCCGAAAAACGCGTTCTAAGGAGGGATGCGGATCGCGGTTTTCTGGTCGAGAGCGCAGGTTTCCCAGGCTACCGAAATGGCGCGGTTGCGCTTACTTTATGGGGGATGGTGATCTATGGCATATTCTGCCAATCACGCTGATTTCTGAACGAGGGGGAGCCCCATGCCAACTCGCAACGTCGTGCTCACGGATCACCAGGCCAGGCTGGTCGAGGGACTTGTTGCGTCGGGGCGATTCCAGAATGCGAGCGAAGTACTGCGTGAGGGCCTGCGATTGCTGGAGCGGGCGGAAGGAGAACATCGCGCGCGACTCGAGGCATTGAGCGCGGCCGCGCAGCTCGGCATCGCGGATGTGGAGCAAGGCCGGTACCGCGAATTCGGCTCGGCGGATGATCTGCGGCGTTACCTGGCCGAATTGGCGGAAGAGGCGCTATCGCCGGGGCCTGAGTTGGGCCAGTCGCGTGGAGCAAAGAAATAGCGTCTTGACGCTCGCGCTGTCGGCGCGGGCCAGCGAAGACTACCGCGGCATCATCCGCTGGAGCGTCGAGCAGTTTGGTTCCGCCCAGGGACGGGCGTATGCCAGCGTGATCAACGCGACGCTCGAGGATCTCTTGGCGGGGCGTGGCACGATCGAGGGCAGGGCGCGGCCGGACATCGCAGCGGGCATCTTTTCCATTCATGTGGCGCGCCACGGTCGAAAAGGCCGTCACTTCGTCATCTTCCGGCTTGTGCCGCGGCAAGCTTCACAGCGGATCGAGGTGCTTCGTATTCTGCACGACGCGATGGACTTGCCGCGGCACTTGTGACCCGGAGACACTGCCGTCGCCAGCAGTGTCTCCGCTCAGGTGGTCTCCGCTCGAGCGATGCGACGACGCACGAGCGCGAAGCCGAGCAGGCCGGTGCCGAGCAGCAACAGCACGCCGGGTTCGGGGATGTCCTGCACGCCGCGGATGAAGCCCGAGATGTGCGAGTAGTCGGCTCGGAAGCTGTTGTAGAAGCCGTCGATGTCGAGCACCAGGCCGGTCCAGGCATAGGCGACATTCGTTTCGCCCGCCTCGCCGCCAGGCTGCTTCACCATCAGGACGAAGTCGACCTTCTGGCCGGCGTAGCTGGTGATCAGCTGGAAGGCGTAGTCCCACGGGGACTCGGCGCCGGTCGCGGTCAGCGAGAAGCCGGCGACCGGGCTGTCGATGCCGGACTGCTTGTCGTACTTGCCGATGAAGAAGAACGGGTCGGCCGTGGTGCCGAGTACGGGATCAAACACGGCGTTGACGGCGCCGGCCTCGGTGGCCGGGCTGTCGTTAGGCATGGTGCCCATGGCGCAGTAGGCGGGATCCATGCTGTTGGCGATCGCGCCCGGCGTCGTTACGCAGTCCACCAAGGCCAGCGCCGCGGCGGCGGCTGAGGCGAACAGCAGGGCGGTGGCCGCCAGCACCGCTTGGCTGATGAGCATCCTGGCTTTCATGTCGTTGTCCTCCGGTCAGTCCGTTGAACGTGGACCGGAGCGGGCGTTGCATGGGTAGACGGCTGCGGCTCCGGCCCTCACTGGAAGATGTGCAACTTGCGGGCCAGTTGCGGGCGCGCTGCCGTGCGGAAAATTTTCGCGTTGGATCAGGGGGTTGCGGAGGGCGGTTTTGTCGCCGGATTGGGGGTGATTTTGGGTGTAAAAATTCCCGACCCGGATTAGATGGAGCGGGGGGTGGGTTGTGGGGGTGTGGGGGTGGTTGGGTGGTTGGTTGGATGGCTTTTCGAGAGTTAGGAAATAATGTTAAACAATAAGTTACGAATTATAATTAATGTTGGTTATAGATTCTGGCGCTGCATCTGGCTGGGTGGGCAGGGAGCCGAGATGCGCTGGTGATATGTCAAATTTGTCGACCGTTCGGGTCGGACCACGGCAAGTCTCTGATTTCCAGAAAAAAGGCCCCCAGGAACCCCGGGTTTTCACCGTTAGAAGGCGTTTTTCCGCGTCAAATCCGCGTTCTAAGGAATGTTTGCCAGGCCGACGGCTGGGATCACTGGCGCGGTATCCGCGAGGCGGGGCCCGACTGCCACCGATGGCTCCGAATGGGTGTCGAGAGAATTTACATTTTTCGTGCGGAATCGACCCGGTCCAGGTTGCAAGCCGTTGAAAAATAGAGTGTCGTAGAAACTGGTTCGCTTATTGCATGGTATTCAACGTCGGGAATTGAAGCGTCCATAGCGATGCGCAGGTCCCGGCAACGGCTTGCAGGATCGAAGTCTCGAGGGGGGGTTAGTCCAGCGCGTGCGCCAAAGTAGCGCGGTCGCCTGGCTGCCGGACAAGGGACCTCAGGCCAGTTGGGGGGAGCAAGGCCCGTTCGTTCGCGAGCGGGCCTTTTTAATTTCCCGCGGCTGCATCGGGCGGCGCGCATCACCGGCCGGCAGGCCGCGCTTCCATCGCCCTCGAATTCATCGATGACGTCACCCGTTCGATCAGCCCCGACGCCCTGAGTATGTCTTAGAACGCGTTTTTGGTGCCCGAATCCGCGTCCTAAGCTCGTTTCTGGGGCTAAATTCCGCTCTTATTTCATTGGAAACAATGGCTTATCGTGGTCCGACCCCGCGACCGTAGCCAGGCGCGCGTTCCCAGGCCAGCGACGTCGCCACGATCCGATCCAGGTCGTCGAACCGCGGCGTCCAGCCCAGCAGCTCGCGGATCCGAGCGGCATTCGCCACCAGCGTCGGCGGATCGCCCGCGCGCCGCGCATCCTCCCGCACCGGCAGCGGCTCGCCGGTCAGCCGCTCCACCGCCTGCACGACTTCGCGCACGCTGTAGCCGTGCCCGTAGCCGCAATTCAGCACCTGGCTGTCGCCGCCATCGCGCAGCCAGCGCAGCGCATCGAGATGCGCCGTGGCCAGGTCCTCGACATGGATGTAGTCGCGCACCCCGGTGCCGTCCGGCGTGTCGTAATCGGTGCCGAAAATGGTCAGCGCCGCGCGCTTGCCGCACGCGACCTCGCACGCGACCTTCACCAGCAGCGTCGCGTTCGGCGTCGACTGGCCGATGCGGCCCTCGGGATCGCTGCCCGCCACGTTGAAGTAGCGCAGCGCCACGTATGACGGCCCGCCCGCCGCCGCCAGGTCGCGCAGCATCCACTCGCTCATGAGCTTGGACGTGCCGTAGGGATTGATCGGCGCGGTCGGCGAGTCCTCGCGTGCGATCCCGCCGGGCGGCAGGCCGTACACCGCCGCGGTGGACGAGAACACGATGTGCTTGACACCGGCCTCGGCCGCGCACTGCAGCAGGTTGCGCGTCGCGCAGGTGTTGTTGCGGTAGTACTTCAGCGGGTCGCTGGCCGACTCGGGCACGATGGTGTGCGCGGCGAAGTGCATGATCGTGTCGACGTCGTTTTCAGCGAGCACGCGCTGCACGAGCTCGCGGTCGCCCGTGTCGCCGACGACCAGCTCGCCGTGCGTCACCGCCTCCGGGAAGCCCGTCGACAGGTTGTCGAGCGTCACCACGCGTTCGCCCGCCGCGCCGAGCTGGCGCACGACGTGGCTGCCGATGTAGCCGGCGCCGCCGGTGACGAGAATTCCGTTGGCCATCCGTGGTCTCCAGGGGATGTGATGGTGGCGCGATGATAACAATCGTGCGGCGCCGGGGAGTGTGGGCTGGTTATCGGTTTGCTGTTCGGGTCGGACCGCGGTATCCCCATGAAAACGCGACATTATCCCCCTCAAAACCCCCGCAGCCCGACCTTAGAGTGGCGATTTCCCCCCGAAATCCTCGTTCTAAGGAGCCTCCCCATGCCGCGCGCCCACCGCCATTTCCTGCCCGGCCACATCTGGCACATCACCGAGCGCTGCCACTCGCGCGACTTCCTGCTCAAGCTGCGCCACGACCGGCGCCGCTGGCTCGCCTGGCTGTTCGAGGTGCGGCGCCGCTACGGGCTGTGCGTGCTCAACTACATCGTCACGCGCAACCACATCCACCTGCTGGTGCGCGACCGCGGCGCGGGCGAGATCGCGCCGTCCATGGCCCTCGTCGCCGGCCGCACCGGGCAGGAATACAACATGCGCAAGACGCGGCTCGGCGCGTTCTGGCAGGACCGCTACCACGCGACCGCGGTCGAGAGCGACGGACACCTGCTGCGTTGCATGACCTACATCGACCTCAACATGGTGCGCGCGGGCGCCGTGAGCCACCCGGCCGAGTGGCCCGAGAGCGGGTTCTGCGAGCTCCAGCGGCTGCCGCGGCGCTACCGGATCATCGATACGGCCATGCTGTGCTGGCTGACCGGCTGCGAGACGGCCGAGGACTTGCGCCGGCGCATGACGGACGCGGCGGAGCGCACGCTGGGCGAGGGGCCGCCCCGGCGGGAGGCGGCATGGAGCGAGAGCCTCGCGGTCGGCAACGAGGCGTTCCTGCGCCAGGTCCACCACGAGCTCGGCGCACGGAGCCTGGCGCGCGCGCTGGTGGAGGAGGACGGCCTCACGTGCCTGCGCGAGATTGCGGCCGGATACGACGTGGGCAGCAAATCAGAGTACAATGCTCGGCTGCCTTAGGATGAGAATTTTGCCCTGAAAAGTGCGTTCTAAGGCTCCCAGGAGGGCTGTTTTCGGCCCTTTTCTTATTTGTATCAGTCACTTGCCATGGTCCGACCCGCATGAAGCTCCGCAACATCGCCATCATCGCCCACGTTGATCACGGCAAGACCACGCTCGTGGACAAGCTGCTGCGCCAGTCGCAGACGCTCGCCGACCGCGAGGAGTTGCAGGAACGAGCCATGGACTCGAACCCGCAGGAGCGCGAGCGCGGCATCACGATCCTGGCGAAGAACACCGCCATCCGCTGGAACGACTACCGCATCAACATCGTCGACACCCCCGGCCACGCCGACTTCGGCGGCGAGGTCGAGCGCGTGCTGTCGATGGTGGACTCAGTGCTGCTGCTGGTAGACGCGGTCGACGGTCCCATGCCGCAGACCCGCTTCGTCACGCGCAAGGCCTTCGACCACGGCCTCAAGCCCATCGTCGTGATCAACAAGGTCGATCGCGACGGCGCCCGGCCGCACCTCGCGGTGGAGCGCACCTTCGATCTCATGGACAGCCTCGGCGCGAGCGACGAGCAGCTCGACTTCCCGATCGTGTACGCCTCGGCGCTGCTCGGCCGCGCCGGCTACACGCCCGACACGCTCGCCGACGACATGCAGCCGCTGTTCGAGACCATCATCGCGCGCTGCCCGCCGCCGGACGTCGACATGAACGGCCCGCTGCAGCTGCAGGTGAGCGCGCTCGACTACTCGAGCTACGTCGGTGCGATCGGCATCGGCCTGGTCAAGCGCGGCAAGATCACGCGCAACAGCCCGGTGGTGGTGGTGGGCGCGGACGGCTCGGTGCGCAACGAGAAGGTCATGCAGGTCTATTCCTTTCTCGGCCTGAAGCGCATCGAGGTGGCCGAGGCCGACGCGGGCGAGATCGTCTGCTTCGCCGGGCTCGATCACCCGCGCATCTCCGACACGCTGTGCGACCCGGCCAAGCCCGAGGCGCTGCCGCCGCTGACGGTCGATGAGCCGACCATCCAGATGACGTTCGAGACCAACACCTCGCCGTTCGCCGGGCGCGACGGCAAGTTCGTCACGAGCCGGCAGCTGCGCGAGCGGATCTATCGCGAAGCCGTGCACAACGTCGCGCTGCGCGTCGAGGATACCGATGACCCGGAGCGCTTCCTGGTGTCGGGCCGCGGCGAGCTGCATCTGTCGGTGTTCCTCGAGACGATGCGCCGCGAGGGCTACGAGATGGCCGTGTCGCGGCCGAAAGTGATCACGCGCATCAACGAGGACGGCGTGTCCGAGGAGCCGTGGGAGCTGGTCACGCTCGACGTCGAGACGCGCCACCAGGGCGCGACCATGGAACAGCTCGGCGAGCGCGGCGGCGAATTGCTGCACATGCTGCCGGACGGCGCGGGGCGCGTGCGCCTCGATTACCGCGTGCCCAGCCGCGGGTTGATCGGCTTCCAGTCGGACTTCCGCAGCATGACGTCGGGCACGGGCCTGATGCATCACGTGTTCGACTGCTACGCGCCGGTCAAGTCCGGGCCGCTCGCGCAGCGCACCAACGGCGTGCTGATCTCGAACGGCACCGGCAAGGCGCTGGCCTACGGCCTGTTCAACCTGCAGGAGCGCGGCCGGCTGTTCAGCGGGCCCGGCGACGAGGTCTACGAGGGCCAGGTCGTGGGCATCCACAGCCGCGAGAACGACCTGACGGTGAACCCGCTGCGCGCCAAGCAGCTCACCAACATCCGTGCGGCGTCCAAGGACGAGGCGCTGACGCTCAGCCCGCCGATCCGCCTGACGCTCGAGCAGGCGCTCGAGTTCATCGACGACGACGAGCTCGTCGAGATCACGCCGGCGGCGGTGCGCGTGCGCAAGCGCTTCCTCAAGGAACACGAGCGCAAGCGCGCGGGTCGGACCGCGGCAAGCGCCTGATTCTTATACGGAATCGCCCGAAAAACAGCCAAAATAACGCCTTAGAACGCTGTTTTTGCCTCGAAATCGGTGTTCTAAGGTGGGCGGCCGTGTGCCACCGGTCCCGGCGCCCCAGCGCCCCAGCGCCCCAGCGCCCCAGCGCCCCAGCGCCCCAGCGCCCCAGCAGCCCAGCGCCCCAGCAGCCCAGCAGCCCAGCGCCGCAGCGCCGCAGCGCCCCAGCGGCGATCCGCGGCGATCCTCTTCTCCTTAGAATCGAATTTCGGGCCCAAAAACCGCCTTCTAAGGCTGCCAGCGGGCCCGGATTTGCGATTTCTTCAATAGATCTCAAGGGATTATGGAGGTCCGACCCGAAAGCGTGACGCGAGTCACGCACTTTTCGCCGCGCGCGTCTCTATAGTCGCGGCCAATATGCGGCGCGTTATGTTGAGCCGCGGAACAGGGGACAGGGGACTTCATGCATCCGATCCTTCGCCAGCAGCTCCAGGCAGCGCTCGGGCAGGCCTCGCCGCAGTCAGCGCGGCTCGAGGCGCTGGTGAAGTCAGTGCACCAGCAGTACCACCGCTACGAGAAGGAACTCTCTGCGCTGCAGGACAAGCTCGGGAAGGGCAACGCCGACCGCGCCAACGGAAGCGTTAACGGCAGCAGCGGCCACAACGGTCACGCCAGCACCGACAGCCTCACCACCAGCACAACGGCCAATGGCAACGGCGCCGCCAAGGCCCCGGCCGACGCGCTGTCGAGCTGGGAGCAGGAGGGCGACGAAGGGCTGCGCATCCTGCTCGACAACATCAAGGACGGCATCATCTCGGTCGACGGCCTCGGCCGCATCCGCTCGATGAACGTCACCGCCGAGCGCATGTTCGGCCGCTCGTCCGAGGAGCTCGTCGGACAGAGCCTCGGCACGCTGCTGGTCATGCCCGGCGCGACCCGCGAGAGTGACTACCTCCGGGAACTGTCGCGCGTCCGGGAAAACACCCAGCTCGACCTGTCGCCCAGCACCGGCGTCGGACTGCGCGCCGACGGCCGCGAGTTCCCGCTCGATCTCGTCGCCAGCGCCACTGCGGTCAGCGGGCGCGAGATTTTCGTGCTCGCGGTCCGCGACACCACCGAGCGGCACGAGGCCGAGCGCGCGCTGCGCGAAAGCGAAACCCGCTACCGTTCACTGGTCGACACCGCGCCGGATGCCATCGTCGTGCTGGATCCCGTCACGGGCTGTTTTGCGGACGCCAACGAGAAGGCCCTGCGGTTGTTCCGCGTTGCGCGCGACGCCCTGCTGGCCGGCGGTCCCGCGACCTTCAGCCCGCCGCAGCAATCGGATGGCCGCGACTCGAAGGACGCGGTGCAGGACATGATCCACTCGGCCATGAACGGGGCCGCCGACTGCTTCGAATGGCTGCACCAGGATTCGCGCGGCGACATCATCCCCTGCGAGATGCGGCTCGCGAAGATCGAGCTGGGTGGACGCGCCATGCTGCGCGCATCGATCATGGACATCCGCGCCCGCAAGCGCGCGGAGCTGCAGTCGGCCGGCGAGCGCACCATCCTCGAGCTGATCGCCGCGAACGCGCCGCTGCCCAACGTGCTCGTGGCGGCCGCCGAGACGCTCACGGCGATCGTGCCGTTCGTGCGCCCGGCGTTCTACGTGCTGGACGAGGGCGCCAATGCCTTGCAGCTGCTCGCGGGCCCCGGCCTGCCGGAGAGCTTTCGCGCGGCGGTCGAGCAGATCGTGTTCGCGGAGCTCGACCAACAGTCCAAGCTCCTGTCGGGACTCGACGCGACCATCTGCATGGCCGACATCGGCACCGCGCCGGTGTGGGCCGCGCATCGCAACCTCGCCATCGAGCACGGCTTCCACGGTTGCTGGTCGGCGCCGATCCGCGACGCCGATGGGCGCCTGCTCGGCGCATTCGCGACCTACCTGGCGGCGGAGAACGTCACGCTCACGCGGCAACTCGACCTGTTCGACCGCATGATCCGGCTCGCGGGGATCGCGATCGCCCGCAAGCGCGACGAGCGCGCGCTGCGCGACAGCGAGCAGCGCTATCGCGGCCTGTTCGAAAAAGTGCTGGACGGGGTCTACCAGGTGTCGGCGAACGGCCGTTTCATTGCCTGCAACCCCAGTCTCGTGCAGATGCTCGGCTATGACTCAGAGGCCGAGATCATGGCGTTGTCAAGCGCGGCCGAGCTGTATGCCGATCCGGAGGAGCGCCAGGTACTGATCGAGGCGCTGCACCGCGAGGGCAGCCTGCGCAACGCCGAGCTGAGGCTGCGTCGCAAGGACGGGCGCGAGATCTTCGTGCTGGAAAATGCGCGCGTGATCTATGACGAGAACGGCGAGTCGATCGGCCACGAGGGCACGCTGTCCGATATCACGGAACGCAAGCTCGCCGAGCTCGAGGTGCGCGCCCAGCGCGAGCGCGCGCAGGTGACCCTGAATTCCATCGCGGACGGCGTCATCACGACCGACAACGCCGGCCGCATCGACTATCTCAACCCGGTGGCGCAGACGCTTACGGGCTGGCCGCTGGACGAGGCGCGCGGGCGCCCGGTCGGCGAGGTGATTGTGCTGCGGCACGACGTCGAGGGCCACGTGTTGCCGAACCCGGCCGAGGTCTGCCTGCGCGACGGCGAGGTCACCGAGGTCGGGCAGCATTCCGTGCTGGTGTGCCGCGACGGTAACGAGGTGCCAATCCAGGATTCCGCCGCGCCGATCCGCGACACGGCCGGGAACGTGTCCGGCGTGGTGCTGGTCGTGCACGACGTCAGCAAGGAGCGCCAGCTGCGCCGCCAGCTTGCGCACCAGACCGCGCACGACTCGCTCACCGGGCTGATCAACCGGCGCGAGTTCGAGGTGCGGCTGGAGAACGCGTTGCACACGGCGCGCGAGGGCGCCTCGCACGTGCTGCTCTACATCGACCTCGATCAGTTCAAGGTGGTCAACGACACCTGCGGGCACAGCGCGGGCGACCAGCTGCTGAAGCAGGTCACTTCGCTGCTGCGCGGCCTGGTGCGGAGTTCGGACACCGTGTCGCGCCTCGGCGGCGACGAGTTCGGCGTGCTGCTCGAGCATTGCGGGCTGGAGCAGGCCATCAACATCGCCGACGATATGCGCGCGGCGATCCGCGAGTTCCGCTTCGTGGCCAAGGAGTCGGCGTTCGAGATCGGCGCGTCGATCGGCCTGGTGGCCATCGGCGAGGATTCGGAGAGCATCGAGAGCCTGATGTCCGCGGCCGACGTCGCGTGCTACTCGGCCAAGGACCTGGGCCGCAACCGCGTGCACGTCTACCAGCACGGCAGCGCGCCGGACCGGCACGCCGAGATGCAGTGGGTCTCGCGCGTGACGCGCGCCATCGACGAGGATCGTCTCGAGCTGCATTTCCAGCCGATCATCCCGATCGGCGAGAACGCGGACCGGCGCGGGCACTATGAATTGCTGGTGCGCATGCGCGACGAGAGCGGGCGCATGGTGCCGCCGAACGCGTTCATCCCCGCGGCCGAGCGTTACAACATGATGCCGATGCTGGATCGCTGGGTGATCCTCCAGGCGCTGGAGAAGCTGGTCTTCCAGCCGCAGAACGCGGTGGTCGAGGACGGCTACACGCTGGCCATCAATCTGTCCGGCACGTCGCTCAACGACGATAATTTCTTGCAGTTCGTGATCGCGATCATCGACCAGCACAAGCCGGCGCCCGGCGCGATCTGCTTCGAGATCACGGAGACGGCGGCCATCTCGAACCTGGCGCGCGCGGCGCACTTCATGAACGAGCTGAAGGCGCGCGGCTGCGAGTTCTCGCTGGACGATTTCGGCAACGGGCTGTCGTCGTTCAGTTACCTGCAGAACCTGCCCGTCGACTACATCAAGATCGACGGCAATTTCGTGCGCAACATCACGACGAACTACGTGCACCAGTGCATGGTCGATGCGATCCACCGCGTCGGCAAGGCGATGGGCATCCGCATGATCGCCGAGCACGTGGAGTGCCGCGAGACGCTCGAGCTGCTCGAGCGGATCGGCATCGACTACGCGCAGGGCTTCCACATCGCCGTGCCCGCGCCCGTGTCGCGCTTCGCGCGCCTGGTGTCCCGGAAGGGGCCGCCGCTGCTGCGCCTCGCCTGAGAGTTGGGGACACTGCTCGGATCCAGGGGTTGGGGACACTGCTTGATCCCCGGTGGTGGGGACACTGCCGAAAGCCGGCTTTGAGCAGTGTCCCCAACCGGCCGTTTCGGCAATGTCCCCAGCGGCCCCAGCGGGGTACACTTCCGTCATGAGAAGGATTTCGGGCGGCACGCCCGGCGCCGACGCGGATGCCGCCTGGCAGATTGCCGGCGCTGCCGAGCACCATGTTCCATTGATCGGGGCCGGAGAGCCGCCCGCGTTCCATGTGCTGAACCCGCAGGGCCGGGCGCGCCTGCTGGTAGTGTGCGACCACGCGAGCCGCCGGATTCCCGCTGTGCTCGACAATCTTGGCCTCGACGAGCTCGCGCTCGGCCGGCACATCGCCAGCGACATCGGCGCCGGCGACGTCGCCGAACTACTG
The DNA here is from genome assembly GCA_047921395.1 of Gammaproteobacteria bacterium. Lineage (GTDB taxonomy): Bacteria > Pseudomonadota > Gammaproteobacteria > Steroidobacterales > XN24 > XN24. Next base: position 11,493 of record JBLRWH010000036.1, read on the forward strand.
TCCGCGCGCCTCGATGCGCCGGCCGTGCTGGCCGGGTACTCCCGCCTGGTGGTGGACTGCAACCGCGGGCTCGGCGACCCGACGTCGATCCTCGCGGTCAGCGACGGCGAGTTCATTCCAGGCAACCAGGGCCTGAGCGACGCACACAAGGCCGAGCGCGCCCGGCAGTTTTTCCATCCCTACCACGACGCGATCGCGCGCCGGCTCGAGAGTTTCGCGCGCCGCGACATCGTGCCGGCCTTCGTTGCGGTCCACAGTTTCACGCCGATCTTCAAGAACGTCCGCCGCCCGTGGCAGATCGGCATCCTGTGGGACAAGGATCCGCGCATCCCGGTGCCCCTGATCGAGACGCTGCGCGCGCAGGGCATCGCGGTCGGCGACAACGAGCCGTATTCAGGCAAGGCGCCCGCGGACCACACCGTGGACTATCACGCCGAGGGCGGCGGCCTGCCCCATGTTTCCATCGAGATCCGCCAGGACCTCATCGATCATCCCGAGGGGGTCGCCCACTGGGCAGGGATCCTCGGCAACGTGCTCGAGCAGATCCTCGCGGACGAAGACCTGTACCGGAAATTGGGGGAGACCGGAAATGGCCTATAAGGAACCGAGTTTCACGATCGGGGTAGAAGAAGAATACCTGCTCGTGGATTGCGAAACGCGCGACCTTGTCACCGACATGCCGGAGTCGATGATCGAGGACTGCGCGATGGAGATGGCGGCAGGCGGCCAGGTCAGCCCGGAATTTCTGCGCGCACAAATCGAGGTCGGCACGAAGGTCTGCGAGAGCATCGCCGAAGTGCGCCAGGAGCTGGGGCGCATGCGCGAGTGCGTGCGCAGCGTGGCGGAGCGGCACGGTTGCGCGCCGATCGCGGCCTCAACGCATCCCTTCGCGCGCTGGCTCGACCAGCGCCACACCGACAAGGAGCGCTATGACAGCCTCGGGCGCGAGCTGCAGGCCGCGGCGCGCCGCCTGCTGATCTGCGGCATGCACGTGCACGTCGGGATCGAGGACGAGGAAACGCGCATCGATCTCATGAGCCAGTTCGCGTATTTCCTGCCGCACCTGCTCGCGCTGTCGTGCTCGTCGCCGTTCTGGGAGGGCGAGAACACGGGGCTGAAGTCGTTCCGCCTCACGGTGTTCGATGCGCTGCCGCGCACGGGCATGCCGGAGAACTTCTCGAGCTGGGCGGAGTATTCGCGGCACATCGACGTGATGGTGGAGGCCGGGCTGATCGAGGACGGCACGAAGATCTGGTGGGACGTGCGGCCGAGCGCGCGGTACCCGACGCTGGAGACGCGCGTGATGGATGTGTGCACGCGCATCGAGGACGCAGTCTGTCTCGCCGCGATCAACCAGTGCCTGCTGCGCATGCTGTACCGGCTTCGGCGCAGCAACCAGCGCTGGCGGACTTACGCGCGCATGCTGCTGATGGAGAACCGCTGGCGCGCGATGCGTTACAGCTTCGACGAGGGGCTGCTCGACCTCGGGCGCGGTGCGATCGTGCCGCACGAGCAGAACCTCGGCGAGCTGCTCGAGTTGATTCGCGAGGACGCGGATGCGCTGGGCTGCACCGCCGAGGTCGAGCACGCCTGGACGATTCTCGAGCGGGGGACGAGTGCGCATCGCCAGGTGGCGACTTACGAGCGCGCGCTGGCGGGGGGCGCGTCGCAGCGCGAGGCGCTCGAGGCGGTGGTGGACATGCTGGTTGAAGAGTCTCGGGTCGGACCATCGTAAGTTACTGCTAGATATAGAAAAACGTGGAAAAAATGCCCTGATTTCGCGCTTAGACTGCGGATTTCAGGCCGAAAATCGCGTTCTAAGGAAGGTTGGGGCTGCCTGGGCTAGCATGGCGCTCGGGACGGCCCGCCCCGCAGCATTCGCCAATACGCTGTTCTTAGCAGCGGAAAATTGGGCGAAAATCCTGCTTCTAAGCGCGAGAAACCCCGTGTTTTTGGATGAAAACTGAATTGGATCAGAAGCTTGTGATGGTCCGACCCCAGATAGCAGTGGCCCCGATGATGGACTGGACGGACCGGCACTGCCGCTTCTTCCTGCGCCTGCTCACGCCCAACGCGCTGCTTTACACCGAAATGGTCACGGCCCAGGCGATCCTCCACGGCGACCGCAACCGCCTGCTCGGCTTCGATCCGGCCGAGAGCCCCGTGGCGCTGCAGTTGGGCGGCTCGGAGCCGGCCACCTTGGCGACGGCCGCCCGGGCCGGGGCCAACTACGGCTACGACGAGATCAACCTGAACGTCGGCTGCCCGAGCGACCGCGTGCAATCGGGGCGCTTTGGCGCCTGCCTGATGGCGGAGCCGGCGCTGGTGCGCGATTGCGTGGCGGCGATGCGTGCGGCAGTCGACCTGCCGGTCACCGTGAAGAGCCGCATCGGCATCGACGAGCACGAGGACTATGGCTTCCTGCGCGACTTCGTCGGGACGGTCGCCGAATCCGGCTGCAGCACCTTCATCGTGCACGCGCGCAAGGCGATCCTCGCCGGACTCTCGCCGAAAGAGAACCGCGAGGTGCCGCCGCTGCGCTACGACTATGTCTATCGGCTCAAGGCCGAGTTCCCCGGGCTCTCCATCATGCTGAACGGTGGCGTGCGTGATCTCGAGGCCGTGCGCGCCCACCTGGCGCAGGTCGACGGCGTCATGATCGGCCGCGAGGCGTACCACAACCCGTATTTCCTCGCGGAAATCGAGCGCGAACTGAACGGCGTCGAACCGCCGTCACGCGAGGCAGTGATGGCGGCGTACCTCGAGTACGTCGAGGCCAGGCTGAAGGAAGGCGTGCGCCTGCCGAACATGACGCGCCACGTGCTCGGCCTGTACCTCGGCCGCCCGGGCGCGCGCAGCTGGCGGCGTCAGCTGTCCGAGGGCGCCTGCGCGCGCGGCGCGGGCGTGGAGGTCATCCGCGAGGCGATGAGGCTCGTCGCCTGAACGGATGATTGGGGACACTGCCAAAACCCACGTTTGAGCAATGTCCCCAACACCGGGCCGCGAGCAATGTCCCCACGCCCCGGTTCCGAGCAGTGTCCCCACCCCCCGGCATCGAGCAGTGTCCCCAACAACCCATCAACCTTCGGGGAATGCGCCGAAATCGGCCTCCACATTCGCCGCGATCCACACCACCGCGGCATACGCGGCCACCAGCTGCTTGAGCGCTTCGGGGTCGACCTTGTCGAGCGTGTCGTTGATGGAGTGGTGCACGTCGAAATAGGCGCTGGCGTCTTGCTTCAGCTCCAGCACGGGGACGCCCGTGGCGCGTAGCGTCGACAGGTCGGCGCCGCCCTTCGACGTGTTGGCGCCGCCCTCGATGCCCAGCGGCTCGAGCACGCCGCGCATCGCCTCGACCAGCGGCAACGCGGCCTCGCCGACGCCGCTGTTGAACTCGTAGGCCCGCCCGCCGCCGCTGTCCGACTCGATGCCCACGACGTGCCGCTGGTCCGACTCCAGCGCCGCCGCCGTGTACGCGCGCGAGCCGTCCAGCCCGGCTTCCTCGTTGGCGTACAGCACCACCCGGATGGTGCGCGACGGACGCCGCTGCATGAGCGCGATCAGGCGCGAAGCCTCCAGCAGCACCGCGACGCCGGTCGCATTGTCCTGCGCGCCCGGGCTGAGGTCCCAGGCGTCGAGGTGCGCAGCCAGGATCACGATCTCGTCCGGCCGGTCCGTGCCGCGGATGTCCGCGATGACGTTGGCGGAGCGCGCCGGCGGCAGCGCGCGGGCGCTCGAATGCAGCCACAGCGCCACCTCCTTGCCGCTGCCGAGTTGCCCCGCCAGCAGGTCCGCATCCGGGCCCGACAGGGCGAACGCTGGAATGGGGTGCACGCCCTCGGCGAAGCGCGTCGTGCCGGTGTGGGCGACACGGTTGTTCGAGGTCCCGACCGAGCGGATCACGGCCGCCAAGGCGCCGCGCTCGGACGCGGCCGAGGGGCCGTGCACGCGCTTCTGCACCGCCGCCGTATAACCGGTGCCGTCGCGCGTGCGCTCCATGCGCTCGTCGATGAACACGATCTTGCCGCGCACCTGGCTGGCGCCCGCGGCCTGCAGCTCGGCGAGGCTCTCGAAGCGGATCACCGGCGCCTCGATCCCCGCCTCGGGCGTGCCGACGCTCAACCCGAGCGCGACGGCCACCAGCGGCTGCGGCCACGGGCGGGTGATGCGCACCTCGGCCCGGCCGCGCTCCCAGGCGGGCACCGTGACAGGCTGCGCGCGAATGTCATCGAAGCCGAGGTCGGCCAGGTGGGCCAGCGCCCAGGCGACGGCCGCGCGGTCGCCGGCCGAGCCCGCCAGGCGCGGCCCGACCTCGGTGGTCAGCGACCAGGCATGCTGCCAGGCATCGCTCTCGGCGAGCGCCGTATCCCGGAGCGCGGCGGCCTCCTCGAGCAGGGCCGCCGAAGGTTCGGCGGCGGACGCCGGGGCGACGGCGGAGACGGGGGCGGAGCTCAGCAGGAACAACGCGAGCGCCGCGGTCGGGCAGCGGGACATGGCGGGGACTCCACGATCGGCGGGGTGGCTTTCACACGAATGAGCGCTACTTTACACCAGCCAGCCCCGGCATCCGGCCCCCTGGGCGCCCTGCGGAGCCCCGCATTCCGCTAGAATGCCGGCCTTTCCACGGTGAAGGACGACCCATGGCGGCGAAACGCGGCGGCAAGCAGGGCGGGAAGCAGGGCGGGAAGCAGGGCAACAGGGCCGGCAAAGGCAAGGACAAGCCGATCGTGCGCATGGCGGATCTTGCCGATCCGCACGAGCTCTACGAGGCTTCCGTGCAGAGCGTGGTGCACGAGGTCGAGTTCCTCGACGCGGCCTTCACCGAGCTGACGGGGCGCAAGGCGCTCACGCTGCGCGAGGACTTCTGCGGCACGGCGGCGGCGGCCTGCGAGTGGGTGCGTTCCGACAAGCGCCGCGAGGCCGTGGCCGTGGACATCGATCCGCAGGTGCTCGACTGGGGCCGCAAGCACCACGTCGAGAAGCTGAAATCGAAGCAGCGCGACCGGCTCCGGATCGTCGAGGGCGACGTGCGCACGGCCGAGACCGGCGAGGTGGACCTCGCGGTCGCCTTCAATTTCAGCTGGTGGACCTTCAAGACGCGGGCCGAGCTCGTGGGGTACTTCCGCGCCGTGCACGCGGCCCTCGCGGACGACGGCGTGTTCGTGCTCGACATCTACGGCGGCTCGGACGCCTACGACGAGCAGGAGGAAGAGACCGACTACGGCCTGTTCACCTATGTGTGGGACCAGCACGGCTTCGACCCGGTCAGCGCCCGCTACATCTGCCACATCCATTTCCGCTTCCCGGACGGCTCCGAGCTGCCGCGCGCCTTCAGCTATGACTGGCGGCTGTGGACCCTGCCGGAACTCAGGGAACTGCTCGAGGAGGCCGGCTTCGCGCGCTCCTTCGTCTACTGGCAGGGCGAGGACGAGGAGGGCGAGCCCAGCGGGGATTTTGCGATCGTCAAGCGCGGCGAGGCGGACCCCGCGTGGATCGCTTACGTGGCCGCCGCCAAGCGTGCGCCGAAAGCCTGATGGGCGCGCTTCCCAAGTTGATTGCCGTCCGGCGCAGCGAGTATGCTTCGAACGGATATGCCCCCTCCCGGGCGCATCGCGCTAAATAGGACCGAGGAGACATGTCAACGGAAATTTCAGTCGCCGTCCTGTTCGCTGACGTGGTCGGCAGCACCGAGTTGTACGAGGTGCTCGGCGACGCCAAGGCGCGCGCCACGGTCGGTGAGTGCATCGAGGTCATGCGTCGCGCCACGGAGAGCTACGACGGGCGGGTGGTGAAGACGATTGGCGACGAGGTCATGGCGACCTTCCCGACGGCGGACGGGGCCATGAACGCCGCGCGCGACATGCAGGTCGCGATCAGCAAGGGCGAGGTGGTCTCGGGCGGCGGCGCGCCGCTGGCGATCCGCGTCGGTTGCGATTTCGGGCCGGTCATTCCCGAGCAGCGCGACGTGTTCGGCTCGACGGTCAACACCGCCAACCGGGTGACCAGCCAGGCCAAGGCCGCCCAGGTCCTCATCACCCAGAACATGGTCTCGAACCTCGGCGCCGAGTGGCGGCTGGCCGTGCGCCAGATCGACCTCGCGCCGCTGAAGGGCAAGAGCGGCGAAGTGGCGATGTACGAGGCGCTGTGGCAGTCCGAAGACATCACCAGCATGCTGCCCACCATCACCTGGGGCGACCAGAAGCAGAAGGCGCGCGGCCGGATGCGCGTGCGCTACCTGGACAAGGAAGTCACCGTCGATTCCACGCGGCCGCACGCGACGCTCGGCCGCAGCGACGAGAACGACCTGGTGGTCAAGGGCAACCTGATCTCGCGCCTGCACGCACGCGTCGAGATGAGCCGCGACCGCTTCCTGCTGATCGACCAGTCCACCAACGGCACCTTCGTCGTGACCCGCAAGGGCGAGGAACTGTTCGTGCGGCGCGACAGCATCCAGATCACCGGCGAGGGCGTCATCGGCCTCGGCCGCATCGTGCAGCCGGGCTCCGCCCAGGCCATCACCTTCATCCAGGAAGACTGACGGGGACACTGCCGACCCATGAAGATACGCATCGAAGTGGAAGTCGGCCCGACGGAGCTGCGCGAGTTCCTCGGCCTGCCCGACGTGGCAACAGTCCAGCAGGAAGCGCTGGACGCCGTGGTGCACAAGCTGCGCTCCGGCGCGTCGAGCGGCGCGGACGCGGTGGCCATCCTGCGCGGCATGATGCCGGAAGGCCTGACCTCGCTCAGCGAATGGCAGCGCCTCATCGGCCGTGCGCTGCAGACCGGACGCCCCGTGACTGTTGAGACGACCGTCAGCCCGAAGCGGGAGGACGACAGCGGCAGCCCGACGCGGCGCGCGTCCGCGAGCCCGCGGAAGAAGCGCGGCGCCAGGAAAAAGACGTCGTGACCCCCCGCCCGAGGGCGCACTGAAACGCCGTGCTGTCGACGGCGCCAGTTGCGACCGCGCGCATTCCTGCCGCACAAAAAAACGAGGCCCTCCGGAGAGGGCCTCGTGTGCGGTCAGAAGAGCGTGCCCTGGACCGGGCCCCCGTCTGTCCTCTCGTCGCGCGGCGCGATTCAGGCGGCCTGGGTCTGCGCAGTCGACTCGGCGGCCTGCTTGGCCGGCGCCTTGCGGACGGCGCGCTTCTTGGCAGCAGCCTTCTTGGCCGGGGCCTTTTTCGCGCTGGCCTTCTTGGCGGCAGGCTTGCGGCCGGCAGCCTTCTTGGCGGCCGGACGACCGCGCTTCGCGGCGGGCTTGCGGGCGCTGGAGATGTCCACGACCACGTCCTTGAAGAGGTCGCCGATGGCGTCGCCGGTGTCACGCACCAGGGCGACGGTCTTCTTGGCGTTCTTCACGGCATGATCGCGGGTCTTCGGCAACGTGGAGATCTGGCCGTCGACCAGCGTCCGCACGGTGCGGGCGCGCGCGGCCTTCTCGAGCCGGTTCGCGCTGCCGTCGATGATGTCGTCCAGCACGGCGACCTGCTGCTTCAGCATCTTCTCGATGCTCTTGTGCGACAGCGTGTTCAGCTTCAGGCCGGTATCGGCGATGGCATGCACGGGGCGCTTCGTCCGGGTCAGCAGCTCGGCGGTCTCGAGACCGGCGGTGCGCAGCCCGTGGACGGCGCGGTCGGCCAGCACGCGGGACTCGGCTTTCAGGTTGTCGGCAAATTTTTCGATTCGGTTCATCATGGCGTTGACCTCGGTGTTTTGATGCAATGCAGCATTGATGCAGTGCACAATACACCCCAGCCGCCCCTGGAGTCAACCCCGTGAGATCAATTTCCCCAGCGTTTTCGCGGTTCGCACGCGGAATCTGCCTCCTGGCGGCCACCCTCGGCGCGGGCCACGCCCGAGCGGAGACCCCGGCTGGGCCGCCCGCCGAGCCGCCCGTCGAGCCGCGCATTGCCGTCGAATCGGCCTGGGTGGTGGCGCGCGAGGGCGGCGGCGAACGGCTCGTGGCCGAACTCCCGCCGGAGGGCGCCGTCGAACAGCTGGTGACGCTGCGTTTCCGCCACGAGGGGACCGAGCCCGCGGCAGGGCTGCGGATCGTGCATCCAGTGCCTGCCGGGACGCGCTTCGTGCCGGGCAGCGCGACCGGACCCGGCACCACGCTCAGCTATTCGATCGACGGCGGGCAGACCTTCGCCGCGCCGGGCGAGCTGCCGGACCCCGCGGCGATCACCCACATCCGCTGGGACCTCGCCGGCAAGCACCCGCCCGGGCTCGCCGGCCTGGTGTCATTTCGCGCCCGGGCGGCTGAGCCCGATGCCATCCAGGCCCGGGAGGGCACATGAGCAGCCGCAAGACCAAGCCCCGCCGCGCCAAAGGCCGCTCCGGCCCGGCCCGGCGCCGCGGCGGCAAGCGCGACCGGGCGCTGCGCGGGCTGGGGCGGGCACTGTTGCTCGGCGCCCTGGCCGGCGTGGTCGTGCTGGTCGCCTGGATGATCTGGCTCGACGCGCGCATCACCCGGGAATTCGAGGGACGCCGCTGGGACCAGCCGGCGCAGGTGTTCGCGGAGCCGCTGGAGCTGTACGCAGGGCTGCCGCTGGACATCAGGGCCTTCATCGAGCTGCTCGGCGCGCAGGGCTACCGGCAGGCCGACGGCGGCGCGCCGCGGGCGGGCTTCTGGTGGCGCGAGGGCGCCAGCGTGCGGCTCGTGACGCGCGCCTTCCGCTTCGCCGACGGGCTGCAGCCGGAGACCGTCGCGCAGGTCGATTTCACCTCCGCCGGGGTCGGACGGGTCCGCGACGCGCAGGGCCGCGACCTGCCGTTCCTGCGGCTCGACCCGATGCGCATCGGCAGCATTTTCCCCGCGCACGGCGAGGATCGCCTCGTCCTCGCGCCCGACGAGGTCCCGGCGCTGCTCGAGGACGCGCTGATCGCCGTCGAGGACCGGCGCTTCCTGACCCACCACGGCCTCGACCCCGAGGGCATCGGCCGCGCATTCCTCGTCAACCTGCGCGCCGGCGAGGTGCGCCAGGGCGGCAGCACCCTCACCCAGCAGCTGATCAAGAGTTACTTCCTCGACAGCCGGCGCACCTGGGGCCGCAAGCTCACCGAGGCGGCGATGGCGCTGCTGCTGGAGTGGCACTACGACAAGGAAGAGATCCTCACTGCGTACATCAACGAGGTCTACATGGGCCAGGACGGCCCGCGCGCGATCCACGGCTTCGGCCTCGCCAGCGCGTTCTACTTCGGCAAGCCGCTGCTCGAGCTCGACCTCGCCGAGACGGCGACCCTCGTGGCGATCGTCCGCGGGCCCTCGTACTACAACCCGTGGCGGCAGGGGGAGCGCGTGCGCGAGCGGCGCAACCTGGTGCTGCAGATCCTCGCCGGCCAGGGCGCGATCGAGGCGGACGCCGCGGCAGCCGCCGCCGCGAAGCCGCTCGGGCTGCGCGGCCGGGCGGCGGCCGGGCCGAGCTACCAGCCGGCCTTCCTCGGCCTGGTGCGGCGCCAGCTCGCGCGCGACTACCGCGACAGCGACCTGGATTCCGCGGGCCTCATCGTGCTCACCACGCTCGACCCGCTGGCGCAGCGCGTGGCGCAGGCCGCGGTCAGCGAGGGCGTCGCGCGGCTCCGGCAACGCGGCGAGGCGACGGCCGGGCTGGAGGGCGCGGCCGTGGTCACCCGCCCGGCGACCGGCGAGGTGCTCGCCGTGGTCGGCGGCGCGCAGGGCAGCTTCAGCGGCCTGAACCGCGCGCTCGACGCGCGCCGTCCCATCGGCTCGCTGGTGAAGCCCGCCGTGTACCTCGCGGCGCTCGAGACCGGGCGCTACTCGCTCGCCTCGACGCTGGACGACTGGCCGGTGGACGTGCCGCTGCCGAACGGCACCGTCTGGCAGCCAAAGAATTTCGACCAGCAGGTGCGCGGCCCCGTGCCGATGCTGCGCGCGCTGGCCGAGTCGTTGAACCTCGCCACCGTCGACCTCGGGCTCGAGATCGGCGTCGAGGCCGTGGCGGACAAGCTCGGCCGGCTCTCCGGCGCGCAGGCGCCGCCGGCCTATCCCTCGCTGCTGCTCGGCTCGGTGGAATACCCGCCGTTCGAGATCGCGGAAATCTACGGCGCGCTCGCCTCGGGCGGATTCCGCGCGCCGCTGCGCTCGGTGCGGGCCGTGCTCGATCCCGACGGCGAGCCGCTGTCGCGTTACCCGCTGGAAATCGAGGCGGTCGCCGATCCGGCTGCGGTCGTCCAGCTGCAGCACGCCATGCGGATGGTGTTCGAGCGCGGCACGGCGCGCGGCGCGGCGGCGCGGCTCGGCGGGCGGCGCTTCGCGGGCAAAACCGGCACTTCCGGGGACTTTCGGGATAGCTGGTTCGCGGGCTTCGGGGGCGATACTCTGGCCGTGGTCTGGGTGGGCCGCGACGACAACCAGTCCATGGGATTGACCGGCGCGAGCGGCGCGCTGCCGATCTGGGCGGATATCATGGCCGGGGTCGGCGCCAGCGAATTCCTGCCGGGCCAGGCCGACGGCCTCGTCGAGGTCGAGCTCGAGTACGACACGGGCCTGCTGGCGCGGCGCGGCTGCGCCGACACGGTCTTCGTGCCGGTGCCGGCGGACGCGACGCTCTACGGCAAGCGCGGCTGCGGGCCCGAACAGGACCCTGAACAGGACCCTGAACAGGACAATAACCGGATCGAACAGGGGATCGAATGGCTGAAGCGATTGCTGGGCAACGATTGACGACAGGGCGCCACCTGGCGGCGGGGCTGCTCGCGCTCGCGCTGCTGTCCGGCTGCACGTACCTGGCAGTCGAGGAGGAGCCGCCGCGGCGCGAGATCCCGCAGCCTGCGCCCGGCGCCGGCCCGTCGCTGCCGCCCGAGTCGCCGGCGCCGATGCCGCCGATCGAGCAGGAGCGCAGCACGCGCCCCGTGCCGCTGCCGGCGCCCGAGCCCGAGCCGCTGGCGCCGCCGCGCTATCACGCCGCCGGCGAGGCCATGGTCGAACAGGCGCGCCGCGAGGTGCTGCTCGGCAACGATGCGCTCGCCGGCGCCACGCTGGAGCGCGCGCTGCGCGTCGATGGCAACAACCCGTGGATCTGGATCGAGCTCGGTCATCTCAGGCTCACGGCCGGGCAGGGCGCCGCCGCCGAGAGCATGGCCCGGAAGGCGCTCAGCCTGTCGAGCCGCGATCCCGCCGCGCGCGCCGAGGCCGCGCGCCTGTTGCAGAAGGCGGGAGCGGGCCAGTGAGCCTGGCCGGACGCATCGGCGACGCGTTCGATGCGGACGGCATCCTGCAGCGTTCCCTCGAGGGCTTCCGGCCGCGCGAGGGCCAGCGCCTGATGGCCGAGGCTGTTGCGGGGGCGATGGAGTCCGGCGGCATCCTCCTCGTCGAGGCCGGGACCGGCACCGGCAAGACCTACGCCTACCTCGCGCCCGTGCTCGACGGCGGACTCAAGGTCGTGATCTCGACCGGCACCAAGACCCTGCAGGACCAGCTGTTCCGCCGCGACCTCCCTGCGATCTGCGGCGCGCTCGGCCGCCCCGTGCACATCGCGCTGCTCAAGGGGCGCGCCAACTACCTGTGCCGCCACCGCCTCGCGCTCGCGCTCGAGGAAGGCCCGGGGTCCATGCAGGAGACGCGCCGGCTCGCGAAGATCCAGGCCTGGGCCGCGGTCACGACCAGCGGCGAGATCGCCGAGGTGCCGGGCATCCCCGAGGATGCGCCCACCTGGGGCCGCGTGACCTCGAACGCCGACAACTGCCTTGGGCAGGAATGCCCCGAGCTGCAGCGCTGCCACGTCGTCAAGGCGCGGCGCGAGGCCATGAAGGCCGAGGTCGTGGTGGTCAACCACCACCTGCTGCTCGCGGACCTCGCGCTCAAGGAAGAAGGCTTCGGCGAGCTCCTGCCCGGCGTCGACGCCGTGGTGGTCGACGAGGCCCACCAGCTGCCCGAGATCGCCGCACGCTTCTTCGGCGTCAGCGTCGGCACCCGCCAGGCGCTCGGCCTGGTTGCCGACGCACGCGCCGAGGCGCTCAAGGCGGGCGCCTGGCAGGACGACTTCGAGACGGTCGTGAACGGCCTGGAACGCGCCGCGCGCGAGGGTGGCGCGGCGCTGGCGGGGGTCGGCGCGGGCGGACGCCTGTCCTGGCCCGAGCTCCCCCCGGGCACGGACGATGTACTCGCCGGGCTCGAAGCTGCGGCGCGCACGCTGGCCGACGGCTGCGAGGCGCTCGGCGGCGCCACGCCCGGACTCGACGCGGTCGAGCGGCGCGCCCGGACGCTCGCCGCGCGCACCGGCACCATCCGCGCCGGCGGCGAAGGGTTCGAGCTGCGTTGGGCCGAGACCGGCCGGCGCAGCGCCAGCTTCCACGCCGCGCCGGTCAATGCGGGCCGCGCGCTCGCCGCGCACATCACCAGCGGCAACTGCGCCTGGGTGTTCACCTCCGCGACGCTCGCCGTGGGCGAGGACTTCGGCGCCTTCATGGACCGGCTGGGGCTCGACGAGGCCGACACCCTGCGGCTCGACAGCCCGTTCGATTTCCGCGCACGCACCCGCCTGTACGTGCCGAAGGGCCTGCCGCAGCCGTCCGACCCCGAGTACACGAAGCGCGTCGTCGAGGTTGCATTGCCGCTGCTCGAGGCCAGCGGCGGGCGCGCCTTCCTGCTGTTCACCAGCCACCGCGCGCTGCAGCTCGCCGCGCGCCTGCTGCGGCCGCGCGCCGAGGAGCTCGGCTTCCCGGTGCTGGTGCAGGGCGACGAACCGCGCGCGCGCCTGCTCGCCAGTTTCCGCCGCCTGGGGAACGCCGTGCTGCTCGGCACGCAGAGCTTCTGGGAAGGCGTCGACGTGAAGGGCCCGGCGCTGTCCGTCGTGCTGATCGACAAGCTGCCGTTCGCGGCGCCGGACGACCCGCTGCTCAAGGCGCGCCTCGACGCCGCGCGCGAGGCCGGGCGTGAGCCCTTCCGCGACGTGCAGCTGCCGCAGGCCGTGCTGAGCCTGAAACAGGGCATCGGCCGCCTGATCCGCGATACCGACGACGCCGGCCTCGCCGTGGTGTGCGACCCGCGCCTGCTCGGCAAGGGCTACGGCAGGGTGTTCCTCGCCAGCCTGCCGCCCATGCCGGTGGTGCGTGACGAGGACGAGGCCGTGGAGTTCCTGCTCAGCCTCGGCCTGACCGCGCTGGAGGATGCCGGATGAACCTGCTCGCGCTGGACACCGCGGGGCAGGGCTGCTCGGTCGCGCTGCGCGCCGGCGAGCGGCTGTTCGAGCGCTTCGAGGCCGAGCCGCGCCGCCACGCCGCCACCCTGTTGCCGATGGCCGAAGCCTGCCTGGCCGAGGCCGGCATGACGATCGGCGAGCTCGACGCCGTGGCCTTCGGCCGCGGCCCGGGCAGCTTCACCGGCCTCAGGATCGCGACCGGGGTGGCGCAGGGCATCGCCTTCGCCGCCGAGCTGCCGGTCGTGCCGGTCTCCAACCTCGCCGCGGGCGCCGCGGCGGCGCTGCGGCTGCGCGGCTGGCGCAATGTCGTGGTCGCCCTCGACGCGCGCCTCGACGAGATCTACGCGGCCAGCTTCCGCATCGGCGCCGACGGCCTGCCCGCGGCGCAGGACGCCGAGGCCTTGCTCGCGCCAGGGGCGCTGTCGGCCCCGCCGGGCGACGGCTGGTACGGTGTCGGCTCGGCCTTCGCGGCGTGGCCCGACCTGGCCGGGCGGCTCGGGCTGGTCGAGACCGACGCAGAGATCGCGCCGCTGGCCCGCGACCTGCTCGAGATCGCCGCGGCGGCCCTCGCGCGCGGCGAAGCCGTGGCCGCGGCGGATGCGTTGCCGGTGTACTTGCGTGAGCGGGTCGCCTGGCAGGGGGGCGGACAGGGGGCCTGACCGGGTTGCGGGGACCGCGTGCACGGGCTGTCACGGGGCCGTTTTGTCAGTCGACCGCGGGCGCGGACCGTCACAGGCCCGCTTCGCTCGCGACATTACAAGCTCCCTCAGCGGGCCTGTGACGTCCCGCACCCGCTGCCACGCCGATAGGGCAGGCGCCCATGACATCCCGCACACGCTGCACCGTCCGCGGGCCAGACGCCCTGAAGCGTTGGGGTGGGCGTGTAGCGGGTCTATGCGCCTGCATGAGGCGTTAGGTCTTTTTGCTGTTCACCAGGCGAACTGCTGGTTAGCCCTTAGCCACCAAACGACCGTGGGGGCGCGGCGATCGTCGGGGAGGCAGCGGGGTCGGGACGTGACAGGCCCACGTGGCCGCGTGCGCGGGCTGTCACGGGCCCTTTTTGTCAGTCGACCGCTGGTGCGGACCGTCATAGGCCCGCTTCGCTCGCAAAATTTCAAGCTCCCTCAGCGGGCCTATGACGTCCCGCACCCGCTGCCACGCCGATAGGGCAGGCGCCCATGACATCCCGCTTCCGCTGCGCCGTCCGCCAACCAGGCGCCCGATACCGTTAGGATGGGCTCGTCGCGCGTCAAACGTTTGGCACTGTTCACGGAGCTTGCCGCCGGTACCCCAAACCCACTAATCGACCGTGGGGGCGCCGCCATCGTCGGGGAGGCAGCGGGCGGGCAGGCCACGGGTGTCAGTCGCATTGACGCGGCAGCGGGGTCGGGACGTCACAGGCCCGGTGAGCGAAGTTGAAATGTTTGAGCGAACCGGGCCTGTGATGGCGCGGCCCCGCGGTCACCCGGCTGGCCTGTCACGGCGCGGCCCCGCGGTCACCCAACAACACCGGTGACGGCGCCCCCACAGTCGATTTCATGAATCTGTAATGGAGCGCTGTTGTAATCTGTCCGTCACAATTGCGGATCCAGC
>JBLRWH010000037.1:0-25045 GCA_047921395.1 Gammaproteobacteria bacterium
ACGGACCGTCACAGGCCCGTTTCGCTCGCAAAATTACAAGCTCGCTCAACGGGCCGGTGACGTCCCGCACTCGCTGCGCCTTCGATGCGATCGGCGTCTGTGACGTCCGGACCCCAAGGTTGACCGGCGGCTGAGGCGGTACCCGCGGCACGCCCTTTCAGTCACGCCGAACCGATACCCGGCGCGCGAGGCCCCGCAGACAGCAGCGTCAGGTTGGTCGGGTCAGTCCATCAGTGGTCCGAACTTCCTTGCAGTCGCACCACTGGATATGCATACTCAATGCATATCGCAATCGAATGGGATCCAGGCAAGTCAGCCGACAACCCTGCGAAAGGAGGCCAAGTTCTATGCGTAAAGAATACGATTTTTCCAAAGCCAAACGAGCGAAGGACGTACCGCACCTCGCCAAGCTGCAGGCCGAGACCAAGGGCAAGGCCAGGATCACGATCATGCTCGACAATGATCTGCTGGCGATTTTCCGTGCCAAGGCCGAAGCGGAAGGGATCGGCTATCAAACGCTGATCAACCGAACGCTGCGAGAAGCGGTGGTCGCCGGCCCGGTAGATGAGGCGACGCTCCGTAGAGTGCTGCGCGAGGAACTCAAGGCCGAGAGGCGCCAAGCCCCGCGACAAACCACTGCAACCGGTGCCGGGGCGCATCTGTAGCGGACGGCGCAGCGGGCGGGGGATGTCATAGGCGCGCTGAGGGAGCTTGAAATTTTGCGAGCGAAGCGGGCCTATGACAGCGCCCGCCCGCGGTCACCCCGCCAAAAAAGGGCCCCGGCGCAGACAAGCCGCGCCGGGGCCGCCAGGGCTAGCGGATCGGCAACAGCAGCTGGGCGTTCCCCCGGCGGATGTTGAGCAGCAGCGACTGGCCCTGGGCGTGCTGCTGGAAGTCGCTCAGGCTGGACACCTTCTGCCGGTTCACGGCGACGATGACGTCGCCGGGTCGCAGGCCGCGCTGCGCCGCCGGACTGCCGGGTGCGACGCTGGTGACCAGTACGCCCGCCTGGCCCTCGTAGCGCGGCGAGGAGGCGTCGAGGCTCTCGAACTCGGCGCCCTCGAGGCCGGGGTGGATCTCGGCCGCGGCAACCTGCACCTGGGTGGCCTGCTCGCCGAGTTCTGCCTTGAGCTTGCGCTTGCGGCCGTCGCGCATGATCTCCAGCTCGACGGTGTCGCCGCTGCGCTTGAGGCCGATGGTGTTGCGCAGCTCGTTGGCGCTGTTGACCGCCTTGCCGTCGACGCTGCGGATGATGTCACCGGTCTTGACGCCGGCACGCTCGGCGGCAGACTCCGGCAGGACCTGCGATACCAGCGCGCCTTGCGTTTCCTTGACGCCGTACGCCTCCGCGATATCCGGCGTGATGGTCAATATGGTGACGCCGAGCAGGCCGCGGCGGACCTCGCCGAACTCGAGCAGCTGGTCCATCACGGAGCGCACCATGTTGGATGGAATGGCGAAGCCGATGCCGATGTTGCCGCCGCTGCGGGACAGGATGGCCGAGTTCACGCCGACCAGTTCGCCGCGCAGGTTGACAAGCGCGCCGCCGGAGTTGCCTGGGTTGATGGAGGCGTCGGTCTGGATGAAGTCTTCGTAGCCCTGGGGGTTGATGCCAGAGCGGCCGAGCGCGCTGATGATGCCGGAGGTCACGGTGTGGCCGAGGCCGAACGGGTTGCCGATCGCGACGACGAAGTCGCCGACCTCGGCCCGGGCGGAGTCAGCGATCTTGAGTTCGGCGAGCCGCTCGGCCGGGATCCGCAGCACCGCAATGTCGGAGGCGGGGTCGGTGCCGACCACCTCGGCGTCGAAGGTGCGATCGTCCTGCAGCGTGACGCTGATCTGCTCCGCGCCCTCGATGACGTGTGCGTTGGTGATCACGAGTCCCTCGGCCGCGTTCACGATCACGCCGGAGCCGGCACTCTGGGTCTGGCGCCGTCGCGGTGTCTGCTGCTCGGGCATGTCGAAGAAGCGGCGGAAGAACGGGTCGTCCAGGAACGGGTTGGAGCCCCGCACCTCGACGCTGCCGCGGGTCGCGATGTTGACGACCGCCGGCGCCGCCTGCTTGACCATGGGCGCGAGCGACGGCAGGGGCGCGCCGTCCACCACGGCGGGAAGCTGCGCATGGATCGGGCTGGCCGCTGCGAGGGCGAGGACGGCCGCGGCGGCGACGATGGGGCGTGCAATCATTTGCGTGACTCTCTGTTGTGTGCGGGGGCAGTGCGGCTGTTGGATGTCCCGGCGGGGCCGAGGTTCCGTCGGCGCGCTGAAATGGCGATGGCGGGCGACCGTCGGCCGACCGCCATCGCCGGTGAGATGCCGCAGCGGGGCGAAGGGTCGCGGCGCCGCGCGGGCGTTACGCTCAGTTGACGTCGACGCTGATCCGGCGCGGCATCACGCGGTCATGCTTCGGGATGATAACCTCAAGCACGCCGTGGGTGCTCTTCGCCTTGATCCCCTCCGCGTTTGCGGTGTCGGGCAGCGTGAAGCGGCGGAAGAAGCGCCCGGAGACGCGCTCCACGCGGCGATAGCCGTTGCGCTCGTCGCGGGTCGTTTCCTCGCGGCTGCCGCTGATCGTCAGCACGCCATTTTCCATCGTCACCTCGATATCCTCGGGCTTCACGCCCGGGATGTCGGCATGCAGCACGAAGCGACTTTCCTCTTCCTGGATGTCGACGGGCGGCGTCCAGTTGGCGACGCTGCCGGTGGTTTCGTCCGCGGCGAGACGCTGTTCGAACAGCCGGTCGAGATCGTCCTGCAGGGAACGCATCAGGCCCCAGGGCTGGTAACGGACAAGGCTCATTTCTCTACCTCCTCGTCAAGTCGGTGGTCTGGTTGGGTCGATGGGCCTTGAATATGGGCGCCGGGCGGCTTTTCAAGACCCGCGGATGCGATCTTTCGGCGTACGTCAATAGGGGTCTGGCGCACAAGATATTGTGTTGCGCCGCAGAACGAGTTTTTTCCGTGCGAGCGGGCAAAAACGATAGAAAAATTCTATAAAGAATTCATAACACTATGTATTTAAAGGATATTGCATTGCCGGAGTGATTGTATCATCGTGCTTGACAGCACCCGGCTCGACCCTTACCTTAACCATCCCGTAACACAACATATTGTGTTGGCGCGCATCCGGTCCAGGACGTGACCGGGAGGGGATGCGCAGCCGGGCGGCAAATCAACGCGATTACGACTTTCATGACCAGTTGGGGGGCATCCCGCAGGGGACGAGGCATAATGAAAACAGCGCTGCAAGAACAGGTGATTTCCGTGGAGTCGGTCAACGACATCCCCTTCCAGCCCGCATCGCTGGATATCTGGGAAAAGAAGTATCGGCTCGTCGCCAAGGACGGGACGGTGCTCGACCACACGATGGACGATACCTACAAGCGGGTCGCCCGCGCGCTGGCCGATGTCGAACCCGAGGATCGCCGCGAGCACTGGTACGAGCGTTTCGTGTGGGCGCTGCGCAACGGCGCGATCCCCGCGGGGCGTATCGTCTCCAATGCCGGCGCGCTGGCGCACAAGCCCGCCACCTCGACGATCAACTGCACGGTCTCGGGCACCATCCGGGACTCGATGGACGACATCCTGCAGAAGGTCCACGAGGCGGGCCTGACGCTGAAGGCCGGCTGCGGCATCGGCTACGAATTCTCGACCCTCCGGCCGCGCGGCGCGTATGTCTCCGGGGCCGGCGCGTACACCTCGGGTCCGCTGTCGTTCATGGATATCTACGACAAGATGTGCTTCACGGTGTCCTCGGCCGGCGGCCGGCGCGGCGCCCAGATGGGCACCTTCGACGTCGGCCATCCGGACGCGCTGGAGTTCATCCGCGCCAAGCGCGAGGACGGCCGGCTGCGGCAGTTCAACCTCTCGCTGCTGGTCACGGACGAGTTCATGAAAGCCGTCAGCGACGACCAGCCTTGGCGGCTCGCGTTCCCGATCGGCTTCCAGGAACTGAAGGACGACAACCTGGACCTCGAGGATCCCGAGACGATCGTCTGGCGCGAGTGGCCCACCAACGGCGAATACGTGCGCAACGAGGACGGCCTGGTGGCCTGCCGCGTCTACAAGACCGTGCCGGCGCGCCGCGTGTGGGACGTGATCATGTCCTCGACCTACGATTTCGCGGAGCCCGGCTTCGTGCTGATCGACCGCGTCAACGAGATGAACAACAACTGGTGGTGCGAGAACATCCGCGCGACCAATCCTTGCGTCACCGCGGATACCTGGGTGCAAACCTCGGACGGTCCGCGCCAGGTCGCCGACCTGCTCGGCCAGCCGTTCCTGGCGCGCGTCGATGGCGTCGACCACGCCACCAGCGCGGACGGATTCTTCAAGACCGCGACGCGGGACGTGGTGCGCCTCCAGACCGCCGAGGGTCATGCGCTCCGCCTGACCGCCAATCATCGCGTGCGGCGCGTCGTCCGCCAGACCCGCTGGTCGTTGGAGACCGAGTGGTGCGAGGCCGGCAAGCTTGCGGCCGGCGACCGGGTGCTGCTCAACAATCACCGTGAGGGCGCTGACTGGCGGGGTGCACGCACCCACGAGGAGGGGTTCCTGCTGGGCCTGTTGGTCGGCGACGGTACGCTCAAGCAGGATGCGGCGGTGCTCTCCACCTGGTCCCAGGCGGATGCGGTCAACGCCACAGGCGCCGCGCCGGTCGCGTTGATGGCGGAGGCGCTGCGCTGCGCCCGGACGCTGTCGCACCGGGCCGATTTTGCCGGCTGGATGGAGGTGGAAGGCCGCGGCGAGCATCGTATGAAGCTGGCCGCCTTGCGTGACCTCGCGTTCGAAATGGGCATGCGTCCCGGCGACAAGGCCGTGACGCCGGCGATGGAAAAGACGTCCAGCGACTTCCATCGTGGTTTTTTGCGCGGCCTGTTCGACGCGGATGGCTCCGTGCAGGGCAGCCAGGACAAGGGCGTCAGCGTGCGCCTGGCCCAGTCGGATGCGGCCCGGCTGGAGGCCGTGCAGCGCATGCTGCTGCGCATCGGCATCGCCTCGCACCTGTACCGCGACCGCCGCCCCGCCGGTACGTCGTTGCTGCCGGACGGGCAGGGCGGCCAGCGCGCCTACCCGACCCGGGCCCAGCACGAACTCGTAATCAGCGGCGACAATCTCGGGCTGTACGCGGAGCGGGTCGGGTTTTCCGACACGGCCAACGCGAACCGCCTCAAGGCCCTGCTCTCGGGCTACCGCCGCCGGCTCAACCGCGAGCGCTTCACCGCGACCGTGACGGCCGTGGTCCCCGAGGGTGTCGAGGACGTCTACGACGTGCAGGTGCCGGGCATCAATACCTTCGACGGCAACGGGCTGCATGCGCACAATTGCGGCGAACAGCCGCTGCCGCCGTATGGGTCCTGCCTGCTCGGCTCGATCAACCTGACGCGCTTCATCGTGGACGCCTTCAAGCCGGGCGCGAAGTTCGACTGGGACAAGTTCCGCGAGGTGGTGAAGGTCTTCACGCGCATCCTCGACAACGTCGTCGAGATCAACGGCCTGCCGCTCGGCCCGCAGCGCGACGAGATCTACCGCAAGCGCCGCCACGGCATGGGCTTCCTGGGCCTGGGCTCGGCCATCACCATGCTGGGCATGAAGTACGGCAGCAAGGCGTCGGTCGCCTTCACCCAGGAAGTGTCGCGCGAGCTCGCGCTCGCCGGCTGGGAGAGCGCGCTCGAGCTGGCGCGCGAGAAGGGGCCCGCGCCGATCATGGACGAGGAGTTCACCATCACCGAGGAGATGCTGCGCAAGCGCCCGGAGATGAAGGCCGATGGCTGGCGCGTCGGCGCGCGCGTCAGGGGACGCGTGCTGCATGCCCGCTACAGCCGCTACATGCAGCGCGTCGCGGACGTGAATCCGGAGCTGGTCGACGAGCTGGCCGAGGTGGGGGCGCGCTTCACGCACCACAGCTCGATCGCGCCGACCGGGACGATCTCGCTGTCGCTCGCAAACAATGCCTCGAACGGCATCGAGCCGTCCTTTGCGCACCACTATTTCCGCAACGTCATCCGCGAGGGGAGAAAGACCAAGGAAAAGGTCGACGTGTTCTCGTTCGAGCTGCTGGCCTACCGTTCGCTCATCAACGAGCGCGCGCTGCCGGGCTCGGAGCAGGCGGACGAGAAGCTGCCCGAGTGCTTCATCACGGCGGACGACATCTCGCCGCGCCAGCACGTCGACATCCAGGCGGCCGCGCAGATGTGGGTGGACTCGTCGATCTCGAAGACGGCGAACGTCCCGACCGACTATCCCTACGAGGATTTCAAGGACATCTACATGTATGCCTACGAGCAGGGGCTCAAGGGCTGCACGACCTTCCGCTTCAACCCGGCCGCCTTCCAGGGCGTGCTGGTGAAGGAGCAGGACCTGAAGAACACGACCTACGTGTTCGAGCTCGAGGACGGCAGCACCGTGGAGCTCAAGGGTGACGAGGAAGTCGAGTACGACGGCGAGCTGCACACCGCGGCGAACCTCTTCGACGCCCTCAAGGAAGGCTATTACGGCAAGTTCTGAGCCGCGCCGCCCGAGGCGCCCCGGAACCCCGCCGCAATGAACACACAGGAACGCACAGCAATGTCAGCACGCAAGATAGGCAAGAAGATCGTCGGTTACCACGTCGCCAAGCCCGAGGAGAAGGCGCCGCCGAAGCCGCGCGTCGAGGAAGGCACGGATGGCAAGGTCGTCCGCATGCACGAGAAGCTCGAGCGCCCGGAGATGCTCATCGGCGCGACCTACAAGATCAAGCCGCCGGTGGCCGAGCACGCGATGTACGTGACCATCAACGACATCCTGCTGAACGCCGGCACGAAGCACGAGGCACGGCGGCCGTTCGAGATCTTCATCAACTCGAAGAACCTCGACCACTACCAGTGGATCGTGGCCCTGACCCGCATCATGTCGGCCGTGTTCCGCAAGGGCGGCGACACGACATTCCTGGTGGAGGAGCTCAAGGCGGTGTTCGATCCGCGCGGCGGCTACTGGAAGCCGGGCGGCAAGTACATGCCCTCGCTGATCGCCGAGCTCGGCGAAGTGGTCGAGAAGCACCTGGTCA
This sequence comes from Gammaproteobacteria bacterium, assembly GCA_047921395.1. Taxonomy (GTDB): domain Bacteria; phylum Pseudomonadota; class Gammaproteobacteria; order Steroidobacterales; family XN24; genus XN24. The sequence continues at coordinate 7,046 of JBLRWH010000037.1, forward strand.
GCATCGGCATGATGGCCGCGCCGGGCCTCGACGAGCACCAGCGCGCGCTGGTCGATCAGAAGCGCGCCGAGTTCGAGGCGCGCGCCGCGCAGCAGGACGCCTTCGCCGAGAGTCCGTTCCCGGAGGGCGCCCAGCTCTGCGCCAAGTGCAGCACCACCGCCGTCGTCATGATGGACGGCTGCATGACCTGCCTGAACTGCGGCGACTCGAAGTGCGGGTGACGTGACGGGGGCGCGCGCCGCGTAGCGACTGCAGGCGAGGGCCGCCACGTCGGTGACGGCGAACGCAGCTACAATGCCCGGACGGAACGGTTCCCCGGAGGAACGAACTCTTGCTGCGCGCCCTGCTGCCTTGCCTGTGTCTCGTCCTGCTCGCCGCGAGCCGGCCCGCGGCGGCCTGCAATCCCAATCCGCCGCGCCACCCGATCCTCCAGGGAAATGGCTGGGATGCCACGGCGGCCGAGTACTTGCTGCGCGACGCCACCTCCGTGGCGGCCGCGCGCCTCACGCTGCGGCTGGACCTGGAGGTGGAGGGCCAGGGCGGCCCCGGGACGCGCTCCGACTACGTGTTCGAGGTGCTCGAGGGCTGGAAGGCCCACACGCCGCGGCGCGTGACCCTCGCCGGTCGCTGGGTGCCGTGCGACCTCGGGCTGAGCACCGGGCGGGTGTTCATGCTGTACCTCGAGGGCGAGCGCCTGCTGCATGCGGTGCCGGTCGAGGCGCTCGATTTCGAGCTGGCGCCGCTGGGCGAGCCCGACTGGTTCTACGACGCGACCGGCCGACTGGTCTTCACGGAAGAAGAGTAGCGGCCCGTGCTGCGCGTCCTGCTGCTGCTGTGTCTCGGCCTGGTCACCGCGGCTGAAGGTCGCGCCGCGCAACCGTCCGCCGACGCCGTGGAGGTCGAGCTCACGGCCGAGCTGGGCCATGTCAGCCTGCGGCAGGTCGAGATCCTGCGCCTGCTCATCAGTGCCGCCCGCATCATGGAAGGGCTGTACCAGCGGCAGGTCGCGCCCGGCGGCTTTTATCCGGCCGACATGAGCCGGGAGGAGTTCGAGGCCTGGCGCGACCCGGCGGCCCGCCGCGCCCAGACCCGCATCCGGCGTGACCCCTGGGGGAACCTGGAGGCCGTGCCGTACCACGAGGCGTGGCCGAGAGAGCTGGGGCGCGCGGCGCGCCTGCTGGCGCGGGCGGCCGAAATCACCAGCGACGAGACCCTGCGCGCCTACCTGGTGCTGCGCGCCCGCGCCCTGATCACGGGCGACCACGCGCGCGCGGACGCCGCCTGGGCGGCCATGCGCCACAGCGACGTGGAGATCCTGATCGGCCCGGTCAGCGTCGACGCGGACCGGGAGTTCGGCCTGAAGGCCGGCTTCGGCGCTTACGTGCTGCTGCGCGACTGGGCCTGGGGCGCGCGCCTGGCGCGCTTCACCGTGTTCCTGCCGAGCGTGCAGCACAGCCTGCCGGTCTCCGGAGCCTTCAAGTCCGAGGTGCCGGACGTGGACATGAAGCTGGCCGTCTACGACCTGCTCTACCAGGCCGGTCACGGCGCGGCCCGCAGTGATCTGCCGGCGCCGGAGGTGGCCGGCGACGCGCGCGTGCGCCTCCAGCACGGTGCGCGCCGGCTGCAGCTGCGTAACGTCATGCGCGCCCGCTTCGACGCCCTCGTGCTGCCGGTCGCCGACACGCTGATCGCCCCTGCGCAGCGCGCCGAAGTCGGCTTCGAGGCATTTTTCCTGAACACGATGCTGCAGGAAATGGCCCACACCCTCGGGCTGCGCCGGACGATCGACGACCGCGCCGCGGTGCGCGAGGCCCTGGGCGAGCACGCCGACACGATCGAGGAACTCAAGGCCGCGGTGCTCTCCCTGTGGATGGCCGACTGGCTGCACGCGCGGGACGAGTTGCCGGAGACGACGCGCACGGCGCACTACGCGAGCTTCCTGGCGAGCCTGTTCCGCGGCATCCACCTCGACACCTGGAGCCCGGCCGGGCAGGCGCGGCTGATCCTGTTCAACTACTTCCGGGACTGGGGCGCGTTCAGGCGCGAGGCCGGGAGCGGTCGCTACTACGTCGACGAGACCGCCATGGCCCAGGCGATCGAGGTGCTCGCCGGCCAGGTCCTGACGATCCAGGGCAGCGGCGACCACGCGGCCGCGGCGGGCCTGATCGACAGCCTGGCCGTCACGCGCGACGAGTTTCGCGCCGACCTCGCCGGGCTCGCCGCCGCCGGGATCCCGGCGACCGTGGTGTTCCGCCAGGGCGAGGAATTGCTCGGATTGTGAACCCGTCGACGGTCGCTTGGTTCCTTGATCGGCGGGCCGCCACTAGAATACGGTGCAGTGATGAAACAAGGGACGCGCGTCGAATGAAGCCGGCTGGCCGCATCGTGGTGATCCTCGCCGCCCTGGCCGGCGTGCTCGGGCTCGCCGGGCTCGTGCGCGCCGATGTTGCGACGCACCCCGCGGCCGACGATGACTTCCCGATGGCGGACCACGTCATCGTCAGGAAGGCTGAGCGGCGCCTCGAGCTGGTGCGCAACGGCGAGGTGTTCCGCACCTTCCCGGTCGCCCTGGGCGGCCGCCCCGACGGCCACAAGCAGCGCGAGGGCGACCAGCGCACGCCGGAGGGCACCTACCGGCTGGACTGGCGCAACGCGAACAGCGCCTTCTTCCTGGCGATGCGTGTCTCCTATCCCAACGACGAGGACATCCGGCGCGCGCGCGCCCGCGGCGAGCATCCCGGCAACAACATCATGATCCACGGCCTGCCGAACGTGCCGCTCTACCCATCCGATCATTACCTGTATGCCGACTGGACCGACGGCTGCATCGCCGTCAGCAATTCCGCGATGATCGACATCTGGCTGTCCGTCCCGGACGACACGCCGATCACGATCCTGCCATGACCCACAAGCTGGCCGACACGGTCACCATCTCGCCGCTCGGCACCATGGACCTGCTGTCGCAGCTCGAGGTCGCAAAGCTGCGCGACGTCGGCAGCGGCGACCTGCGTGAGCGCTTCCGGCGCTGCGCGCTGGCGGTGCTGAATACCGGCAGCACGCTCGACGACGCGCGCGCGGTGTTCGAGACCTTCGCCGATTTCGACATCGAGCTGTTGCAGGTCGAGCGCGGCATCCGGCTGCGCATGAAGAATGCGCCGGCCCAGGCCTTCGTCGACGGCGAGCTGGTGCGCGGCATCCGCGAGCACCTGTTTTCCGTGTTGCGCGACGTCATCTACGTCAGCAACGAAATCGAGGGTCGCAACGGCCTCGACCAGCCCGGGGCGGTCACCGACGCGGTGTTCCAGATCCTGCGCAACGCGCGCGTGTTGCGCACCCGCATCGAGCCGGACCTGGTCGTCTGCTGGGGGGGGCATTCGATCGGCCGCGAAGAGTACGACTACTCCAAGAGCGTCGGCTACCACCTCGGCCTGCGCGGCCTGAACGTCTGCACGGGCTGCGGGCCGGGCGCGATGAAGGGGCCGATGAAGGGCGCCGCGGTGGCGCACGGCAAGCAGCGCATTCGCGACGGCCGCTATGTGGGCATCACCGAGCCCGGGATCATCGCCGCGGAGCCGCCGAACCCGCTGGTCAACGAGCTGGTGATCATGCCGGACATCGAGAAGCGCCTCGAGGCCTTCACCCGCTTCGGCCACGGCATCATCATCTTTCCCGGCGGCGCCGGGACGACCGAGGAGCTGTTCTACGTCCTCGGCATCCTGCTGAATCCCGCCAATGCGGAGCTGCCGTTCCCGCTGGTGCTGACCGGTCCGGCATCGGCAGCGCCATACTTCGAGCAGGTCGACCGCTTCCTGCGCGGCACGATCGGCGACCAGGCCGCCACCCGCTACCAGGTCATCCTCGATGACGCCGAGCAGGTCGCGCGCGTCATGCGCGAGGGGCTGTCGGCGGTGCGGGAGTACCGGCGCGCGAAGGGCGACGCCTGGTTCTTCAACTGGCGCCTGCGCATCGAGGACGAGTTCCAGCAACCATTCGAGGCGACGCACGAGGCGATGGCATCGCTGCGCCTCGGCCGGGACCAGCCGGCGCACCGGCTGGCCGCCGACCTGCGGCGCGCGTTCTCCGGCATCGTCGCCGGGAACGTCAAGGACGACGGCATCCGGCGCATCGAACAGTTCGGTCCCTTCGACCTGCACGGCGATCGCGAGATCATGACGCAGATGGACCAGTTGCTCGAATCCTTCGTCGCGCAACACCGCATGCGCCTGCCCGGGGTCGAGTACGAGCCCTGTTACCGCCTCGTCAGCTGAGTTCCGCGCCGGCATCTTCGTGATGCCCCTCACATTACGCACGCACTTTCCAGAAATGGCCGATTTGCTGTGACCCCTGTCACGGTGCGGTTTCCGGCGGCAAGCCTATCCTGCCGGCCAATCGCACCAGAAGGACGCCACGCATGGCCGGACCAGAACGCAAGCGGACTCAACGCAGGACACGGTTGCCGATACTGCCGCCGCCGATCGCAGGGCGCGTCGGCCGGCCGGGCTCGACGGGCCTCAGGATCGGTCCGGGTGAAGAAGACTCCATCTACACGCTCCGGGGCTACAAGGCCTGGGCGGCCAAGGTCAAGGCGGCCTGGGACGCCGAGTCCTGAGCGCGACAAACGGCCGGCCCGCGGCGCCCGGCGCACGACCAGAGCACACCACAGGGGGGTTTGGATTGAACAAGGATTCCATGACGGAGAACGACGCACAGGATGGCGCCGGCCAGGCGCTCGACAGCTGGGCGTGGATCCGGCGGGCCCGCGCCGCCGCGCGCCGCGCCGTCGAACCCGCGATGCCTCAGCCGGATGCGGACGAGAGCGACGCGGAGCCGGGGTGCTCCGCGCCCGGCTGAGCAGGCATGTCGGTGATCAGCCTGGTCGTCCTGCTGGCGATGTTGTCCGGTTTCGGCTGGCTGGCGCGTGCGCGCCGCCTGCGCAGCGAGCGTTTCGCGCGCATCGGCGACCTGCTGGTGCAGGTCAACGCCGGCGAGGAGCGCTTCATCCCCAACAGCATTGACGGCCTGCCCAGGCAGGCCGCGACTTACCTGCGGCATGCGCTCGCCCCCAATGCCTCGTTGCCGCGCTCCGCGGACATCCGCATGAGCGGCAGCCTGCGCGTCGGTGCAGACGAGTGGGTCCCGTTCGCGGCCCGCCAGCGAATTTGCGCCGAGCGCGGCTTCATCTGGGAAGGGCGGATTGCTGCGCTCAGGCGACTGCAGGTCGAGGGCGCCGACTGGATGTTCGGCGACGACGCGGGGAGCGAGTACGCCCTGGCCGGCTGGTGGCCCGTGCTCGAGCAGCGCAGCGCGGAACTCGCGCGCTCGGCGCTCGGCCGCCTGATGGTAGAGCTCATCTGGCTGCCGTCGGCGCTCACGCCGCAGCGCGGCGCGCGCTGGATGCGCGGCGACAGCGACCGGGCCGTGGTCACGCCCGCGGGCAGCTCGACGCCGATGACCGTGGTCGTCTCGGACGACGGCCGGCTGCGCGAGGCCAGCGTGATGCGGCGCCGGGTCGAGTCCAACGGCGAGACCTCGCTCTCGTCTTTCGGTGTCAGCGTCCAGGCGGAGGAACGCATCGGCGATTTCAATGTGCCGACGCGCCTGGTCGCCGCCTGGGGGATCGGCACGGACGCCCGCGAGGACTTCATGCGCGTCACAATCGACGATATCCGCTGGGTGTAACCGCCCCGTAATCCATTGCTTCTAGATTCGCGAAACCCGTCACGGTATCCGCGGGCGGCGCGTGGCAGTTTGAAATTCCTGTCAATCGCGCATGGAGCCGGCTCGTGGAAGTGATGCTGCAGTGGGCCGACGATCTCGACGATCTTCTCGGGGCCGCCTGGCAACGGATCGGGGCGCTGGCGTACCGGATCGCCGGGTGCTGGGGAACGAGGACATGAGCGACAAGAGATCATTCACGCGCGACCTCCCGGGCGAGCTGCTCGACGACGGGCGCAGCTGGCAGGGCGACCACGATCCCTACCTGGCGAACCTCGCGCACGAGGGTCGCAAGTACCGCGCCGGCCCCGTGCCCCGCGGGCCGCGGGTCGAGGGGCCGCTGGACGACGGCGATCCCTACCTGGCGCAACTCGCGCGCGGCCGCAACGACTTCGACGCCACCTGACCGGCGCGACGCCCGGCTTGCCAGCCGCGTAGGCACTGCACTAAGGTTCGAGCTTCCCCTTCCAAGGAGCTCCCTGATGCGCCGTTTCGCCATGCTGGTCGCCTCGTTCTTCATGCCCACGATCGTCGGCGGCACCCCGCCGTCCGAACCTCCGACCGAGTTGCTGATCACGGAACTGGCCGCCGGCGAAGGCGAGGCCATCGCGGCCGGCAGCACCGCCGTCGTGCACTACACCGGCTGGCTGTTCGACCCGGCCGCCGAGGACGGCAAGGGCGCCAAGTTCGACAGCTCCGTGGACCGCGGCCAGCCGTTCCGCTTCCCGCTGGGCGCCGGCCGGGTCATCGGCGGCTGGGACCAGGGCGTGGCCGGCATGAAGGTCGGCGAGCAGCGCCGGCTGTTCATTCCCCCGCACCTGGGCTACGGCGCGCGCGGCGCCGGGGGCGTCATCCCGCCGAATGCCACCCTCGTGTTCGACGTCGAATTGCTCGGCATCGAGTGAGCTGCGCCATGAAGATCGCCACGAGCGCCTGGCTGCATGGCGTGCTGCTGACCGTCCTTCTGCTGGCGCCCGGCGTCGAGGCCGCCACCCTGGTGCACGCCGGGAGCCTGATCGACGGGCGCGCAGATCGCGCCACCGGGCCTGCGACGATCGTCATCGAGGACGGGCGGATCACCGCCGTGGAGCGCGGCCACCGCGCGCCGGGCGCGGGCGACGAGCTCATCGACCTGTCGGGCGCCACCGTGCTCCCGGGGCTGATGGACATGCACACGCACGTGTCGCAGGAGCTCGGTCCCGGCTCCTACCTCGCGCGCTTCACCCACGGCGCGCCGCGGATCACGCTGCAGTCGACGGTGTATGCGCGGCGCACGCTGGACGCCGGCTTCACGACCATTCGCGACCTCGGCGATCGCTACAACGTCTCGATCGCACTGCGCGACGCCATCGCCCGCGGCGATGTCGTCGGGCCGCGCATCTTCACCGCCGGCAAGTCGATCGCCACCACCGGCGGCCACGCCGACCCGACCAGCGGCTGGGCCCCGCACATCGCCGGCGACCCGGGCCCGAAGGAGGGTGTCGTCAACGGCACCGCGGATGCGCGCAAGGCCGTGCGTCAGCGCTACAAGGACGGCGCCGATCTCATCAAGGTCACGGCCACGGGCGGCGTGCTCAGCCTCGCCGCCAACGGCCAGAACCCGCAGTTCGCCGAGGACGAGCTGGCCGCCATCATCACCACGGCGCGCGACTATGGCTTCCACGTTGCCGCCCACGCGCACGGCGCGGAGGGCATGAAGCGCGCCATCCGTGCCGGGATCCACTCCATCGAGCACGGCACCTACATGGATGACGAGGTCATCCGGCTGATGAAGCAGCACGGCACCTGGTACGTCCCGACCATCCATGCCGGGCGCTTCGTCGCGGACAAGGCCGCGGTACCCGGGTACTTTCCCGACATCGTGCGTCCCAAGGCGGCCGCGATCGGGCCGCAGATCCAGGAGACGTTCGCGCGCGCCCACAAGGCGGGCGTGAAGATCGCCTTTGGCACGGACTGCGGCGTCGGGCCGCACGGCGACAACGCCCGCGAGTTCGCCTACATGGTCGAGGCCGGCATGGCGCCGATGGAGGCCATCCGCACCGCCACGCTCTCCGCGGCCCAGCTGCTCGGCGTGGAGGACCGCCTCGGCACGATCGAGCCGGGCAAGCTGGCCGACCTCATCGCCGTGCAGGGCGACCCGCTGGCCGACATCAGCCGGCTGCAGGCCGTGCACTTCGTCATGAAGGAAGGCGTGGTCTACCGCTCGGTCGCGGCCGACGCCGGCTGAACTCAGCCGGCCGGCACCTCGGGATTGAGCGAGTAGACCCCGGTCACCTCGGCGCGGGCGAGCACATGCCCGGTCAGCGCCGTCTCGACCTCCTGGGCCGTGAACGCGCCTTCCACCGGGCAGCGCTCCAGGTCCGTGGCGTACAGCACGAAGTGGTAGTGGTGCGGGATCGAGTCGTTCCACGGCGGGCACGGCCCGTCGTAGCCGAGGTACACGCCGCCCATGTCCGGGTCGCCGTCGAACCACGACGTATAGTCGTTGCGGCCCTGGCGCGAGCCTTTCGGCCCCTGCGCCGATTGCTTGCCGCGCGCCGTCACGCCGCGGCTGCACTCGCCCTCGCCGATCCCCGCCAGGTCCGGCGGCAGGTCGACGAGGACCCAGTGGTAGAACCTTCCGCGCGGCAGCGAGGCCGGCACCGTCCGGCCTTCCTGGTTGACGTCGTCGGGCCGGGTCGGGACGTCGGTGTCGACGCAGATCAGCACGACGGTCCGGGTGGTGTCGGGCAGGTCCTCCCAGCGGATCGCGGGATTGAGGTTCTCGCCCAGCCGCACGCGGGAGGCTGGATCCTGCACCCCAAACGCGAATTTCTCCGGGATCGGGCGGCCGTTCTCGATGCCTTCGACGTAGAGTTTCATGCTGTGGTTCTCCATTGTTTCATCAGGCGTGCGCCGGTGTGTCCATCTCAGCGAGCACCGCGTGGATCTGCTCGAGCGCCCACTCGAGCAGGGCCTGCGGGATGGCGAGCGGCGGCGCCAGGCGCACGACAGTCTCGTGGGTTTCCTTGCTGAGCAGCCCGCGCGCCATCAGGCGCTCGACCACGGCGCGCGCCCGGGCCCGGGACGGGTCGATCTCCATGCCGATGAACAGGCCGCGGCCGCGGACTTCCTTGATCAACGGGCTGCGAATCTTGCGCAGCTCGCCCAGCAGCCAGGCGCCCTTCGTGGCGCTCTGTCCGACCAGGTCCTCGTCCTCGAGCACCCGCAGCGCCTCCAGCCCGACGGCGGCGGCCAGCGGGTTGCCGCCGAAGGTGCTGCCGTGATCGCCGGGGCGGAACACATCCATCAGCTCGCGCCGCGCCAGGAACATCGACACCGGCAGGATCCCGCCGCCGAGCGCCTTGCCGAGCACCAGGCCGTCCGGCTTGACGCCCTCGTGCTCGCAGGCCAGCAGCTTGCCCGTGCGCCCGAGTCCGGTCTGGATCTCGTCGGCGAGCAGCATGACGTTGTGGCGCCGGCAGATCTCGGCGCAGCGCGCCAGGTAGCCGGCGGGCGGGATGACGATGCCGCCCTCGCCCTGGATGGGCTCGACCAGGAAGGCGGCGGTGTTGGGCGTGATCGCGGCCTCGAGCGCGTCGGCATCGCCGTACGGCACCGTCAGCAGGCCCGGCGGAAAGGGTCCGAAGCCCTCGCGGTACTGGCGCTCGGTCGACAGGCCGCAGATCGTGATCGTCCGGCCGTGGAAGTTGCCCGTGCAGCCAATGATCTCGACAGCGCCGTCGGCCACGCCCTTGACCTCCCAGGCCCACTTGCGCGCCGCCTTGAGGGCTGTCTCGACGGCCTCGGCGCCGGTGTTCATGGGGAGCGCCTTCTCCTGGCCGGTGAGGGTGCAGGCGCGCTCGAGGAAGGCCGCGAGCTGGTCGCTGTGGAAGGCGCGCGAGACGATGTTCAGGCTGCGCGCCTGGGTCACGAGGGCGTTCACGATGCGCGGGTGCGCGTGGCCGTGGCTGACCGCCGAGTAGGCGCTCATCATGTCGAGGTAGCGCGTGCCCTGGTCGTCCCAGACATAGGGGCCCTCGCCGCGCACCAGCACCACGGGCAGCGGGTGATAGTTCCGGGCGCAGTAGCGGTCCTCGAGCTCGATCAGCGGGTGCATGGCGCAGGCTCCTTCGCTTGCGGCATTCTATACGTATGACGCAATTGTACCGTGATCGGCCGACGCGCCCTGCGCGGCCCGAAATGCTCGAGATTCCCGGCCCCGCCGGGCCCCTGGAAGCCATCGTCGAGGACCCGGGCGGGGAACCGTCGGCGCTTGCGGTGGTCTGTCATCCCCATCCGCTGTACCACGGCACGATGCGCAACAAGGTGGTGCACACCCTGGCGCGCACCGCGAACCGGCTCGGCGCGCCGGCGGTGCGCTTCAACTTTCGCGGCGTCGGCGCCAGTGGCGGGGCCTGGGACGAGGGGCGCGGCGAGACGGCCGACGCGCTCGCGGTCATCGGGTGGGCGCGGGGGCGCTGGCCGGGCGTGCCGCTGTGGCTCGCCGGGTTCTCGTTCGGCGCGTACGTGGCGCTGCGCGCGGCGCCCGAGGCGCGCCCTGCGGCGCTGGTGACGGTGGCGCCGCCGGTGCAGCGGTTTCCGCTCGGCGAGACGCCCGCGCCGGGCTGCCCGTGGCTGGTGGTGCAGGGCGAGGCCGACGAACTGGTGGACTACCGCGAGGTGCTCGCCTGGGCGGAAGCGCGGGTGGACCGACCGCACATTGCATCATTGCCGGAGACGAGCCACTTCTTCCATGGCCGTCTCGGGCGGCTGCAGGAGGTCGTGGCGGCTTTCCTGGCCGAACCGGAGGCGCGGGATACGCGATGATCGGAAAATTGAAACAACTGCTGCGCGACTCGCTCGGCGAGCAGGAGGGCGCTGAGGGCGGGCCCGACCTGCGGCTCGCGACCGCGGCGCTGCTGCTGGAGATGGCGCGCGCCGACCGGGACGAGACGGCGGAGGAGCGGGCCATAGCCGGCGCCATGCTGGTGCGGCATTTCGCGATCGAGCGCGAGGCCGCCGAGATGCTGCTTGCGCGGGCCGATGCGCGCCTGGAGCACGCGGTGTCGCTGTACGAGTTCACGCGGGTGCTGAACGACACGCTGTCGGCGGCCGAGCGCCGCGCCGTGGTCCAGATGGTCGCGGGGGTGGCGGCTGCCGACGGGCAGTTCGACAAGCACGAGCAGCACCTGCTGTCGAAGCTGGCCGACCTGCTGCACCTGCGGCGCGCGGAGTATGCAAATATCCGGGCGTCCGTGCTGCAGGGCCGCGCGGACGCCCGGGAATAACGAGGCCCGGCGGACTCGCCGGGCCCGCGCCATTACACCATGTCTTTCAGGCCCTTCAGGGCGGTGACCTTGACGGTCTTCCGCGCCGGCTTGGCCTTGATCATGATCTCTTCGCCGGTGAAGGGATTCTTGCCGAGGCGCGCCTTGGTGGCAGGCTTCTTGACGACCTTGACCTTCATCAGGCCGGGCATCGAGAATTCGCTGGCGGACTTGAGCGACTTCTTGATGATGGCGCTCAGCTCGTCGAACACCGCGCCCACGTCTTTCTTCGTGAGGTCCGTCTTCTCTGAAATCTGCGTGATGATTTCTGCCTTGGTCGGCGGCTTGGCGACCGCTTTCTTCACTACCGCGGCTACCTTTTTCTTAACGGCCATTGCTGTCTCCTGACGTTGTTTTTTCGATGTTGACGGGCCCCCTGTCCAGCAGGCCCGGTTTGCTTCAGTCCGTGTAGAACTGCTGCCGGAACTTGAATTCGTGCGGTGAGTCGGCCCCCTCGGGCTTCACGCTGACGTTGAACGTCACGATCTCCTCGTTGGCGACGGTGAACTCGCCGATGTAGTAAATCCCGTCGCCGTCGCGTAGTTCGCGCAGGCCGATGTCTTTCTCTTGCTGGAGCAGGTTGGTCGCATTGACCTCGACGACGGCGGTGACCGGCATGCCGTCGTTCGCTGCTCCCTTGCGCAGCACGGTGATGTTCAGCATCGCGCGATTGCCGCTGCGGCGAATGCCGAACGCGCGCGCGACCTCCGCCGGCAGCATCGTCGTCGACTGCGCGTTGAAGTGCACTACGTGATCACCGAAGGTCTCGAAGCTGGCGCGCGTCACTTCCTGGGCCTTGGTCGCGGGCCGTGAACCGGTGTCGGGGCTGCAGGCGGCCAATGCGGTGGCGAGCAATGCCACGGTACAGGTGAGCGGGGCGTTGATGCGGATCATGGGCGGGCTCCTGTCCGCGGGCTCCTGGCGAACGCGCTTACTATAGCTCATCGATCGCCGGTCGGCGCGCCCAGCGATGCGATTTCGTGCGGTATTTTGCTGGGTGAGATGATCCGGACGATCTTGTCACGCGTGTTTTCGCCTGCCAGCAGCTCCACGCGGGCCAGCGGCACGCCAAAGGCCTTGGCCAGGAAGCGCCGCACTGCGTCGTTCGCCCTGCCGTCCACCGGCGGCGACTGGATGCGCAGCCGGACGCGGTCGCCGATGACACCGGCGAAACCGTTGACTTGCGCGCGCGGCTGCACGCGCAGCCGACAGACCAGCGTCGCCGCGTCCTGCCAGCGACAGGCTTCCATCAGGCAAGGTAGCCGGGCAGGCGGATCATGATCAGCAGCGCCTGCAAGCCGATCAGGACGAACAACGGCGACAGGTCGAGCCCGCCGATCGGCGGGATGACGCGACGCACGGGGCGGAGCACCGGGCCGGTGAGGCTGTGCAGGACGCTGATGAGCGGGTTCCAGTGTCCCGGGCTCACCCAGCTCAGCACGACGTGCACCAGGATGGCGAAGAAATACAGCCGGACGACGCCGACGATGATCCTCAGCACCGCGTAGTACAGCAGCATGCCGGGCCCCAGGGTGCCGGCCGCCGCCAGGAAGAACAGGATCGCCGTGACCACCAGTTGCAACAGCAGCAGCGCGACCAGCGAGGAGAGGTCGATGCCGCGCCAGCCGGGCACGACGCGCCGGAGCGGGCGCACGATGGGGTCGGTGATGCGCAGGATGAACTGCGACAGCGGGTTGTGGAAATCCGCCCGCGCCCACTGGAGCAGGAACCTGAGGATGTAGGCGATCAGGTACAGGTCCAGCAGCGTCTTGATGACAAAAAACAGCGCGGCATTCATCTCGCGGGGGCTCTCCTGTGGTGGTCCGGGCGGTACGCCGCCAACGTCATTCGTTCCCGAACAGCCTGGCCAGCTCGCGCGAGCGCGCCTGCGCGCGGCTCAGCGCGCTCGTCACCAGCGCCCTGAACCCGCCGGCCTCGAGGGCCTCGACGGCGGCCTCGGTCGTGCCGCCGGGGGACGTGACGCGCTGGCGCAGCGCCGCGATGTCCACGTCGCTCTCGATCGCCATGCGCGCGGCGCCGAGCGCCGTCTCGATCGCGAGCAGGCGCGCCAGCTCCGGCGGCATGTCGAGCTCCGCCGCCGCATCGGCCATCGCCTCGGCGAGCAGGAAGAAATAGGCCGGCCCGCTGCCCGACAGCGCCGTGACGGTGTCCATGTGCGCCTCGTCCTCGACCCAGTGCACCGAGCCGACCGCGCGCAGGATGCTTTCCGCCAGCTCGCGGTGCGCGTCCAGCGCCCCTGGGCCGGCGCACAGGACCGTCGCGCCGCAGCCGAGCAGGGCGGGGGTGTTGGGCATCGCGCGGATGATCGGCACACCTTCGCCCAGCCAGCGCGCGAGGTCGATGCTCCGGATCCCGGCCGCGATCGAGAGCGCGAGCACGTCGCGCCCGGCCAGCGGGCGCGCGAGTTCCCGCGCGACGCCGGGCATGGCCTGCGGCTTGACCGCCAGCACGACGACCCGCGCCGCGGCCGCAGCGGCCGCGTTGTCCGCCGTGACGCGGATGCCGAAATCCCGCTCGAGGGCGCCACGCCGCGCCGCGTCGGGCTCGGCCACCCGCAGCTGCGCGGCGGCCACGCCGTCGGCGACCAGGCCGCCGACGAGGCTGCGCGCCATGTTGCCGCCGCCGATGAATGCGATGGGAATGTCTTTCATAGCTGAGTATAAAGGATAGCGTCTTTTTTCAGCTTCGCGGGCCGAAGATGGCCGTGCCGATGCGCACCAGCGTCGCGCCCTCCGCCACGGCCGCCTCGAGATCGTCGGACATGCCCATCGACAGCGTGTCCATGGCCAGGCCCTCGGCGCCCAGCCGGGCGTACAGCTCTGCCAGCTGCCTGAACCAGGCGCGCTGCCGGGCCGGGTCGGTCTCCGGCGGCGGCACGGCCATCAGCCCGCGCAGCCTGAGCCCGGGCAGCCCCGCCACCTGCCGCGCGAGGGCGCCGGTCTCGGCCGGCGCGACGCCTGCCTTGCTGGCTTCGTCGCCGATGTGGACCTGCACGCAGACGTTCAGCGGCGGCAGGTGGGCCGGCCGCTGGCGCGACAGCCGCTCGGCGAGCCGCGGCCGGTCGACGCTGTGCACCCAGTCGAAGCGCTCGGCCACGGCGGCGGTCTTGTTGGACTGCAGCGCGCCGATGAAATGCCAGCGGGCCGGGGACTCGCCGAGCGCGTCCATCTTCTCCAGCGCCTCCTGCAGGAAGTTCTCGCCGAAGTCCTCGAGGCCCGCCGCGATGGCCGCGCGTACGGCCTCCAGAGGCTGGCGCTTGCTGACGCCGATGATGCGTATCCCGGCGGCGTCGCGCCCGGCCGCGGCCGCCGCGGCGGCGACCCGGGCCCGCACGGCGGCCAGCCTTTCGGCCAGCGCCTGATCTGAGAACCCCGTCATATTCCCGCTAACCATGTTATGTATACTTTTGGCCATCGTCGCCGCAGGGCGTCCAGGCGCCCGGCGGGGCAGCAACCAAGGGACTCACGATGGCCGTAGACATCGAACAGCTGCTCCGTTTCTCCGTCAAGAATGGCGCCTCCGACCTGCACTTGTCATCGGGCGTGCCGCCGATGATCAGGATCGACGGCGACGTCAAGCGGATCAACATGCCCTCGCTGGCGCACAAGGAAGTGCACAGCATGATCTACGACATCATGAACGACAAGCAGCGGAAGGACTACGAGGAGTTCTTCGAGACCGACTTTTCCTTCGAAATCCCTGAGCTTGCGCGCTTCCGCGTGAATGCGTTCAACCAGCACCGCGGCGCCGGCGCCGTGTTCCGGACCATTCCGTCGAACATCATGTCGCTGGACGACCTGAACGCGCCGAAGATCTTCAAGGACATCTCGATGTATCCGCGCGGCATCTGCCTCGTGACGGGGCCGACCGGCTCGGGCAAGTCCACGACCCTTGCCGCGATGATCAACCACGTGAACGACAACCGGCCGGACCACATCCTCACCATCGAGGACCCGATCGAGTTCGTGCACGAGAGCAAGAAGTCGCTCATCAACCAGCGCGAAGTACACCGCGACACGCTCGGGTTCGCCGAGGCACTGCGTTCGGCGCTGCGCGAGGACCCGGACGTGATCCTGGTGGGCGAGATGCGCGACCTGGAGACCATCCGCCTGGCGCTGACCGCGGCGGAGACGGGCCACCTCGTGTTCGGCACGCTGCATACCAGCTCCGCGGCCAAGACCGTCGACCGCATCGTCGACGTGTTCCCGGCGGGCGAGAAAGAGATGGTGCGCTCCATGCTGTCCGAGTCGCTGCGCGCCGTCATCAGCCAGACCCTGATGAAGAAAATCGGCGGCGGACGCATCGCCGCGCACGAGATCATGATCGGCACCGCGGCGATCCGGAACCTGATCCGCGAGGGCAAGATCGCGCAGATGTACTCCGCGATCCAGACCGGCCAGGCGCTCGGCATGCAGACGCTCGACCAGTGCCTGCAGGACCTGCTCCGCAAGGGCCTCATCAGCCGCGAAGAGGCCCGTTACCGGGCCCAGCACAAGGATGCCTTCTAATGGAACGCGACCAGGCGATCCGGTTCATTCACGAGCTGCTGCGCAAGATGATCGAGGTCGACGGCTCCGACCTCTTCCTGACCGCCGGCTTCCCCCCCGCGATCAAGGTGGACGGGCGCGTCAAGCCGGTCACCGACCAGCCGCTGACACCGCAGCAGAGCGCCGCGCTGGTGCGCTCGATCATGAACGACAAGCAGACCAAGGAATACGACGCGACCAAGGAGTGCAACTTCGCCATTGCGCCGCCGCGTATCGGCCGCTTTCGCGTCAGCGCCTTCATCCAGCAGGGCGCCAGCGGCGCCGTGATGCGCACCATCAACACCACCATCCCGACGATCGAGGAGCTCGACCTGCCGCCGGTCCTGAAGGACGTGGCGATGACCAAGCGCGGCCTCGTGCTGATCGTCGGCGGCACAGGCAGCGGCAAGTCCACGACGCTCGCCGCGATGCTCGGCTACCGCAACGAGAACTCCAAGGGCCACATCATCACGATCGAGGACCCGGTCGAGTACGTCCACACGCACAAGAACTGCGTCGTCACGCAGCGTGAAGTCGGCATGGATACCGACTCCTGGGCTGTGGCGCTGAAGAACACCCTCCGGCAGGCGCCGGACGTGATCCTGATCGGCGAGATCCGCGACCGCGACACCATGGAGTACGGCATCCAGTTCGCCGAGACGGGCCACCTGTGCCTCGCGACGCTGCACGCCAACAGCGCGAACCAGGCGCTGGACCGTGTCATCAACTTTTTCCCGGAGGAGAAGCGCGACCAGCTGCTGATGGATATGTCCCTGAACGTCAAGGGCATCATCGCGCAGCGCCTCCTGCCGCGCGCAGGCGGCACGGGGCGGATCGCGGCCATGGAGGTCATGCTGGCCTCGCCGCTGATCTCCGACCTGATTTTCAAAGGCGAGGTGCACATGCTGAAGGAAGTCATGTCGCGCTCGAATCGCCTCGGCATGAAGACCTTCGACCAGGCGCTGTTCGACCTGTTCGAGGCCGGCAGTATTTCCTATGAAGACGCGCTCAGGAATGCGGATTCGCGCAACGAGCTCCGGTTGCGCATCAAGCTCGAGAGCAAGCGTGACTTCAAGGCCCGCGACGAGGGCGGCGACAGCCTCCGGCTCGCAGACGAAGAGAAGGCCAAGCTGTATGGCAAAGACGGCTGAACAGGCAGCAAGCGACACGTCGGTGACCGGCCCCCCACAGCCGGCGCTGTTCAACCTGCGCCCCTACCTCAAGCTGATGGCCGACAAGGGGGCCTCCGACCTCTTTTTCACGCCCCAGGCGCCGATCAAGATCAAGATCGAGGGCCAGATCATGCCGGTCGGTAAAGAGCTCCTGACGGTGCAGCTGGTCAACCAGATCGCGC
The DNA here is from genome assembly GCA_047921395.1 of Gammaproteobacteria bacterium. GTDB lineage: Bacteria > Pseudomonadota > Gammaproteobacteria > Steroidobacterales > XN24 > XN24. The sequence goes on from JBLRWH010000037.1 coordinate 23,971, forward strand.
TGTCGATCATGGACGAGGACCAGAAGCGCCATATCGAGCGCGAATACGAGCTGGACTTCGCGATCTCCGAGCACGGCCTGGGCCGGTTCCGCGCGAACGTCTTCAAGCAGCGCGGCAACCTCGCACTGGTGCTGCGCTACATCACGCTCGACATGCCGCGGCTCGAAGATCTCGGCGTGCCGAAGGTGCTCAAGGAGCTGGCCCTCAAGAAGCGCGGCCTGCTGCTGATGGTGGGGGCCACGGGCTCGGGCAAGTCCACGACGCTCGCCGGGATGATCAACCACCGCAACGAGACCCTGAACGATCACATCATCACGATCGAGGACCCGATCGAGTTCCTGCACCCGAACAAGCGCTCGATCATCAACCAGCGCGAGCTCGGGCAGGACACCCATTCCTATGCGCGCGCGCTGAAGAGCGCAATGCGGGCGGCCCCCGACGTGGTCCAGATCGGCGAGATCCGCGACCAGGAGACCATGGAGGCCGCGATCATGCTGGCGGGCACGGGGCACCTGGCGATCGCGACGCTGCACGCCAACAATGCCGCCGAGACGCTCGACCGGATCATCAACCTGTTCCCGCAGGCCCAGCACAAGCAGGTGATGCTGGACATGGCGCATTACCTCACCGCCGTGATCGCGCAGCGGCTGGTCATCGGCAAGGACGGGCGGCGCGTCGCTGCGGTCGAGGTGCTGCTGAACACGCCGCACATCTCCGAACTGATTAAGAAGGGCGACATCTCCGGCATCAAGCAGGCGATCCGCGAGACCTCGCAGGGCGACATGCAGAGCTTCGACATGGCGCTGTACAAGATGTACAAGGGCGGCATCATCGACCTCGAGCGCGCGCTCGCGTACGCCGATTCCTCGGTCGACCTCGAGGCGCGCATCAACTTCGGCTGAGCGGGCTCAGGCCCAGTCGAGCACCGTGGCGTCGAACACGGGGCCGTCCACGCACACGCGCTTCATCGCCGGCCCGGTGGGGGTGTTGACCCGCACGGTGCAGCCGGCGCAGCCGCCTACGGCGCAGGCCATGAACTCCTCGAGCGACACCTGGCAGGGCAGCCCGAAGTCGC
>JBLRWH010000038.1:0-25033 GCA_047921395.1 Gammaproteobacteria bacterium
CCCACTCCGCGGCCTACGACGCGCGCATCACCGCCGAGGTGTTCTGCGCGATCGTAAACCAGTTTCGGGGCATCTACGAACGGCGACGGGGACGGGGACGGGACTGATTCAAGCAACAGGGAACACTGCCCGCAGGCAGCATCCCCTCTTGGTCCGCCGGGCCGATCAGGCCTTCGCCAAGGCCTCGTCGAGGAGCTTCTTCAGCTCGCCCGAGTGATACATCTCGACTACGATATCGCAGCCGCCGATCAGCTCGCCGTGGACGTACAGCTGGGGATAGGTCGGCCAGTTCGAGTAGGCCTTCAGCCCCTCGCGGATCTCGGGATCCTCGAAGATATTGAACGATGCGAATTCCGTGCCACAAGCCCTGAGCGCGGAGGCGACCTGCGCTGAGAAGCCGCACTGCGGGAAATCCGGGTTGCCTTTCATGAACAGCAGGACCGGATGCGCCTCGAGCGTCTTCCGGATCCGCTCATTGATGTCTGCCATCGCCACTGTCTCCTGGTTGAACAAGTTCACTCGTGCCATTGTCTGCCTCACTTGGCGGGCTCACGCACTATTTTTATCTCGTTGCGGACGGATTTTACGCCCTCGACAGAGGCGGCGAGCCGCTCGGCCTGCTCACGCGGCAGGCTGCTGCTGACCTCGCCGCCCAGGGTCACTACCCCTTCATAGGTCTCGACACTGATCGACAGCCCGTCGACGTACTTGTCGCCGATCAGGCGGGCCTTGATGGCGGCCGTGATGCGGCCGTCCGTGGCGACCACGGCCGGCTCGCGCTCGTCCTTGCCCAGATAATAACCGCCCACCGCGGCCCCGCCGACGGCCAGCGGCACACATCCGGACAGCAACAGCATGACCGGAAGGAACGTCGCGAACCGCGTCACGGCGATGATTTTCCCGCGGGTCTCAACCGAAGTTCTTCGCGACGAAGTCCCAGTTCACGAGCTGCCAGAAGGCCTCGAGGTACTTGGGCCGCGCATTGCGGTAATCGATGTAGTACGCGTGTTCCCACACGTCGCAGGTCAGCAGCGGCGTGTCCTTGCCCGTCAGGGGCGTCTCGGCGTTGCTGGTCTGCACGATCGCCAGCTTGCCATCGGGCTGCTTGACGAGCCAGGCCCAGCCCGAGCCGAACAGCGTGACGGCCTTGTCGGAGAACTGCTTGTGGAATTCCTCGAAGGAACCGAAGGCGTCGTCGATCGCCTTGGCGAGCGCGCCGCCCGGCTTGCCGCCGCCGTTCGGCGACAGGCAGTGCCAGTAGAACGTGTGGTTCCAGACCTGGGCCGCGTTGTTGAACACGCCGCCGGAACTGCCCCGGACCACGTCCTCGAGCGAGGCGCCGGCGAGCTCGGTGCCCTCGAGCAGGCCGTTGAGCTTGTCGACATAGGTCCGGTGATGCTTGCCATAGTGGTACTCGAGTGTCTCCCGGGAGATGTGCGGCTCGAGGGCATCCATCGCATAGGGAAGATCAGGAAGGGTGTGCGCCATAGCGGACTCCTTGGAATTTTCAACAATTGGTAGCGGCTTGAAAATCGGGGCAAACGCCCCGGGCACGTTGACCGAAGTATACCAGACGCCCCGTCGGCATCTGCCGCGTCGCGCCCCGCCCCGCGCGGCTCGGGCTATACTTTCGCCCGCCACGCCCGAGGATCCCCGATGCCCCATCCGGAACTCCCGCCAGACCTCCCGTCGGTCGTCGCCCGTGCCCTCGAAGAGGACATCGGGACCGGGGACGTCACCGCCGATCTCATTCCCGCGGCCTGCCGGGCCGCGGCGGTGGTCGTCAGCCGGGAGGACGCGGTGCTCTGCGGCGCGGCCTGGTTCAACGAGGTGTTCGCGCAGCTCGACGTAACGGTTTCCATCCAGTGGTCGGCGGGCGACGGTGACCGGATCATGCCGGGCACGGAGCTCTGTCGACTGAGCGGCCCCGCCCGCACGTTGCTCAGCGGCGAGCGGACCGCCCTCAACTTCCTGCAGGCACTGTCGGGCACCGCGACCGTCTCGCGGCGCTACGCCGAGGCCGTGGCCGGCACGGGCTGCCGCGTGCTCGACACGCGCAAGACGATCCCCGGCCTGCGTGCAGCGCAGAAATATGCCGTGGCCTGCGGCGGCGCGACCAACCACCGGCACGGTCTCTACGATGCGATTCTGATCAAGGAAAACCACATCATCTCGGCCGGGGGGATCGCGGCGGCGCTGCACGCAGCGCGCCGCGCGCATCCCGGCCTGAGCGTCGAAATCGAGGTGGAGTCACTGGCGGAGCTCGACGAGGCCCTCGCCGCGGGTGCGGACATCGTGCTGCTGGATAATTTGGAGCTCGAGCTGCTGCGCGCGGCCGTGGCCCGGGTCCGCGAACGGTCCGGCTGCATGACTCGCCTCGAGGCCTCGGGCAACGTCGAACTCGCCAACGTGCGCGCCATCGCGGAGACCGGGGTGGACTTCGTGTCGGTCGGTGGACTGACCAAGCACGTGCGCGCGGTGGACCTCTCGATGCGTTTTCGGCTCGACCCGTCGCCGGGCCGCTGATCCGCCCTGTTGCAGCGCACTAGGCGCGGCCCGTCTCACGGGACTGCCGGCGCGCTGCCAGCGCCCTGAATATCAGCGCTCGCTGAAATATTTCCGTGGCCCTGCGGGTCTATTTTGCACTGCGAAACAGGACGGCAAACAATTGTTTGAATCGGCGACCCGATCGCTTGCAGCGCCCGGATTGCGTGGGTTATAAGCAGATGATGCAGTGCGGCAGTCGCGTCGCAACACGCCCTTGCGGGCCATGGAAACACAGGCGGAGAACATGATGTCCGGAATCACCTGGTTGCTCCTGATCCTCATCACACTCGGCGTCCTCGCATACTGGCGCAGTGCGCTGCCCGTATGGACCGGCGTCGCCGCGATCCTGCTGCTGGCGATCCAGCTCACCGGCGGCGGCCTCACGCCGCTGCCGTGGCTCGTCTTCGCCGTCGTGGCCGGCCTCCTGAATATCAAGCCTGTGCGGCGCGCGGTGCTCAGCAAGCCGCTGCTCAAGTGGTTCAAGTCCGTCCTTCCACCGATGTCCGCCACCGAGAAAGATGCCATCGACGCCGGCACGGTCTGGTGGGATGCGGAGCTGTTCAGCGGCCGCCCGAACTGGAACGAGCTGCTGAGCACGCCGCGCGCCGAGCTCACCCCGGAGGAACGCGCGTTCCTGGACGGTCCGGTCAATGAACTGTGCCGCATGCTCGACGACTGGAAGATCAACCAGGAACTGAACGACCTGCCGCCGGAGGTCTGGTCCTTCCTCGGTAAGCACGGTTTCTTCGGCATGATCATCCCGAAGGAATACGGCGGCCTGGACTTCTCCGCCCGCGCACAGTCCGAGGTCGTGATGAAGGTCGCGAGCCGCAGCGGCGCCGCCGCCGTGACCGTCATGGTGCCAAACTCGCTCGGCCCCGGCGAGCTGCTGATGCACTACGGGACCATGGAACAGAAACAGTATTTCCTGCCGCGGCTGGCCCGGGGCGAGGAAATCCCGGCCTTTGCCCTCACGGGGCCTTGGGCGGGCTCGGACGCCGGCGCGATGCCGGATGTGGGGGTGGTCTGCAAGGGCGAGTACAAAGGCAAAGAGGTGCTCGGATTCCGGGTCAACTGGTCCAAGCGCTACATTACGCTCGGCCCGATCGCGACGATTCTCGGCCTCGCCTTCAAGGCCCGCGATCCCGACGGCCTGCTCGGTGGCAAGAAGGACCTCGGCATCACCTGCGCACTCATCCCGACGGACGCGCCCGGGGTGGAAATCGGCTTGCGGCACAATCCGGGCGGCGCCTTCCTGAACGGCCCGAACAGCGGCACCGACGTGTTCGTGCCGATGGACTGGATCATCGGCGGCCAGGCCCAGGTCGGCAACGGCTGGAAGATGCTCATGGACTGCCTGTCCGTCGGGCGGGCGATCTCCCTGCCGGCCCTCGGTACGGCTGGCGGCAAGGCGGCGGCGCGCATGACCGGCGCTTACGCGCGGGTGCGACGCCAGTTCAAGATCCCGATTGGCCGCTTCGAGGGCATCGAGGAACCCCTCGCCCGCATCGGCGGCATCACCTACCGGATGGACGCGGCCCGGGTCCTGACCGCGACCGCGCTGGCGCTGGGCGGCAAGCCGTCCGTGCTGTCAGCCATCCTGAAATACAACAACACCGAAGGCATGCGCACCACGATCAACGACGCGATGGACGTGCATGCCGGCCGCGCCGTGTGCCTCGGCCCGAGCAATTATCTGGCGCAGAGCTACCAGACGGTGCCGGTCGCCATCACCGTCGAGGGCGCGAACATCCTGACCCGGAGCATGATCATCTTCGGGCAGGGCGCGATCCGCTGCCATCCCTACGTGCTCAAGGAAATGCTGGCCGCCGCCGCCGAGGACAGGACCGCGGGGCTCAAGGCGTTCGACGCGGCGTTCTTCGCCCACACGGGGTTCACGATCAGCAACTTGGTGCGCTCCTTCGTGCTCGCGCTGACCGGCGCGCGCTTCGTCAAGGCGCCGGACCTCGGGCCGACGGCCGTGTATGCCAGGCGGCTGACCCGGATGAGCGCTTCCTTCGCCCTGCTCGCCGACATCGCGATGATGACGCTGGGCGGCGACCTGAAGCGGCGCGAGAAGATCTCGGGGCGCTTCGCCGACATCCTGAGCCACCTCTACATGGCCTCCGCCGTGCTGAAGCGCTTCGAGGATGACGGCCGGCCCGCTGCCGACCTGCCGATCGTGCGCTGGGCGCTCGAGGACTCGCTGGCGATCATCGAGGAGCGGCTGGACGGCATCCTGCGCAACTTCCCGGTGCGCGGCGTGGGTCCCGTGATGCGGCCGTTCGTGCTGCCGCTGGGCCGGCGTTCGAAGGGCGCATCGGACCAACTGGGCCACGAAGTCGCAAAGCTGCTGCTGAGTCCTTCGGAGACGCGCGACCGCCTGACCGACGGCCTGTTCATCCAGCGCAGCGAGGACGACCCCATGGGCCTGATGGAGCTGGCGCTGGAAAAGGTGATCGCCGCCGAGCCGGTGGAGCGCAAGCTGGCGAAGGCCTTCGGCGCGAGCATCAACAGCGAGAACATGGACGCCGTCCTGAAGCGGGGTGTCACCGAGGGCGCCATCAACGAGCTGGAAGCGGAGACCGTGCGCGAGGCGATGGCCATCACGACCAAGGCGATCGCCGTGGACGATTTCCCGGGCGAGCAGACACAGAAGGCGGGTCAGCAGGCCGCCTAGCGCTGTTCTAGACCGCGGGACCGGACCGTCACAGGCCCGTCGCGCTCGGGAAACCTTTATCTCGCGCGCCGGGCCTGTGACGTCCCGACCCCGCTGCCTTGTCGCCAGGCCTGGCGCTTGAGGGCGCCTCCGCGGCCAGCCGCGCAGTGGCCGGAACGCGGCAGGGTTCGCCGACCGAGATAAAGATTTCCGAGGGCGGTGGACCCTGCCGCGGTTCGGTCACGGTCCAGCGGTGGCCAGGCTACATGACGGGCATGCGGAACAGCAGCAGGTGACCGCCGCCGAACGCCAGCCACCACCAGGCGCCGATGCCCGCCGCGACTGCCACGCCGTCCCATAGCAGCGACGGCGCCCGGGCCGGGGCCGCCCGCGGACGCCGGAACGAGGCGATCATCACGATATGTCCCCAGGCGAAAAAACCGCCGAACAGCAGCAGGTCTGCGATCCGCCCGTTCACCAGCAGGTGCAGCGCCGCCCAGATGACCGTGGCGATGATCATCGGGTGCCTGAGCGTCGCCCGGATGCGGCCGGGGAGGTAGGCCGACAGGAACACCACCAGCACCGGCAGCATGGCCAGGCCGACCAACATGCGCATCCAGCCGGGCGCGGGCCCCCACAGCATCGGGCTGGACCAGCGGATCGCCGCGTAGCCCATGACCATCAGTAAGAAGCCCGCGATGGCGGCGATGGAGTACACGCCTTTCCAGCCGAGTGGGCCGAGGCGGGCCAGCATGGATTCGCGGAAATCGGGCGCGAGCACGCGCACCAGGTGGGTGCCGAAAAACAGCACCATCCCGGCAATCAGCATCATCATGAGGACTCTCTCCAGGTGAAAACCCGGAGAGCTTAGCAGATGGGCCCGTTCAGACTGGCCGGATCGCCGCGACGGCGTACTCCGGATCCATGATGCGGCGCGGCTCGCCCACGCCGTAGCCCTGGGCGTAATCCACGCCCATGCCCCGCAGCATGGTGATCAGTTCCTTGTTCTCGACGAACTCGGCGATGGTCCGCTTCCCCGTAAGGTGGCCGATCTCGTTGATCGAGCGCACCATCTCGCGGTCGATCGGGTCGTGCAGGATTTCCTTCACGAAACTGCCGTCGATTTTGAGGAAGTCGACCGGGAAGTGTTTCAGGTAGCCGAACGATGACAACCCGGTGCCGAAGTCGTCCAGCGCGAACTTGCAGCCGAGCTCTTTCAGGGAATTGATGAAGCGGTTCGCCTGGGAGTAGCTCGCGATCGCGGCCGTCTCCGTAATTTCGAAGCAGATCTTGGAGGCGTCCAGGCCGCTGCGCTCGAACTGGTCGATGACGAATGGCAGGAACTTGTCGTCGCACAGGCTCTGGCCCGACAGGTTGATCGAGCACATCGTGAGCCGTTCGCGCTCGTCGGCCTCGGAGACCAGCCAGCGGAAGGCGTTCGTGATGACCCAGCGGTCGATGCTCGGCGTCAGGCCGTAGCGCTCGGCTGCGTTGATGAACACGTCGGGCGCGATGATATGGCCCTGCTCGTCGCGCATGCGCAGCAGCAGCTCGTAATGCGCGCCGGTCGACCGGTCCTGCAGGGGCATGATCGGTTGCCGGTAGAGCTCGAAACGCGATTCCTCGAGCGCGTTATTGATGCGCGCCGCCCATTGCATCTCGCGCCGGCGCCGCATCAGGTCGATATCATTTTCCCGCCAGGTCTGGACGCGGTTGCGGCCCGCTTCCTTGGCGGCGGCGCAGGCGCTGTCGGCCGCCGTCAGGAGCTCGGCCACGCTCGCCGTCTCCGGCGCGATCGGCACCACGCCGATGCTGGCGCCCAGGCGGAAACTGCGGTCTTCCCAGACGAAGCGGAAGTCCTGCACCGCCTTGAGCAGCGCCTCCGCGGTATCGATGGCCTCGGGCAGCGTGCAATTCTCGAGCAGCACGCCGAACTCGTCGCCGCCGAGCCGCGCGAGCGTGTCGCGCCAGCGGATCTTCGATTTCAGCAGTGCGCCCAGCTGGCCGAGCAGCGCGTCGCCCGCCATGTGGCCGCAGGAGTCGTTGATGATCTTGAACTGGTCGAGGTCCATGTAACACAGCGCGTACTGCGCCTCGCGGGCCCGGCCCATCTTCAGGGCACGCTCCAGTCGCGCCTCAAACTCGCGGCGGTTCACCAGCCCGGTCAACATGTCGTGGCTCGCGTGATACGACAGGCGCCGGTTCAGCTCGCGCGCCTCGCTCACGTCGTGGAACACCAGCACGCCGCCGATGACCTGGCCGATGTCGTTCCGAATCGGGGCGGCGCAGCTCTCCACGTACAGCTCGTTGCCGTCGCGCCGGATGAGCAGCGTCGGCCGCATGGACTTGTAGAGCCGGTCGCGACGAATCGCCACGGACACGGGATTTTCCATCGGCTCGCAGGTTTCCTCGTGGAAGCTGCGGAAAATCTCATCCACCGAGCGGCCCGCGGCGTCGTCGAGACTCCAGCCGGTGAGTTCCCGGGCAATGGGGTTGAGATACTCGATGCGGCAATCGGAGTCGGTCGTGATGACGCCGTCACCGATCGACTGCAACGTGATCTGCGCGTTCTGCTTCTCGCGGAACAGCGCCTCCTCGTAAAGCTTCTGGTCGGTGATGTCGAGTTCGACGCCGACGAGACGCAGCATGCGGCCCTCGTCGTCCACCATCGCCTTGGCGCGGCTCATTACCCAGCGCCAGTCGCCCGACTTGTGGCGCATGCGATGGACGCTCTCGAACAGCTCGGATTTGCCTTCCAGGTGGTCGCGGATCTTGCCCTGCACCCGGACCATGTCCTCGGGATGTACGAGCTGGCGCCAGTCCGGCATGTCCTCGTCGGCCTCCTCCTCGCCGTAGCCCATCATGATCTTCCAGCGGGGTGAGAAGCGGATCAGGTTGGTCTCGACGTCGAAGTCCCAGACGCCGTCGTTGGAGGCGTGACGGGTGAGTTCCTCGCGCTCGTAGATATCGCCGAGCTCGCGGCCCAGTTTCAGCCGGGTCAGCGCGGCCGACAGGCTCGCGCCGATGAGTTTCACCAGCAGGTAGACATCGACGTGCCAGCTCTCGACGGGCCTGACCGACAGGACGCCCAGCACGCCACCGAGCCGCCCATCGATGTCGAGGCCGGCCAGCAGTGCGGCGCCGGCGCCCATTTCGCGCATGAGGCGCGTCTCGCCCTCCAGCGCGGCCGAGAGCCGGCTCGCATCGCGAATTTCGACGAGGCGCATGTGGCCGAGCTTGCTACTGAGCCACGCCAGGTCCGCCATGCGGTTCCCCGTGAGACGCTCCGGGCGGCAGCCCGCGAGCACCCCGGACGCATGGCTGACGCGGTCGAATGCGGCTCCGTCTTCCGTCAGCAGGGCGAAACAGATCGAGTCGGCGCCCGTCGCCTCGCGGATCACCTCGAGCGACTCGCTGAGGGTCTGTTCGGCGTTTTCCGGGTTGAGATTGAGCAGGTCGACCGCCACCTTGGTGATGGCGGGGTTCAGGCCGACCCGCGTCGGGGTGGCCCGGCTCCGTCGAACCGCAGAACCCAGATCGGCGGCGATCCGGGCGACTGCCTCGTGAGAGCGTTCGTCAGTCATGCAGGATCCAAATGGAGGCCTTAAAAATTATCTGTAAGTCCTTGTTCCTGCCGAATTCTTTACCGTCCGGCATTCTGGACAGGACGCTGGAAGAATACAAGAGTCGTGCCGTTGGACAGAGGAACCGCGTCACATTTGCCGCCGCATTTCGCGTTCCGCGGAATCCCGGGCGCGCTGGCAATGGCTCCTCCGGGAGACTACGCTGAATGTGAGGGTAAATGTCTTGCGCAGGGCCGTCCCGGCCTTCCGCATCACCAGCAAAGAGGCGGAAACACTATGAACGATGTCTGGGTAGTCGTGGCGTCCAGCACCCGTTGCCGGATTTTTACTCAGCACAAACATAGTGGTCCTCTCCTGCAAGTCGAAGAGCTCGATCATCCCGAAGGCCGCATGCATGGCCGCGAACTGGTATCTGATCGTCCCGGCCGCAGCTTCGACAGCGAGGGCCAGGGGCGGCATGCGATGGGCCAGCCCGTGGACCCGCACGAGCAGGAGCGCATCCGTTTTGCCAAGACCGTGGCTACGCGCATCGACGAGGCGCGCAAGAAAGACCGTTTCGACCGCCTCGTGCTGGTCGCGGAACCGCGCTTCCTCGGTCACCTGCGCCAGGGCCTGTCCCCCGCGACGCGCCACCGGCTGACGACGGAGCTGCAGAAGAACCTTGCGGATGCCGATCCGAGCTCGATTCGCGAGGCGTTGCCTTACCGTATCTGAAGGGCTAGTGGACCTCGCAGTCCGGCGGGGCGCTCTGCTCCTCGCCGCCCAGGGCAAGGTTGACGGCCTCGCCCACGCAGTGCGGGCAGATCGTCAGGTAGACGCCCTGGTCATCCACGCTGACCTCGAAGGTCACGGAGTGCTCGCCGACGAAGATGTCGAGCTGGCCCTCCTCCTGCAGTTCCCGGATCGCCTCGGCAAGCTTTTTCCAGCGCGTCATCGTCCTGGTCCCCCGGTGCCTTGAGCGTCGTTGCGCAGCCATTGTAAGGCCACAGGCCCGCCGGGGGTATTGAGGACTTACTCGATGCTCACGATCCTGATATCGAAGTGCAGCGTCTCGCCGGCCAGCGGGTGATTGAGGTCCACGACCGCAGTGTCCTCGTTGACCTCGGTGACCTTGGCATGGATCGGCTCGCCCTGCGGGCCCTGGCCCACCAGGCGGGCACCTTCGTGCCGGGCGTCGTCCGGGATGATCTCGAGCGGTACCGTCTGGAAGCCCTCCGGCTGGACCGGGCCATAGCCCTCCTCCGACGTCAGGATCACCTCGCGCGTCTCCTCGGCCTTCATGCCGAGCAGTTTTACCTCCAGGGCGGGCAGGATCTGCTGTTGGCCATGGACATAGACGAGGGGCTCGCCACCGACGTTCGAATCGGCCGTGGAACCGTCCGTGAGCTTCAGGGTGTATTCGATGCTGACGGTGCTGCCGTCCTGGATCACGGGGGCATCCTCCTGCGCCTGCAGGGGCGCTCCGACAGAAATAAGGGTCAGGGCCGCGAACGCGGCGATGGGCGCTGTGCGCAAGGGGAATCCTCCGGTGAAACAGGTGTAGCGTCGCCGTAAAGGTACCATATCGGCCGCCCTGGCCGCCTCAGGGGCGGACCTGGCCGGTGCCCGAGACCCGGTACTTGTAGCTCGTCAATTGCTCCGCCCCGACCGGCCCGCGGGCATGGATCCGGCCGGTGGCAATGCCGATCTCGGCGCCCATGCCGAACTCCCCGCCGTCCGCGAACTGCGTCGACGCGTTGTGCAGCACGATGGCGCTGTCGACCTCGTCCAGGAACCGGCCGGCTGCCTCCGCGTCCTCCGTGACAATCGATTCCGTATGGCCGGAGCCGTACTCGGCGATATGCGCAATGGCGCCGTCCACGCCTGCGACGACGCGCACCGAAATGATCGCGTCGAGGTACTCCGTGCGCCAGTCCGCCTCGTCGGCCGGGCGCACGCGCGCATCGGCGGCCTGGGCCGCGGCATCGCCCCGGACCTCGCAACCGGCCGCGAGCAGCGCCCCGATCAGTGGTCCGAGATGCGTGGCCGCGCAGGCCCGGTCGACCAGCAGTGTCTCGGCCGCGCCACAGATACCGGTGCGGCGCATTTTCGAATTCAGCACGATGCGCTCGGCCATCCCGGGATCGGCGCCCTGGTCGACATAGACATGGCAGAGGCCCTCCAGGTGGCCGATCACCGGGATGCGCGCGTCGCGCTGCACGCGCTCGACCAGGCTGCGCCCGCCGCGCGGCACGACCACGTCCACGCAGCCGCCGAGTCCGCCGAGCAGCTCGCCCACGGCGGCGCGCTCGCGCGTGGGGACGATCTGCACGGCCTCGCGCGGCAATCCCGCGGTCACCAGGGCCTCGACGAGACAGGCATGGATAGCGCGGTTGGAGCAGAAGCTCTCCGAGCCACCTCGCAGGATCACGGCATTGCCGGACTTCAGGCACAGGGCGCCCGCGTCCGCAGTCACGTTGGGGCGGCTCTCGTAGATGATCCCGATGACCCCCAGCGGCACGCTGACGCGCCGGATCACGAGGCCATTCGGCCGGGTCCACTCCGCCAAGACGCGTCCCAGCGGATCCGGCAAGGCCCGGACCTGCTCGATGCCGCTTGCCATCGCCTCGACGCGCGCCGCGTCCAGCCGCAGGCGGTCGAGCAGGGCGCTGGACAGGCCGCGGGCTTGCGCCGCCTCGAGATCCTCGGCGTTGGCCGCGAGAATGCGCGCCGCATCCGCCCGCAGCAGGGATGCCGCCGCCTTGAGGGCGGCATCCCGCGCCCCCGCCGGGGCCCGCGCCAGCGCCGTCGCCGCGGCGCGCGCCCGCCGGCCGATCGCGGTCATCAGTTGTGCGATTTCCTGCGGCCCTTCACGGCCCATGAGATCAACCATGTCTCGCCACCATTGCCAGGTCGTTCCGGTGCACCAGTTCCTTGCGCCCGCGGTAGCCGAGCACGGCCTCGATCTCGCCGCTCTGCAGGCCGACGATCTGCACCGCATCGGCGGACCCGTAGGCCGACAGGCCGTGCGCCAGCGTCACGCCACGCACGTCGCGGATCAGCACGGCGTCGCCGCGATCGAACTCGCCGCCAATCCTCACCACGCCCGCCGGCAGCAGGCTCTTCCCCCCGGCCAGCGCGGCTGCCGCGCCGTCATCCACGACGATCTCGCCGCGCGGCTGCAGCGACCCGGCGATCCACTGCTTGCGCACGCGCACGGGGCTCAGTGAGGCGACGAACCAGGTGCACTGCGCGCCCTCCTCGAGCGCGCGCACCGGGTGGCGCACCCGCCCGAAAGCGATGGCCATGTGGCATCCGGCCGCCAGGGCGATGCGGCCGGCCGCGACCTTGGTGACCATCCCTCCCGAGCCCACGTCCGTGGCGGCCCCGCCGGCCATGGCCTCGATCTCGGGCGTCACGGCACGGACCTCCGGCACCAGCACGGCAGCGGGATCGCGCGTCGGGTCGGCCGTGTGCAGGCCCGTGGTATCCGACAGCAACAGCAGGCAATCCGCGCTGATCATCTGCGCCACGCGCGCCGCGAGGCGGTCGTTGTCGCCGTAGCGGATCTCCTCTGTCGCCACCGTGTCGTTCTCGTTGATCACCGGCACGGCGCCGAGCGCGAGCAACGTCTCGAGGGTGCCGCGGGCATTCAGGTAGCGGCGGCGCCGCTCGGTATCGCCGAGCGTCAGCAGGACCTGGGCAACCGGGATGTCGTGGCGGCCGAGCGCTTCCTGCCAGGCATGCGCGAGCCGGATCTGGCCCGCGGCGGCGGCCGCCTGGCTCTCCTCCAGCCGCAGCGCGCCGCCGCGCAGCCCCAGGTACCGGCGGCCCAGGGCGATCGCGCCCGAGGAGACGACGAGGACGTCCTGGCCGCGCTTGCGCAGGCGCGCGATGTCGGCGACGAGGTCCTCGAACCAGGGGGCGTCCAGTCGCCCGCTGGCGCGGTCCACAAGCAGCGCCGAGCCGATTTTGACCACGACCCGCCGCGCGGCCGCGACGCGGTTGGTTGGCACCTGGCGGCTGTCAGTGTCCATTTCGGGCAAGAGCATGAACGCTGCGGCGCGTCATGTGAAGCCCGGGCGGCCCCTACCCCGCCGCGATCGCCACCGGCCGCGCGAGCGCCCGCGCCGCGCGCTCCAGGGCCGCGCCGAGATCCGCCGCCAGGTCCTCGCCGTCCTCGATGCCGACCGACAGGCGCAACAGGCTGTCGCCGATCCCCGCCACGCGACGCGCTTCCGGGTCCATGGCCGCGTGCGTCATCGACGCCGGGTGCGCCACCAGGCTCTCGACCCCGCCCAGTGACTCGGCGAGGAAAAAGTGCTCCAGCCCGTCGAGGAAGGCCTCGACGGCCGGCTCGCCGCCGGCGAGTTCGAAGCTGATCATGCCGCCGAATCCCTTCTGCTGGCGCGCGGCGATGTCGTGGCCCGGATGGCTCGCGAGCCCGGGATAGTAGACCGTCTCGACCACCGGGTGGGTGGCCAGGACCTCTACCAGCCGCGTCGCGTTCTCCGCATGCACGCGCAAGCGCGCCGGGAGCGTGCGGATGCCGCGCAGCGTCAGGAAGCTGTCGAACGGCGCGCCCGTGAGGCCGAGGCAGTTGGCCCACCAGTCCAGCTGCTCATGCAGTTCCGCGGTCTTCGCGACCACGGCCCCGCCGACGACGTCGCTGTGCCCGTTCAGGTACTTGGTCGTCGAGTGCAACACGATGTCGGCGCCGAGCGCGATGGGCGTCTGCCAGCCTGGAGAGAGGAACGTATTGTCGGCCACGAGCAGCGTCTCCGCGGCACGACACAGGCTCGCGACCGCGGCCACGTCCGTGACTCGCAGCAGCGGGTTGCTCGGCGTCTCGACCAGCACCATGCGGGGACGCCCCGCGAACGCGGCGGCCAGCGCCTGCGGATCGGTCTGGTCCACGAACTGGATGCGGAAGTGGCCGCGCGCCGCGAGCGACGACAGCAGGCGATGGGTGCCGCCATAGCAGTCATGCGGCGCGACCAGCAGGTCCTCCGGCCCGAGCAACTGGCACACCAGCGTGATGGCCGCCATGCCGGAGCAGGTCACGACCGTGCCGGCCCCGCCCTCGAGCGCCGCGAGCGCCTCGCCCAGCGCATCGCGCGTCGGGTTGCCCGAGCGCGTGTAATCGTAGCGGCGCTTCTGGCCGTATCCCTCGAACGTGAAATTCGAGCTCAGGTGGATCGGCGGCACGACGGCACCATGCGCGGCATCGCTGCCGAGTCCGGTGCGTACGGCGCGGGTGGCCGGGGCGGGTGTCTTCATCTGCTCTCCTCCGTCATGCTCCCCTGCGGGAGTGGTTTCCACTCATCGGAAACCCTGCGGAGGATGTCGGGAGGTCACCGGGCCCACGGATCCGCCCAGGTCGGCGGAACTGCCCGGCAACTCATCTCCCGGCGAGCGTACGGCCTGGGCCGCGCGCTCCCCGCAGGAATTGGCACCGTTGCGGAATGGTGAGTTCCGCAGGTTGCCCCGGCATCAAAGGGCCTGTCCCTCCGCCGGTCTCGATGAGTGCTCTTTGTCGTCTACTCTATCGCATTTCGCGGCTCAGGCAATGGCCTGGTCCGCCGATGCGTGCAACAAGGCGGACGCCACTGCATCCGCCACCTCCGCGGTCGTCGCGCCACGCGCGTCCCGACCCACGACGTCGCTCGTGCCGACGCCGCGTGAAACCGTGTCCCAGACCGCCGCCTCGACGGCGGCTGCCTCGACCTCCAGGCCGAGCGAATGGCGCAACAGCATCGCCGCGCTCAGGATCGCGCCGCAGGGATTGGCGATTCCCCGCCCCGCGATATCTGGCGCGGAGCCGTGGATGGGCTCGTATAAACCGGGCCCGGTGTCGGCCAGCGAGGCCGACGGCAGCATGCCGATGGAGCCGGTGATGACGGACGCCTCGTCGGTGAGGATGTCGCCAAACATGTTCTCCGTGACGACCACGTCGAAGCGGCCCGGGTCGTGGATCAGCTGCATCGCGGCCGCATCCACGAGCGCATGCTCCAGGGCGATGCCGGGAAACTCGTCGTGCACGACCCGCGTCGCCGTCTCGCGCCACAGCCGCGATGTCTCGAGCACGTTCGCCTTGTCCACCGAGGTCACCCTCCCGCGGCGCTGCGCAGCGAGCCGGCAGGCCAGGCGCACGACGCGCTCGATCTCGCCCCGCGTGTAGCTGCACAGGTCGGAGGCCGAATCCGCCGTGCGCTGCTTCTCGCCAAAATATATCCCGCCGGTCAGTTCGCGAACGAACAGGATGTCGACGCCCTCGAGCAACCGTTCCTTGAGCGGCGAGGCGGCATACAGTGCCGGGTGCGTAGCGATCGGGCGCAGGTTGGCGAACACGCCCAGCGCGCGACGCAACGCGAGCAGCCCCTGCTCGGGGCGCACAGGCGCGGACGGATCCGACCACTTCGGCCCACCGACCGCGCCGAGCAGCACGGCGTCCGCGGCCTGGCAGGCGGCGAGCGTCTCGCCGGGCAGGGGTTCGCCGGTCGCGTCGATGGCGCAGCCGCCGATGGCCGCCTCGTAAAACTCGAAGCGATGGCCGAAGCCGCGCGCGACCGCCTCGAGCACGACGCGGGCCGCGGCCGTGACCTCGGGGCCGATGCCGTCGCCGGGCAGCAACGTGATCAGGCGGCGCATACGCGGTTCTCCTCGAAGCGACGGATGTCGTCCTCCTGGCTGAGCAGCCAGCCGAGGGGATCGATGCCGTGCAGCATGCAGTGGCGCGCGAAGGGTTCCACGTCGAACGCGATCGAGCGGCCGTCGGGCAGGCCCAGCTCGCAGCTCCGGAGATCAATACTGATCTCCACGTCGGGGTGCGCCATCAGCCAGGCGTGCGAGGCTTCATCGAGCACGACCGCCAGGAGCCCGTTGCGCAACGCATTGCTCCTGAAGATATCCGCGATTTCGGTGCTGATGACCGCGCGGAAGCCGTAATCGAGCAAGGCCCACGGCGCATGCTCGCGCGAGGAACCGCAGCCGAAGTTGCGACCCGCGACCAGGATGCGCGCCCCCGCCGTCTTCGGCTTGTTCAGCACGAAGTCCTCGCGAGGCTCGTTCCGCGCATCGCGCCGCCAGTCGGCAAACAGGTGGCGGCCAAGGCCGCTCTGCTGAGTGGTCGTCAGGAAGCGGGCCGGAATGATCTGGTCGGTATCCACGTTGTCGACGGGCAGCACCGCCGTGCGCGAGACCAGGACGGAAAACGGCTCGATCATGCGATGCGCCTCTCTGCCTCGGGCAATGACCTCGGGTCGGCAACGGCGCCGGCGATCGCCGACGCCGCGGCCGTGGCCGGGCTGGCCAGCAAGGTACGCGCGCCCTGCCCCTGGCGACCCTCGAAATTGCGGTTGCTGGTGCTGACCACGTACTGGCCTGCGGCGGCCCGGTCGCCGTTCATCGCGATGCACAGCGAACAGCCCGACTGGTGCCACTCGGCGCCGGCCTCGATAAACACGCGGTCGAGTCCCTCGGCCTCGGCCTGCTGGCGGATCTGCTGGCTGCCGGGCACGACGAGGGTGCGCACACCGCGCGCGACGCGCCGGCCGCGCAGCAGCGCCGCGGCCTCGCGCAGGTCGCTCAGGCGCGAGTTCGTGCAGCTGCCGATGAACACGACCTGCACCGGGTGGCCGGCGATCGGCGCGCCCGGCTGCAGGCCCATGTAGTCCAGCGCCTTGCGGTGCCCCGCGCCGACCGGCTCGGGGATGCGCCCGCTGACCGGCATGACCATGCCGGGATCGGTGCCCCAGGTGATCTGCGGTTCCAGCCCTGAGACGTCGATGCTGACCTCGCGGTCGTAGACCGCGCCCGGGTCGGACACCAGGCCACGCCAGTCTGCGACCGCCTTGTCCCAGGCCGCGCCGGTCGGCGCCATCGGCCGTCCGGCCAGGTAAGCGAAGGTCGTCTCGTCGGGGGCGACCATCCCGGCCCGGGCACCGGCCTCGATCGCCATGTTGCACAGGGTCATGCGCTCTTCCATCGACATGGCGTCGACGGCCGCGCCGCGGAACTCGATGACATGCCCCGTGCCGCCACCGACACCGATCTGCCCGATCACTGCCAGGATGACGTCTTTCGCCGCAACGCCGGGCGACAGGCGCCCATCGATCCGGACCAACAGGGTCTTCGGGCGCCGCTGCGCCAGGCACTGTGTCGCGAGCACGTGGCCGACCTCGGTCGTGCCGATGCCGAAGGCGAGCGCGCCGAACGCCCCGTGCGTCGTGGTGTGGCTGTCGCCGCAGACGATCGTCATGCCCGGCTGCGTGGCGCCGAGTTCCGGGCCGATGACGTGCACGATGCCGCGCCGCGAGCTATTGATGCCGAACAGCCGGACGCCGGCGCGTCCGCAATTGTCGCCCAGCATCCTCACCTGGTGGCGGGCCGCATGGTCCATGTCCCTCAATCCCTCTGCCCAGCTCGAGGCATCGGTCGGGATGGAGTGATCGATGGTCGCCAGGGTCCGCTCGGGACACCGGACCTTGAGGCCGCGCTCCCGCAGCACGGTGAAGGCCTGGGGCGAGGTGACCTCGTGCACCAGATGCAGGTCGACGTACAACACCGCGGGCGTATCCGCCGTCTCCGGCGCGACGATGTGCCGGTCCCAGACCTTCTGGAACAGGGTGCGCGGCGCGCTCATACGGCGATCGACGCGATCGGCGCGCTGGCGCGGGCCTCGAGCGGCTGCAGCCAGCCCCAGGCATCGCGCGTCTTGCCGTTGAACAGCCCGAAGAAACGCTCCTGCACGACCTCGGTGACCGGCCCGCGGGAACCCGAGCCGATCTGGATACGATCCACCGAGCGCACCGGGGTGACCTCGGCCGCGGTGCCGGAGAAGAACACCTCATCCGCGAAGTACAGCATCTCGCGCGGCATCGTCTGCTCGTGCACCTCGAACCCTGCGTCGCGCGCGAGAGTGATCACGGTGTCGCGCGTGATGCCGGCGAGAATCGAGCAGGCCGCCGGCGGCGTGTAGATCTGGCCGTCCTTGACGATGAAAATGTTTTCGCCCGCGCCCTCGCCGACCATGCCGTCGGTCGTCAGGCCGATGCCCTCGGCGTAACCGTGGCGTTTCGCCTCCATGCTGATGAGCTGGCTGGACAGGTAGCCTCCGGCTGCCTTGGCGCCGGCCGGAATGGTGTTGGGCGCCACGCGCTGCCAGGAGGATACGCAGACGTCCACGCCGTTCTTCAGGCCCTCGGCGCCGAGATAGGCGCCCCACTCGATCGCCGCGATCGCGACCTCCACGGGTGAACCGGCGGGCGCCGTCAGGCCGAGCCCGGCATAACCGCGGAACACCACGGGCCGGATGTAGGCGCCGTTGTCCAGGTCATTCGCGAGCACCGCCTGGTTGCATGCGGCCAGGATCTCGTCCTCGCTGTAGGGAATCTCGATGCGATACAGCTTGGCCGAGTTGAACAGGCGCGTGATGTGTTCCTTCAGCCGGAAAGAGCGCGATCCCTCCGGTGTCCGGTAGACGCGTACGCCCTCGAACACCGACGAGCCGTAGTGCAGCGCATGAGAGAGCACGTGCACGGTGGCGCTTTCGCCGGGGACGAGCCTGCCGTTTTGCCAGATGTAGCGGGGAAACTGGGACGCCACTTTGATACTCCGTTGCTATTGCCTGGTTGCGAAATGGATTCAGGCCGCGGCGTCCGCCCCCTGGCGGACGCTGATCCTGTTTACGGCCTGCAGGAAGGCCAGCGCGCTGGCCTGGATGATGTCGGTGTCGAAGCCCTTGCCCTGCCAGATGCGGCCCCCGTGCGCGACGGACACCACCGCCTCGCCTTGCGCATCCTCGCCGACCGTCACGTTGCGGATGTCGAAACTCTTCAGCTCGACCTCGAAGCCGGTGGCCCGCTCGATGGCACGGAACGCGGCCTCCACCGGGCCGTCGCCATCCGCCGACTCGCGGCACGGCCGCCCGTCGGCATGCACCATCTCCACCTCGGCCGAGGCGCGCGGGCCATCGCCGGAACGGATGCGCAGCGCGGCGAGCCGCCAGGGACCGGTGCCCACGTCGTCGGAACGCAACACGAGGGCCTCGATGTCCGCGTCGAAGATTTCCTTCTTGCGGTCCGCCAGGGTCTTGAACGCGATGAACGCCCGGTCCAGTTCCGCCTCGTCCAGCGCCAGGCCGAGCGCCTCGACCCGGCTGCGGAAGGCGTGCCGCCCGCTGTGCTTGCCGAGCACCAGGGTGCTGCCGCCGAGGCCGACGTCCTCGGGACGCATGATTTCGTAGGTTTCCTGGTTGCGCAGCATGCCGTGCTGGTGGATCCCGGCCTCGTGCGCAAAGGCGTTCTCGCCCACGATCGCCTTGTTGCGCGGCACGGCCACGCCGGTCACCGCGGCGACGATGCGGCTGGTGGGGGCGAGCCGGCGGGTGTCGATGCCCGTGTGCACGGGCAGGCGGTCGGCGCGCGTGCGCACCGCCATGACGACTTCCTCCAGCGCGCAGTTCCCCGCGCGCTCGCCGATCCCGTTGATGGTGCACTCGACCTGCCTGGCGCCGGCCTGCACCGCGGCCAGGCTGTTCGCCACCGCCATGCCGAGATCGTCGTGGCAATGCACGCTGATGACGGCCCGCTCGATGTTCGGCACGTTGGCGCGCAGGTAGGCGATGCGCTCGGCAAACTCCGCGGGTACCGCGTAGCCGACGGTGTCGGGGATATTCACGGTCTTCGCGCCCGCGTCGATGACCGCCGTGATGACTTCCGCCAGATAGTCCAGTTCGGTGCGCGCCGCGTCCTCGGCGGAAAACTCGACGTCGTCACACAGCGCGCGCGCTACGCGCACGCCCTCGACGGCGCGGCGGATGACCTCTTCGCGGCTCATGCCCAACTTGAACTGCCGGTGGATCGGGCTGGTCGCGATGAACACGTGCAGGCGCGGCCGCTCGGCGTCCCGCAGCGCCTGCCAGGCGCGCTCGATGTCATTGCCGCCGCAGCGCGCCAGGCCGCAGATGACAGGACCCCGGATCTCCCGCGCGATCAGGCGGACAGACTCGAAGTCGCCGTCCGAAGCGGCCGGGAAGCCGGCCTCGATGACATCCACGCCCAGCTCGGCGAGCGCCGTGGCGACACGGATCTTCTCGCGGTCGGTCATGCTGCAGCCGGGCGCCTGCTCGCCGTCGCGCAGCGTGGTGTCGAAAATGATCAGGCGGCCAATATCAGTATCCATAGGACAGCTCGCCGATCGGGAAGTACGGCATCGCCTGCGGCTGGTGCCGGGGCCGCGCGCCGGCCAGCGCGCCCATCAGTGTCGCGGCGTCGATGTTGCCGCCGGTCAGCACGACGCCGACCCGCTGGCCGCGCAGTTCGTCGCGGTGCCGGATCGCCGCGGCCAGGGCGGCCGCGGCCGCGCCCTCGGCCATATGGTGCACGGTCTCGGCATAGGCCCGGATCGCGTCCTGGATCTCGCGCTCCGAGGCCAGCACCATGCCGTCCAGCAGCGCCCGCATGATCTTCAGGGTCGCATCGATCGGGACGCGCACGGCGAGCCCGTCGGCCAGGGTGTCGATCGCCGCGAAGGCGTGGTACTCGCCGGTATGCCAGGCATGGTGCATCGCCGGGGCGTTCTCGGCAGAGACGCCGACCACGCGGGTCGCGGGGCTCAGCGCCTTGATGGCCACCGCGATGCCGGAGGCGAGGCTGCCGCCGCCGACCGGCACGAATACCGTGTCGAGGCGGCCGTCGGCCTGCTCGAGCATCTCCAGCGCGACTGTGCCGACGCCCGCGACCAGGTCCCTGTCGCGGGCCTGGTGCACGAGACGCGCACCGGTACGCGCGGCGTGTTCCTCGGCGGCGATCATGGCCGCGTCGAAATCATGGCCGGCCTCCACGACCTGTGCGCCGAGCGCGGCGATCGCCGCGTTCTTCTCCGGGCAGTTGCCGCGCGGCACGAAGATCGTGCAGCACGTGCCATGCAGCCGCGCCGCGTGCGCGAGCGAGTGGCCGTGGTTGCCGCGGGTCGCGGTGACAAGGCCGCGTGCGCGCTCCTCCGCCGGCATGTTCGCCAGCAGGTTCAAGCCGCCGCGAATCTTGAAGGACCCGACACTCTGGGTATTCTCCAGCTTGACGAAGACCTCGCAGCCCACGCGATCGTTCAGCAACGGGTTGCTGACCAGCGGCGTGGGGGCGAGGTGCTCGCGCACGACCCGCAGGGCCTCCTCGATGTCGCCGAGCGTGACCGACAGCGTATCGGCCGGCGCCGGGGCGCGCTCCGCGTACAGTGATGTCTGCAGCTTCTCGATCGCGGCGAACTGGTCGCGTGCCGCGGCTCCGGCGTTCAACATGCCAGGCTCTCTTCCAGTACGACCGCCGGCTCGCCGGCCGTCAGGCAGGCGACGCTGCGCACGTCGTAGAGCTTCTCGATCTGCTTCGCGAGGGTTTCGACGGAACGCGTCGCGGACCGCACGTGGACGGTGATCTCCACTTCCTGCCGGGCGTCGTCCGTGTGCGCGTGCATGCCCGTCACGGAGAAGCCGCGGCGCTCGATGAGCCCGAGGAGCCGGATGATGGCACCCTCGACCTTCTGGATATTCATTCGCAGCGTGTGGTTCATGCGCTCAACTCCTCCATCATGACGTCATTGCTCTGGCCCGGCGGCACCAGCGGCCAGACATTGCTCTTGGGATCGATACAGACATGGGCCAGCAGGGGGCCCTCGGTTTCCAGCAGGCGGCGGATCGCGCCGTCCACCTCGTCGCGCCGGGTGATACGGAACCCCGGGATGCCGAACGATTTGGCCACCTCGACAAAATCCGGGTTGTCTGACAGGTCGACTTCGCTGTAGCGCTCGCCGTGGAACAGCTGCTGCCACTGGCGCACCATGCCCAGCGAAGAGTTATCCACCAGCAGGATCTTCAGGTCCAGCCCGTAACGGTGGATGGTTGCCAGCTCCTGGATGTTCATCATGATCGAGCCGTCACCCGAGACCGTGACCACGCGCCTGCCAGGCAGCGCCAGGCAGGCGCCGATGCCGGCCGGGACGCCGTAGCCCATCGTGCCCAGCCCCGCGCTGGTCAGGTGCTGCTCGGGACGATCGAAGTGACAATGCTGAGCCACCCACATCTGGTGCTGGCCGACATCGCAGGCGATCGTGACGTCGGGCGCGGCATCGGTCAGCTTGCGCAACATGTCCGGCACGTAGATGTACTCGCCCGGCGCGTCGTAGCGCCAGGCGTGCTCGGCCTTGCGCTCGGCGCACAGGCGCCGCCACGGCGCGATGTCCAGCCCGGTGGGCATGGCCGCCAGCGACTCGTGCAGGTCGCCGCGCAAGCCGGCGTCCGCGTGGCGCAGCTTGCCGATCTCGCTCGGGTCGGCGTCCATGTGGATGACCCTGGCCTTGGGAGCGAAGCCATCCAGCCGCCCCGTGGCCCGATCGTCGAAGCGCGCGCCGACGCAGATCAGCAGGTCGGAATCCTGGATGGCCCGGTTGGCGGCGCGGTTGCCGTGCATGCCCAGCATGCCCATGAAGTTCTCGTCGCGCGTGGGCAGCGAACCGATGCCCTTCAACGTCGTCACGGTGGGGATGCCGCTGGCGCGCGCATAGGCACGGAACGCGTCCACCGCGCCGGCCATGGGGATCCCGCCGCCGCCGTACAGCACGGGGCGCTCGGCCTTCAGGATCAGGTCGCGCGCGATGCGCACCTGGGCCGCGTCGGGGGAGACGTGCTTGCTCCGGCGCATCTCGAAGATCGGCGCCGCCGCAGGCACGGCGTTCGAGATGTCCTTCGGCAGGTCCACCAGCACCGGGCCGGGGCGACCCTCGCCGGCGATCTGGAATGCCTGGGCGATGGTCTTTGGAATGTCCTCGGCACGCCGGATGATGAAGCTGTGCTTCACGATCGGCATCGTGATGCCGAAGACGTCGACCTCCTGGAAGGCGTCCGTCCCCATCACGACCGTCGGGACCTGGCCGGTGATGATGACCAGCGGCACCGAGTCCATGAAGGCGTTGGCGATCCCCGTGACCAGGTTGGTCGCGCCGGGTCCCGAGGTGGCCATGCAGACTGCCGGGTGCCCCGTGACGCGCGCGTAGGCATCGGCCGCGAGGGCGGCGCCCTGCTCGTGGCGCGCCAGGATGTGCTTGATCGGGGAGTTCAGCAGCGCGTCGTAGACCGGCATGATGGCGCCGCCCGGATAACCGAAGATGTATTCGACGCCCTGCTGTTCCAGGGCGCGGACCACCAGTTCTGCGCCCCTTGCACTCATGCCGCGGCCTGCTTGCCCGACTTCAGCCAGGACATGCGCGCGCGCAGGTCGCGGCCAACCTTCTCGATGGGATGGTTCAGGTCCGCCGCCATCATCGCCTTGTAGCGCGGCTGGCCGGCCTCGGACTCCGCCTGCCATTCACGCGCGAAGGTGCCGTCGCGGATCTCGCCCAGGATTTCGCGCATGCGCTGGCGAGTGTGCTCGTCGACCACGCGCGGGCCGCGGGTCAGGTCGCCGTACTTGGCCGTGTCGCTGACGAACTCGTGCATCTTCGCGAGGCCGCCCTCGTGCAGCAGGTCCACGATCAGCTTCAGCTCGTGCATGCACTCGAAATAGGCGACCTCGGGCTGGTAACCGGCCTCGACCAGGGTCTCGAAGCCCTGCAGAACCAGCTCGGTGACACCACCACACAGCACGGCCTGTTCGCCGAACAAGTCGGTCTCGGTCTCCTCGGCGAAAGTCGTCTCCAGCACGCCGCCACGAGTCCCGCCGACGCCGTGCGCGTAGGCCAGCGCGCGGGCCTTGGCGCGCCCGGTCGCATCCTGGGCGACCGCCATCAGGCAGGGCACGCCGCGGCCTTCCTCGAACTGGCGGCGCACCAGTGCGCCCGGGCCCTTCGGGGCAACCAGGATCACGTCGATCGACGCCGGGGCCCTGATCGAGCCGTAGTGGATGTTGAAGCCGTGCGCGAACAGCGCCGCGGCGCCGGGCTTGATGCTGCTCTCGATGGCGCGCCAGACGGCCGGCGCAGCCATGTCGGGGACCAGCACGGCGACGATATCGGCGCCTTCGGTCGCCTGCGCCGGCGCCGCGACCTTCATGCCGTCCGCCTCGGCCTTCTGCCAGCTCGCCCCGCCCGGCCGCAGGCCGACGGTCACGTCGAAGCCGCTGTCCCGCAGATTCAGCGCGTGGGCGCGGCCCTGGCTGCCATAGCCGATCACCGCGATACGGGAGACCCCCGCGTTGCCCGGCTCGACATCCGATTCGACGTAAATCTTCATGCTCACTACCTTTTTTCTCCAGCCCTAAATGCGAAAACCCCGCAGCCTTTTCAGGTTGCGGGGCTCATGGTTCGGTTCGTTGCTGCTTCTTCGCCTACTTACACCATGACCCCGCTCTTCCCAAGTACGAGAAGAACGATAATGAGGCCAAGAAGCATGCCGACCGGATTCAGCGGCAGCCGCGCGGGCTCGCGAGCAACGGCGGTGAACCGCTGCCTCGTGTCTGCCCTGCGATGTGACTTGCCGTGGATCATTGTTTCGGTAACGCTTGTTGCGGTGCAATCAGGTTGAGACGATTCTATGCATGGTGGTTTCCGGCGTGTCAACCCTTTTTTTCGGTTAGTCCGTATTGCCCCCGGTTCAGGCCGGTCTCAACTAGCCAATCACACCTTATATATGCAAGGGCGGTTTTTGACATGAGCGACGAGCAGTCCCGCAGGCATTCCGGCCCCGTCGTCGACGGCGTCACGCGCGCACCCAGCCGGGCGATGTTGCGCGCCGTCGGCTTCACGGACGCGGACTTCCGCAAGCCGCAGGTGGGGATCGCGTCCACCTGGGCCGAGGTCACGCCGTGCAATATGCACATCAACGAGCTGGCACGCCAGGCCGCCGCGGGCGCAAACGAGGCCGGCGGCAAGGCGGTGATCTTCAACACCATCACCGTGTCCGACGGCATTTCCATGGGCACGCCCGGGATGCGTTACTCGCTGGTCTCGCGCGAGATCATCGCCGACTCGATCGAGACGGTGGTGGCCGGCGAAGGCTTCGACGGTTTCGTCGCCATCGGCGGCTGCGACAAGAACATGCCCGGCTGCGTCATGGCCATGGCGCGCCTCGATCGTCCCAGCGTGTTCGTCTACGGGGGCACCATCCGCCCGGGCGCGAAACGCCGCGACATCGTTTCCGTGTTCGAGGCCGTCGGCGGGCACGCACGCGGCACGGTGTCGGACACCGAGCTGGGCGAAGTCGAGCGCACTGCCATTCCCGGCCCCGGCTCCTGCGGGGGCATGTACACCGCCAACACCATGGCCTCCGCCATCGAGG
>JBLRWH010000039.1:0-24997 GCA_047921395.1 Gammaproteobacteria bacterium
GCCGAAGCCGAAGCCGAAGCCGAAGCCGATGCGGTACGGGGGGTGATGTCGACAGCGATTGGCCTGCCCAGCGTATCGATCGGCAGCGCGGCAGTGGCCGGGACATGACAGGGTTCACCGGGCGAGATAAAGATTTCCGAGCACGGGGGACCCTGTCATAGTCCGGCCGCGGCCAAGCGGCCAGGCAGCCGCGGTCAGCCGGTGTAGCTGACCTCGAGCAGCAGGTACGTCTTGGTGCCGCTGGCAAGTTCGAGCGTCACCTCGTCGCCGGGTGCGCGCTTCAACAACGCACGGGCGAGCGGGGCGTCCATGCTGATATAGCCCGGTGCATGGTCGAACTCGTCGGGCCCGACGATGCGGTAGCGCGCCTCGGCCCCGGTCTCGTCCTCGACCGTGATCCAGGCGCCGAAGAACACCTGCTCCGAGCCGGCCGGGCTGCGATCGACGATTTTCAGGACGCCGAGGCGCCGGCGCAGGTGACGGATGCGCCGGTCGATGCCGCCGAGCTGCTTTTTGCGGTAGATGTACTCGGCATTCTCGGAGCGGTCGCCCTCGGCGGCCGCGGCGGCCAGCGCGCTCACCACCTCGGGCCGCTCGATGCGCCACAGGCGGTCGAGTTCCTCGCGCAGGCGCGCCGCACCCTCGGGCGTGATGTAGGGCGACGAACGCGGCTGGGGTGGGCGATAGCGGCTCATGGTTGCCTAGTTTCGCATTTCCGCGCCGGATCGCGGCCGCCGGCGCCGGGGCGCGCGCCAGCGTTTATCATGGCGGCATGCATTTTCTTCTGTTGATTGCCATCCTGCTGGGCCTCGTGTTCGGTCCGGGCATATGGGTCAAGCACGTGCTCACGAAGTACGCGACGCCGGCCGACCGCTACCGCGCCAGCGGGGCGCAGCTCGCGCGCTATCTGCTGGACAGGCAGGGCATCAGCGACGTGCGCGTCGAGGAGACGAAGCAGGGCGACCACTATGACCCGACCGCCAAGGTCGTACGCCTGTCGCCGGACAATTTTAACGGCCGGTCGCTGACCGCGATCACGGTCGCGGCCCACGAGGTGGGCCACGCCGTCCAGGATCGCACGCAGTACCCGCCACTGCGGCTGCGCCATCACCTCGTGAGGCTGCTGAGCCCGGTCGAAAGGGTCGGTGCGGGTATCCTGATGGTGTCGCCGTTCATTGGCATGCTGACGCGAGCGCCATCGCTTGGCCTGGTGATGTTGCTTGGCGGGTTGCTGACGCTTGGGACGGCGACCCTCGTGCACCTCGTGACCCTGCCCACGGAAATCGACGCGAGCTTCCGGCGCGCCCTGCCGCTGCTCGACGAGCACGAGGTGCTTGCCGATGGCGACCGCCCGCACGCGGAACGCATACTCCGCGCGGCGGCCCTCACCTATGTCGCTGCCTCGCTGGCGAGCCTGCTGAACATCGCGCGGTGGTGGGCCATCCTCATCCGGCGCTGATCACCCGCCCGGCCGGGGCACTTGCTTTTGCCGTGGCGCGGGCTACGGTGTAACGCTCATCATCGAACCAGAGGATTGCCGCCATGACCCAGGCCCGAGCCTATGCCGCCCGTTCTCCCGATTCCGGCATGGCGCCTTTTTCAGTCGAACGCCGCGCACCGCGCGCGGACGATGTCGTGATCGAGATCGATTACTGCGGCATCTGCCATACCGACCTGCATTTCGTCCACAACGACTGGGGCATGACGGTGTATCCCGTGGTGCCGGGTCACGAGATCGTCGGGCGGGTGACGGCCGTCGGCGAGGCTGTGCGGGACTTCAAGCCAGGCGACCGGGTCGGGGTGGGCTGCCTGGTGGACTCCTGCCGGACCTGTGGCTCGTGCGAGGACGGCTTGGAGCAGTACTGCGAGCAGGGCTGGACACTCACCTACAACAGCCAGGATCGCCACGACGGCAGCTGGACCTACGGCGGCTATTCCGAGCGCATCGTGGTCAGCGACCGCTTCGTGCTGCGGGTTCCCGCCGAGCTGGATCCGGCCGCGGCCGCGCCGCTGCTGTGCGCAGGGATCACGACCTACTCGCCGCTGAAATACTTCGGCGTGGGCGCGGGCCATCGCATCGGCATCGTCGGCATGGGCGGGCTTGGGCACATGGGCGTCAAGTTCGCGCGCGCGCTCGGCGCGGAGGTCACGTTGTTCACCCGTTCCGAGGACAAGCGGGCCGAGGCCACGCGGCAGGGTGCGCACCGCGTGGTGATCTCGACCGATCCGGAGCAGATGAACGCCGTCGCCGGCACCTTCGACTTCATCCTGGACACCGTGCCGGTGGCACACGACATCAATCCGTACGTGGCGGCGCTGAAGCGCGACGGCACCTGCATCATGGTCGGCATGCCCGAGCCGGTGGACCCCCCGGTGGATGCGGGCCCGCTGATCTTCGGCCGCCGCAAGCTGGCAGGGTCCCTGATCGGCGGCCTGCCTGAAACCCAGGAGATGCTCGATTTCTGTGCCGAGCACGGCATCGTCTGCGACGTGGAGATGCTGGACATCCGCAACCTCGATGCGGCCTACGAGCGCATGCAGCGCGGCGACGTGCGCTACCGCTTCGTGATCGACATGGCCACGCTCAAAGCCTGACGCCGGCCGGGTCCCGCACTGCGCGTGTCAGCGAGGCCGCGCTCGTGGCGACGGCTCAGGCGGAGACTGGCTCCATGAGCGTCGCCGCCTCGCTGCGCTGCCGCCGCGCCGCCGGGCGGGACACCTGCCGCGCCAGCAGGATCACGGGGATCAAGCCCGCGACGACGATCGCCAGCGACGCCGTCGACGCCTCGGCGAGACGTTCGTCCGCCGCCAGCTTGTAGGCCTGCACGGCGAGCGTGTCGAAGTCGAAGGGCCGGAGGATGAGCGTGGCCGGCAGCTCTTTCATGACATCCACGAACACGATCAGCCCCGCCGTGAAGAGGTTCGCGCGCAGGATGGGCAGGTGCACCCGGCGCAGCGTGCGGCCCGGCCCGTCGCCCAGCGCCCGCGCCGCGTCGTCCATCGCGGGGGTGATGCGCGCCAGGCCCGCATCGACGCTCTGCAGCGACACCGCCAGGAACCGCGCGACATAGGCGAACAGCAGGCCGAGGATGCCGCCGGTCAGGAGCAGGCCGGTCTCGACGCCGAACCAGGACGACAGCCAGGCGCGCAGCCCCTGGTCCGCCAGCGCCAGCGGGATCAGGACGCCGACGGCGATGACCGAGCCCGGGATCGCGTAGCCGAGTCCGGCGACGCGGTGCGCGAGGCGCATCGGCGCGCCCGGCCGCAGGCGCAGTCCATAGCCGACGACCACCGCGGCCGACACGGCGACGATCGCGCTGATGCCCGCGAGGCTGACGCTGTTCCACAACAGCCCGAAATAGCGGGCCCCGAATTGCGCGTCGCCGCCGATCCACGCGAGCCAGGCGAGGCGCCCGGCGGGCAGCACGAAGCCGAAGCCGAGCGGCACGAGGCAGACGATGATGGCCAGCGCGGCACGTCCCCCAGAGAGCTCATAAGGCTTGCGCTCGGCAGCGGGCGCGCCGAGCTGGTGGAAGCGCATCCCGCCGCGGTTCCAGCGCTCCAGCGCCACCAGCGTGAACACGAAGGCGAGCAGCACCGCGGACAGCTTCGCCGCCGAGACCGGATCGCCCAGCGAGAACCAGGCGCGGTAGATCCCGGTCGTGAACACTGGGACGCCGAAATACGCGACCGTGCCGAAGTCCGCGAGCGTCTCCATCAGGGCGAGCAGCACGCCCGCGACCAGCGCCGGGCGCGCCATGGGCAGCGCCACCCTCAGGAAGGCGCCCCAGGGGCTGCAGCCGAGCGTGCGGGCGGCCTCGAGGATGCCGCTGGATTGCTGCACAAAGGCGGCGCGCGCGAGCAGGTAGACGTAGGGATAAAGCACCAGCGAGAGCATTGCGATCGCCCCGCCCAGCGAGCGGATCGGCGGAAACCAGTAGTCGCGCGCGGACAGGCCGGTCGCGTCGCGGATGAAGGTCTGGATGGGTCCCGAGACCTGCAGCAGGTCCGTGTACGTGTAGGCGATCACGTAGGCCGGGAAGGCAAGCGGCAGCACCAGGGCCCACTCGAGAATGCGCCGGCCCGGGAAGCGGCATACCGCCACCAGCCACGCTGTGGACAGTCCGAGCGCGAGCACGCCGAAGGCCGTGCCGGAGACCAGCAGCAGCGTGTTGCCGATGTACTCGGGCAGCAGCACGCGTGCGATGTGGCGCCAGGCCCCCTCGTCGGGCAGGAACAGGTGCAGCGCAACCGTGAGCACCGGCAGTGCCACCAAGGCCGCGACCAGCATGGCCGCGGTGGGCAGCGCCGGCAGGCCGCGTCGCTGGCGCATCGCGAAAGGGCTCTACTTCCAGCCGGCCCGGTCGAGCGCGCGCTGGGCCTCGGCCTGGTGCACCCCGTAGAGCGCCGCGTCGAGCTCGTCCGCCTTGAACGGTCCCAGCTGTTCCAGCGCCGGGTTGTCGAGCGCCGCGCCGGCGACCACGGGATATTCGTTGTTGCCGCGGGCGAAGCGCGTCTGGGCCTCGGGCGAGGCAAGGAACTCCAGGAAGGCGAGCGCCTGCCCGGGGTTCGGCGCGTTGACCGCGATCCCCGCGCCGGAGATGTTGACATGCGTGCCGCGGTCGTCTTGGTTCGGGAAGACCCAGCCGAGCTTGTCGACGACGGCGCGATCCGCGGGGTCGTCCGAGCCGATCAGGCGCGCGAAATAGTAGCTGTTCGCGATGGCGATGCCGCACCCGCCCGCGGCGACGGCCCGGATCTGGTCGGTGTCGCCGCCTTGGGGATTCCGCGCCAGGTTGGCGACGACGCCGCGCGCCCATGCTTCCGCGGCCTCGAGGCCGTGATGCGCGATCATCGAGGCCATCAGCGAGAGGTTGTAGATATGTCCGCCGGACCGCACGCATATTTCGCCGACCCAGCGCGGATCCGCCAGGTCCTCGTAGCGCGTGATCGCACCCGCCTCGATGCGCCCGGCGTCGTACAGGATCAGGCGCGCCCTGCTCGAGAAGCCGAACCACTTGCCCTCTGGATGGCGAAGCTGGGCGGGAATGCGCTCCTTCAGCACCGGCGACTCGACGGCCTGGAACACCCCCGCCTGCTCGGCGCGCCAGAGGCGACCCGCGTCCACCGTGAACAGGATATCGGCGGGGCTGGCGGCGCCTTCCTGTAGCATGCGCTCGATGAGCGCGTCGTCCGTGCCCTCGATCCGCCGGACCTTGATCCCGGTGGAATCCGTGAACGCCTGGTAGAGGGCCTCGTCGCTCTGGTAATGCCGCGCGGAATAGATGTTGATGACGCCCGCACCCGCGCCATTGTCGGACTCGCGGCTGCAGCCGGCCGCGACGGCCAGCGAGCCAAGTGTGGCGGCGAGGACAAAGAGGGCAACAAACCGGTGCGTGGGAATCATGGCGATCCTGGACAGCAAGACGATTGTCGTTGACTTTAATGCGAATAGTTCGCATTAGCAACTAAGGGTTTACCGCAGTCTCCGGTCCCGTGAGAGAATTCCGGCCCATGGAATCAAATTTCAAGGGCATCCCGATCGTGCAGCCGGCCGTCGTGCCGAGCGGGACCAAGTTCCGCAACGAGCACGGTGTCGCGGCCATCAAGAACGGTGTGAAGCAGAACCGCCGCGCGGAACCCGCGCCGGTGGGACGCAAGCCGCCCTGGCTGCGCGCGAAGATGCCGTCCGGCGAAGGCTTCTCGAGGGTGAAGCAGAACGTGCGCGAGCATCGCCTCGCCACGGTGTGCGAGGAATCCATGTGCCCGAACATCGGCGAGTGCTGGAACAACGGCACCGCCACGCTGATGATCATGGGCTCCGTCTGCACGCGGGCCTGCCGGTTCTGCGCGGTGGACACCGGCAACCCGCGCGGCTGGCTGGACGCCGAGGAGCCGGCCAACGCCGCGCGCTCGGTGCAGCTCATGGGGCTGCGCTATGTCGTCATCACCAGCGTCGATCGCGACGACCTGCCGGACGGCGGCGCCGCCCACTATGCCGCCTGTGTCCGCGCCATCAAGGCGCGCAACCCGGACACCGCGGTCGAGGCGCTGACGCCCGACTTCCGCGGCGACCTTGCGGCCATCGAGACCGTCGTCGATTCCGGCCTGGAGGTCTACGCGCAGAACGTCGAGACCGTCAGGCGCCTGACGCACCCGGTACGCGACGCGCGGGCCGGCTACGAGCAGACCCTCGAGGTCCTCGCGTACGCCAAGCGCTTCCGCCCCGGCGTGCTGACTAAGACCAGCCTGATGCTCGGCCTCGGCGAGACCGACGCGGAAATCCGCGAGACGATGGCCGACCTGAAGGCCGCCGCCGTGGATATCGTGACCTTCGGCCAGTACCTGAGGCCGACGCAGAACCACCTCGCGGTGGAGCGGTTCGTGACGCCCGACGAGTTCGCCGAGTATCGGCGCATCGGACTCGAGATGGGCTTCCTCGAGGTCGTGTCCGGGCCGCTGGTACGCTCCAGTTACCGTGCCGACCGCGTGTTCGAGCAGAACAACGTCGGCCTGTAGCCGCGGGGGAAATCGCGCCCTGCGGGCGCGCGCGGAGGCGCGGAGAAGCAGAGGCACGGAGGGGTGGGTGTGTGGGTTGCCTCGGACGGCTCATTTGGTCCGGTGGCCGCGATGGCGCCAGCACCCGTTTTTTCCACATGAAAAATTCCCTGCGTGCCTTTGCCCCTCTGCGGCTCTGCGCGAAACTCTTCTCTTCGAGGCTGGAGCGGAGGTCGGCGCGGAGGAAGGCGAGCGTGCTTCGTGTTGCGATACCATAGCGCCAGCCCGCGCACCGCTCGGCAATAGAGAGAACGCACCGTGACCGAGGCATTGCTGGAATTCATCCTGTTTCTTGCGAAGACCGTCACCCTCGTGGCGGCCATCACCTTCGTGGCCGGGATGCTGGTGAACCTCTCGCGCCGCAGCCGCGAATCCGAGGGCCTGAAGGTCACCAGCCTGAACTCGCGGCTGCGCAATGCGGCGGACGGCCTGCGCCAGGCCCTGCTGTCCAAGGGCGAGCGCAAGCGCCTGGTGAAACAGCGCAAGCAGGAGGCCAAGGCCGCGCAGGGGCAGCGCCGCAAACGCGTGTTCGTGCTGGACTTCCGCGGCGACATCCGCGCGACGGCGACCGCCTCGCTGCGCGAGGAAGTCAGCGCGGTGCTCGCGGTGGCCGAGGAGGGCGACGAAGTGCTGGTGCGGCTGGAGAACGCCGGCGGCCTGGTGCACGAGCACGGCCTCGCCGCGTCGCAACTCGTGCGCGTGAAGGAACGCGGCATCCCGCTGACCGTGGCGGTGGACAAGGTAGCGGCCAGCGGCGGCTACCTGATGGCCTGTGTCGCCGACCGGATCCTGGCCGCGCCGTTCGCGGTCGTGGGCTCGATCGGCGTGTTGGCGCAGATTCCGAACTTTCGCCGCCTGCTGGACGAGCGCGGCGTGACCGTGGAGCAGGTCAAGGCGGGCAAGTTCAAGCGCACGGTCAGCATGTTCGGCGAGGTGACCGACGCGGATCGCGACAAGCTGCGCGAGGAACTCGAAGACGTGCATGACCTGTTCCAGGCCATGGTCCTGAAGCACCGGCCGGGCCTGGACCTCGAGCGGGTCGCCACCGGAGAGCACTGGTATGGCACGCGTGCGCTGGAGCTCGGGCTCGTCGACGAGATCGGCACGAGCGACGACTGGCTGGCGCGCATCGTCGATGAGGCTGACGCGTGGCGAGTGGAATGGCGCGGCCACAAGCGGCTCATCGAGAAACTCTCCGCCGCGATGGAAGAAGGGCGCCTCGGCGGCTTTCTGCCGCGCTGGCGTTGACCCACGGACCGGAGCGGGAAGCATGGCACCGATTCGTGTCCGGCCCTGGCGTCGCCTGGCGCGCTGCGCGGGGATGGTCCTCGGCGTGGCGATCTTGCAGGCGGGTTGCACGGTGCTGCCCCACCCGCCAGAGCCGCTCGTCGAGAGCCTCCCGGCGTGGGCCGAGCTCGAGCGCGCCGATGTGTTCGAGGGCGTGGATCGCGAGACGCAGGTGGTCGGCCGACCACAGAAGGTGATCGCGAGCCACGAGGACACGTTCACCGACATCGCCCGGCGCTTCAACCTCGGCTATGACGAGCTGCGGGCGGCCAACCCCGGCATCGATCCCTGGATCCCGGGCGAGGGCACGGAAGTCCTCCTGCCGACGGTGCACATTATTCCCGACGCCCCGCGCGAGGGCGTGATCGTCAACCTGCCCGCGATGCGGCTGTGGTGGTTCGGCCCCCCCGATGCGGCGGGACGGCAGACGGTCATCACGCACCCGATCGGCATCGGCAAGCTGGGCTGGGCGACGCCGCTCGGGGTGTTCGAGGTCATCTCGCGTGCCAAGGACCCGGCCTGGCATCCCCCGGCCTCGGTCCGCCGCGCCCACGCGGAGGCGGGCACCCCGCTGCCGGCGGTGGTGCCGCCGGGGCCCGATAACCCCCTCGGCCGCCACGCGGTGCGCCTGAGCGATCCGCTCTATCTCCTGCACGGCACGAACAAGCCGGCCGGCGTCGGGATGCGGGTCAGCCATGGCTGCATCCGGCTCTACCCCGAGGACATCGAGCAGCTGTTCGATCGCCTGCCGCCGGGCACGCCGGTCGCAATGCTGGACCAGCCATGGCTGGCCGGCTGGCAGGACGGCCAGCTGCTGTTCGAGGCGCACGGCCATCTCGACGATGGCCATGACGACTGGACGACGGGCCTGGAAATCCTGCGCGACCGGGCCGGCGAGCACACTGTCGACTGGGCGCGCGCGGCGGCCGTCAGCGAGGCAGGTATGGGCGTCCCGCTCCCGGTCGCAACTGGCAGTCCGGCACCGGGCGAGTGGCTGGCGCTTGCGCCGCGGGTCGAGAACCGCGCGCGCGGCAACTACAAGGAAGTCGAGCGGGACCAGGTCGCCCAGGCATCGCATTGAGCGAACGCCCGGGCGGCCCGCGGTTGCGGCTTCGGGCTAGCGCCAGACCTTCGAGGCGATGGCGCGGTCGCGCAGCATGACAGGGAGGCGGCCGAGCAACGAGAGCGACTTGGCATCCTTGCCCACCAGGTAGCGGTGCTTCGGCCGGCTCGACTCCAGCGCGTCGATCACGACTGCGGCCACGTCCTCGGGCGGCAGCCCGCCGGGCCGCGCGTTCAGCTTCTGCAGCAGCTTCACCAGCGGCGCATACAGCTCGCGGAGCGTAGTCGTCTCGGCATCGTCAGGCACGGCGGCGTCCCGCGCCGCGCCCTTCTCCCAGATCGGCGTCTTGATGCCGCCGGGCTCCACCGCGATGACTTTCACGCCGAAGGGATCGAGCTCCACGCGCAACGAGTCGGTGATGGCCTCGACGCCGTGCTTGGAGGCCGCGTACACGCTCACGCCCGGCATGGCGATCAGGCCCGAGATGGAACTGATGTTGATGATCCGGCCCTGTGCGGCCCTGAGCATCGGCAGGCAGGCCCGCGTGACGAGCAGCAGGCCGGTGACGTTGACCGCAAAAGTCTGCTCGATCTCTTGGGGCTGCATCAGTTCCAGCGGCCCGCCGAGATAGACGCCGGCGTTGTTGATGAGACCATGCAGCTCGCCGTTGGTGACCGCGCGCACCTGCTCGATGCCGGCGACGACGGAATCGTGCTTCGCGACATCGAGCCGGACGGGGATCAGCTCCCCCTCCGCCGCGGCGGTCAGCGCCTTGCCGTCGGCGACCTTGCGGATGCCCGCGAAGACCCGCCAGCCCGAGGCCGCGAGGCTGAGCGCCACGCTGCGCCCGAGCCCGGTCGAGGCACCCGTGATGAGAACGTTCTTTTTCATGCCTGCCTGTTTCGCGTGGCGCCGCGACGCAGATTCACCACCACCAGCATGCCGAGCAGCAGCAGTCCGCCTGCGGCGGCGGGCCGCTCGATCGCGAACACCACCGGCGCGAGAGCCGCCCGCGCCACCGCGCGCCGTGACTCGTGGCGGCTGATCCATTCGGCCAGCGGCGGCGAGTTGCGGTAGTAGAAGGCGACGAACGCGCGTCCCGGCCCGTAACGCATGAGGACCTCGTCGCGGAAGGCGCGCAGGGTGCTCACATGCGGGTCCATCCAGCTGCCCCAGGCGGCCGTCGCGATGAAGCAGTCGCAGAAGCCCCGGCAGTCATCCTTGTCTGCGCCGTCGTCCGCCAGGATGGTCACGGTCACGCGCCGGGCCTGCGGGTTGAGCCCCGAGCGCCCCGTGGGATTCGCCAGCGCGACGTCGAAATGACGCTGCCGTCGCGCGCTGTCACTCTCCACGACCTGGACCTGGAAGGTCCTGCGCGTCTCGCCTTCGGCGAAGTTCAGTGTCCCGGTCGTGGCCACATAATCGACGCCGGCCGCCGCCGCGTTGTCGCCCTCGCCGTCCACCGCGACCCAGCTGACCGAGACGGCGCCGGTGCTGCCCCGGTTGCGGTCCACGGTGAAGCTGATGGTGCCGACGTCCTCGGTGACTTCGGTGGTGCTGGTGAACAGCGAGAATTCGCCGGCGCGCTCCGCCGCCTCGTCCTCGATGATGACCAGCGGGCCGATCCCGGTGAACGCCGCCTGGCCCGATGGCGTCGGGTTGGCGAGCATCAGGCTGAGGGTGCGCGGGAAACTGGGTTCCACGGGAGCAATGGTGGACAGCGCGGCCGCCGCGCTGGTCACCGCCGGGGCGAACTCGAGGGTGGTCGTCAGGTCGCTGTAGTCGAGGCCGAGCGCGGCCGTGCCGGGCACGCCGAGCAGCACCACCGACAGGGTTTCGGACGCCAGGCCACTGCGCGTCACTTCGATCGGCAATTCCGCGCCCGCAAGGACGCGCTGTACTCCGGTGCCGGCGATCGTGAAGGCCGCCTGGGCGGGCTCTTCGTCCTCGATCTGCAGCAGCAGGCTGTTCTCGACCGCCAGCGTCGCGTTCGTCGGGTTGGCGAGAGTGAAGATGGCGTATTCCGTGCCCTCGACGCGCGTATCCGAAAGGACCTCCACGCTGGCCCGGCCGAACAGCTCGCCGTCCGGGATGCTGATGACGCCGAGCGGCAGTTCCACGGTGTAGTCCTCGCCGAGCGTGGCCGTACCGCCGAGGCTGACATTCAGGACGACGGTGACGTCGCCGCTGGCGCTGCCGCTGCGAATGACCGTGATGTCGTAGGTCCCGCCCTCGAGAACGTTCAGGCGGGGCTCGAGGAATTGCAGCACGCCCGCGGCCTCGGCGGCGGGGGTCCACAGGCCGGCTGCCAGCAAGGCGAGCGGGGCAAGCATTCTTGCAGAGAATCGATCGGGCAGCATCGGTGTGGCTCCTCGGGTTACAGGCCCGTTCATTCTAGTCGTCGGCGACGCCCCGCGCTGTAGAAACCATGCCGGTGGCGACGGCGCAGAGCTTGCTCTCGCTCCATAGCTCGCCCTCCATGAACGCCAGGCCTTCGGCGCGTTTCAGGGTGACCGCAAAGGCATCGACAGAGCTCCCCCGGGTCGGCCGCAGGAACTTGACCGACAGCTCCACAGTGCCTGCCCGCCGGCCGGGAAACTGGATCACGCCGGCGACGCCGAGCGCGGCGTCAAACAGGCCCGCGATCACCGCGCCGTTGACGGCGGCGCTGCCCATGCCGCCCTGGTGGTGGGGCCTGATCTCGGACAGGTGCACCCTCACCACGAGCGGGTCCGAGAGATCCAGCGCGGCGCCCATCACGCTCATGCCGGGCAGGGCATTGAACTGCGCGGCCCAGGCCTGGCGCGCCGCGGCATCCATCGGGATCGGGCGTCCCCGGGCGCGCAGCGCCTCGAGTGATGATGACATCCGGCTCATCGCTTGCCTCTATGCCTCCGTGTTTTCACGAGGATACTCCCGATGCGGCGCTGCGCTACAATTCGGGCCATGAATATGGGCGGCGACTTTCATCGAGCATCGGTGGCGTTGCCGCCCGATGAGGGTCCTGCGCCCGGCGGGGTCGGCGAAACGCTCGAGCAGCGTCTGGGGCGCTGCATCGAACGACTCGAGGACCCCTCGCTGCCCCCGGCCTGGGTGGTGCACGAGGTGCGCAAGGACCTGAAACGCAGCCGTGCGCTGCTCCGGCTGTGCGGCGATGTCCTGCCCACGCGGCGCCTCGAGAAGCGCTGCGCCGCGGTGGCGCGGAAACTGGCCGCCTTGCGCGATGCTCATGCGACCGACGAGACGCTGGCGCGACTGCGCCTGCGCGCAGACCCGGGCCAGCTGGAGGCGCTCGAGGCGCTGGCGGACTGGCTCGCGCAATGCCGTGCGGAGGCTGCCAAACCGCCGGGGTTGCCGCGCCCGATCGCGACCACGGCCGCCGATTCGCTGCGCCGGGTGTCGCACGACGTGCAGGCCTTGTCGTTCGAGCGCGTCGATGCCGCCGCGCTGGACGCGGGCCTGGCCGATGCGTGGGCGGACTCCGCCGCGGCCTTCAGGCGCGCCCTGGCCAGGTCCTCACTGCCGCGCTGCCACGAATTCCGCAAGGCCGCCAAGCGCGAGTTGCACCAGCGCGAATTGTCCGGGCGCCCACTGGACCGGATGGAGCGGGCGACGCTGAAGAAGCTGGCCGACGTGCTGGGCGAACTGCAGGACCTCGACGTGCTCCGGGACACCCTGCGCGACGCGGGGCGCTGGCGCGGCCCGCTGCGCCGCCTGGTCAAGCAGACCATGCGCGAGCTCAAGGGCCGTGCCATCAGGCTGGGGGCAGGACGCTACCGGGAGGGAAAATCCTGAGCGCTGCGGCGCAGTGCCGCGGCGCACCGGCCCGACCATGATCCCGCTGCGTGACGAGAACCCGGTGGCCTCCACGCCGGTCGTGACCTGGGCGCTGGTGGCCGCCTGCGTGCTGGTCTTCCTGTGGCAGGTCTCGGCCGGCGCGCCCCACTTCAACCGGGTGATTTTCTCGCTGGGCGTGATTCCGGCATCCCTGTTCGGCTACGCGCAGCTCCCGGCGGAGATCGCCATGGTGCCGCCCGCGGCAACGGTCGTGACCTCGATGTTTCTGCATGGCGGCTGGATGCACCTGGTGGGCAACATGCTTTACCTGTGGATTTTCGGCGACAACATCGAGGATCGCATGGGGCGCATCCGGTTCCTGGCGTTCTACCTGGCCTGCGGCGTGGCCGCCGTGTTCGCCCAGGCGCTGCCCGCCCCCGAGGCGAGGGTGCCGATGGTCGGCGCCTCCGGGGCGATCTCGGGCGTGCTCGGGGCGTACCTGTTGCTGTTTCCGCGGGCACGCGTGCTGGTGCTGGTGCCGATTGGCTTTATCCTGAAGGTGATCAGGCTGCCGGCGGTCTGGGTGCTCGGGCTCTGGTTCGCCATCCAGCTCATCTCGTCGCTGGTGGCGCCATCGGGCGAGGGGGGCGTCGCATTCCGGGCGCACCTGGGCGGCTTCGTCGCCGGCCTGGCCCTTGCCCCGCTGTTTCTGCCAAGGAGGCAATTGCGTTGAACGACTGGTTGAAGCTGATGCTGGAGGAAATCCGCCGCAAGGCGCGCGAACGGGAGGAAGCGGAGCGCGAGCATGCCCGGCGCGAGACCGCCCGCCCGGGACACGCTGAGCCGTCCCGCCCGGCGGATTCGCCCGGGACCCGCTGAGCGCGCCCCTTGATGCCATCCCGGGCGGCCGCTCCGTCGCACGGCGCGCTGCGCCAGGGTCCCGCCGAGTGGGGCCTGTTGCTGGCGCTGGTGGTCCTGTGGGGCAGCTCCTTCCTGCTGGTGCGCGTCTCGCTGGACGCGTTCACGCCAGTCGCCATCACCGCGGGACGGCTGCTGATCGGCGCCGGCGTGCTGGTGTTGCTGCTGGTGCTGATGCAGCGCCGCCCGCCCTGGACGCCGCGAGCCTGGCTGTTCTTCCTTTTCATGGCGCTGGTGGGTAACGCGCTGCCGTTCTTTCTCATCGCCTGGGGCCAGCAAGATATCCCCTCCGGGCTCACCGGGATCCTCATGGCGGTGATGCCGTTGATCACCCTGTTACTGGCACACTTCTTCGTCGCCGGGGAGCGGCTCACGTCGCGCCGCCTGGCGGGCTTCGCCCTCGGCTTCCTCGGGGTGCTGGTGCTGACCGGCCCCGACGCGCGCGCGGCGATGATCGGGCGCGAGGCCTCGTTCATCGCCCAGCTCGCGGTCCTCGGCGCGGCCGCCTGCTACGGGGTGGCGGCGAT
Source organism: Gammaproteobacteria bacterium (assembly GCA_047921395.1). Taxonomy (GTDB): domain Bacteria; phylum Pseudomonadota; class Gammaproteobacteria; order Steroidobacterales; family XN24; genus XN24. The sequence goes on from JBLRWH010000039.1 coordinate 14,131, forward strand.
CATCGCGCGCCGCGGGCCGGTGCTGCATCCCGTCATCACCTCCAGCGCCGTGCTGACCATCGCGGGGCTCGTGGCAGGCGCCTTCCTGGTCGTCGCCGGCCTGCGCGAGGGCGACCCCGCGGCGGTACACGCCGTCGTCGGCCTCGGCCCTGCGCTCGCGCTGCTGGCGCTCGGCGCGCTGTCCACCGCGCTCGCGACGGTGGTGTATTTCAGCCTGGTGGCGCGCGCCGGGCCGACGTTCCTGTCGTTGATCAACTACCTGATCCCGGTCTGGGCCGTGGTGCTCGGCGCGCTGGCGCTGGGCGAGCGACTGCCCACTCGCGCCTTCGCGGCGCTGGGACTGATCCTGCTCGGCGTCGTCCTGGCGCGCTGGCAGTTCCGCTCGCGCCGGGCGCAGGCGTGAGGATTGTTGTCATCGGCGGCGGTTATGCCGGGCTGGCCTGCCTGGCGCGGCTTGCCCGGGTGGCGCCCGACGCAGAGCGGCACCTTGTCGATCCCGGCCGCTGGCACCTGCGGCGAACGTTGCTGCACGAGACGCTGCGCAAGCCGCTTTCGTCCCTGCGGGCGGACTTCGGGCCGATTGCGCGCCGCTGGGAGTTCCGCCATCACGTTGACCGACTGGATTGGTCGTCCGAGCGGCTCGTCGAGTGGTCCAGGGCGGGCAGCGTCCGGGTCGGGCGCCGCGACCTCGAGTTCGACGCGCTGGTCGTCACCACCGGCCTGGCGGGCAATCCCGGCCGGGTGTCGCGCAGTCGCACGCTGCCGGTGCCGTTGGAAGCGCTGGCGACCGGCCCCGGCGTCAACGCCTTCAAGCGCCTTGCGGCGGCGGAGGAGCGGGCGTGGGTGGTCGGCGCCGGCGCCAGCGGGCTGCAATGCCTGTTCGAACTCGCCGCGGCCCGGCCGAAGGGCGCGCCGCTGGGCCTGATCGAGGCCGGTGCGAGCATCCTGCCCGCGGAGCCGAAGGCCCTGCGGCGCGAGGTGCTCGATCGCCTCGACGAGCTCGACCTGGAGCTCAGGCTCGGCACCCGCTACCAGTCGTTCGGGCGCGGCAGGGTGCGCATGGCCGGCCCGGACGGCGACGCGTCTGCTTCGGCCGCCGGGGTCCTGCTGTGCACCGGGCCCAGCGCCAGGCAGATCGACGCCGATGCCGCCGGGCGCGTGCTGCACCGGGGGAAACCCTTGCCCGGAATCTTCACGGCTGGCGACTGCGCTCGCTGGCTCGATGTGCCCTTCGATGCGGCGACGGCGCAGACCGCCGTGCGCAAGGGACGGCACGTCGCCGACACCATCGTGCAAGTGGCAGAGGGACGCGCGCCGGAGGCGTGGGACGCGCCGCAGCTCGGCTTTTTCCTGAGCCTCGGTCCGCACGATGCGATCGGCTGGATCTTCGCGCGCGCCGCACTGATCCACGGCTTCCCGGCCGTTGCAGCGCGAGAGGCCGTGGAGGCGCGCTGGGACCTCCTCTTGCGGGGGCTCGACAGCTTCGCCGCCTTCTGACGTTTCTGCGGTGGCGAGGCCTCGGGCCGGCACAGGCCCGCTTCGCTCAAACATTTCAACTTCGCTCAGCGGGCCTGTGACATCCCGAGGCCGCGGCTTCCGGGAATCCTGTCAGCGGCTGGCGAAAAGCGGGTCCAGGGGTTGGTAGGGGGTCTCGAAGTAACGGTGGAACGGCGGCGGCAGCTCGCGGTAATCGATGGCCATTGCTTCCGCCGGCATCGGCTGGCCGTTGTAGGTATTCCAGAACACGGCGTGGCGCCCGGCGAGCCGCCCGGCCTGGAGATCGGCCAGCAGGCAGGCGAAAGCCTTGCCCGTGTAAGTCCCTTCCAGGCCGATGCCGAAGGCCTGCCGGGCCAGGGCCAGGGCGGACATGCCTTCCGGGGTGAAGCGCGCATAGCCGGGGCCGATGAACTCGTGGCGCACCTCGATGCGGGTAGTGTCGAGCGGCGCGAGCGGGAAGCGCGGGTCGTGCCGGTGCAGCAGGCGCGCGGCGCCATGGTAGAGCCTGCGGAAGCGTTGCGGGCTGGCGATATCAGCGCGCACCACGCGCACCAGGACCAGCTTCGTGCGCAGCCCGGCAGCGGCGAGCCCCAGGGCGAGTCCGGCGGCAGTACCCATGGTGCCCAACGCCACGTAGAGATAATCCGGTTCGGGCATCACGCCCGCGCGCACTTGCGCGGCGAGTTCCAGGCCGGCGTTGACGAATCCGACGGTGCCCACTGGCGAGGAGCCGCCGCCCGGGATGCGATAGGGCGGCAGGGACATGCCGCGGCCGCGCAGGCCGAGGATGCGCGCCCTGCGGTTCGCCTCGACCTCGGTGGCGCAATGAATCTGCCGGGCGCCGGCCCAGCGACCCAGCTTGAGGTTGCGGCCCACGAACGACGAGTTCGACTGGGGCGTCAGCAGCAGGAGCGCCTCGAGGCCCGCCTGGCCCGCGTAGATTGCCGTCGCCAGGGCGTGGTTTGAGCCGGCCACGCCGAAGGTGAACACGGCGTCGTGGCCCTTGCGCAGCGCATCGGCCAGCAGGAACTCGAGCTTGCGGACCTTGTTGCCGCCATACGGCGTTGCGCAGCGGTCATCGCGTTTCAGCCAGAGACCCGCGCATGGGCCGGGCAAGCCGGACGGGTCAGCGGCCTGCAGCGGGGTCGGCCACGCGCCCAGCGGGATCGTTGGCAACGCTTCGGAAAGCGCCGGGTAGCGCTCGGCCAGCGCGAGTTCGCTCATCCGGCGTCGCCCCTGCCCGGGGCCTCCTGCGCGGCGCGAATCCGCCGCGCCTCCGCGAGGAGGAACTCCTCGTCGAGCGGCGAGAGGTCGAAGCGCCGGCAGGCTTCCTCAATCGAGGCTGCGTCGTGGCGGCGGATCTCCGACAACCAGCGCAGGGCGTCACGGAGCCCCTGTCCCGCGGGCGGCGCACCGCGCTTGCCGATGCCGGAAGTCATCGTCTGTTACCTCGGGCGTTGATGGCCATGTTGCATCGGCTATTATCATCGCAGTATTCGCAAGCTGGAATGCGAGCGCCGGAATTCATGACGGGTACAGATCACCTCGACGCCTTGCGCAGGGACGCCAGCAGCGCCCCGGTCGTGCTGTTCGTATCGCGGATCACGGACGTTCGCGACCTGGTGGCGCGGCTCGACGAGCTCGAGCTCGAGCATCGGATCGTGACGATGGCGATGGGCGACGCTGCGTCGCGAGACCGTTTCCACGTGCTGGAGGAATGGACCGGCCACAAGACGCTGCCGCAGGTGTTCCTCGACGGGCGCTTCATCGGCGGGCCGACCGAGTTGCTGGCGCACCCACGCCTGTCCGGCGGCGCGCCCACCGCGGGTCGATGGCTCGGTTATGCCGGCCTGATCCCGTTCGTGGCCGCGCTGTTCGGCGTCGCGCTCGGCGGCGATGCGCGCCAGGCCTACTTCGAGAGCCAGTTCATCGCCTATGGCGCAGTCATCCTCGCATTCGTCGGCGCGGTCCACTGGGGCGTCGCGCTCGGCAGCGGGCGCATGCGCGTGATGCGCATGTCCATCAGCATCCTGCCCGCGCTGCTGGCGTGGGCCGCATTGCTGTTGCCGGCGGTGACGGCGGCCTGGGCGCTGCTGGCAGGGTTCATTGCCGTGCGCGCCTGGGAAGCCGGCCCGCCCATGGCGAGCACGCTGCCCGGTTGGTACCGGCAGGTGCGCACCCACCTGACGCTCGCGGTCGGCGCGCTGCTGCTGTTGTTCGTGCTGGTGGCAGGATGAGCGCGCCGAGCGCCCCGATCGCGTACGCTGTGTCGCAATTTCGTATCGAGGTAACGCATGGCTGACAGTCTCACCTCCGGGATGCTCGTCGAAGAGATACCCGATCGTGAGACGACGCTCGGCGTGTCCCCTGCGGGTCTCGCCGCCTTCGTCGGCGCCGCACCGCGGGGCCCGCTGAACGAGGCCGTCATCGTCGAGAGCGCGGACGAATTCGAACGCCACTTCGGCATCTCGGGAATGGACCAGCCGCTGCAGCGCTGCGTGCACGATTTCTTTATCGCGGGCGGCGAGCGTGCGGCGATCGTCAGGGTAGCGAACGGCGCGCGCCCCTGCACGATCCGGCTGCCGGCGCGCGAGGGCGTGCTCGAGCTCGAGGCCCTCAGTCCCGGCCGCAAAGAGTTCCTGCGGGCCTCGGTGGATTACGACCAGCTCGCTGCTTCCGATGACTTGACCTTCAACCTCGTGGTCCAGCGGTTGCGCGCGCCCGGCACGGAGCGCGTGGCCGACCAGGAGATCTATCCGCGCCTGTCGCTGTGTCCCACGTCCGAGCGCTACGTCACCGGCATGCTGCTGGAATCCCACCTCGTTCGCGTCCGTGGGGCTACGCCGCCAACTCGCCCCGCGGCGACGATCAGCACCGCGGCCGGCTATCCGGTCGCCTGGGTCGACGCGGCGGACGACGGCGCGGATGGGGCCGCGCTGACCGACTATGACCTCGTTGGATCCTCCGCGCATGGCAGCGGCCTGTTCGCGCTGGATGGCATCGGATCGATCGATTTCATCTGCCTGCCGCCCGGCGCGGATGGCCGGATGCCTGGCCCTACCCTGCTGCTCGCGGCGCTGCGCTACAGCCGCAGGCAGGGTGCGATGCTGTTGCTCGAGCCGCCGACCCGGACCCGGGACGCGGAGCAGGCCCTCGCCTGGCTGAATCGCCTGAACATCGCAGGCGAGAACGCGCTCGTCCTGTTCCCGGCCCTGGCGGGTGACGCGCGCGGCGAGGGACGATCCGCGGTCGGTGCGGTCGCGGGCGCGCTGTCGCGCACGCCGGCCGATACGGCGCCCGTGCTCGGCGCGCCGTTCCGGCCGGTCGTGGAGATGGACCCGGACGCATGTCGCCGCCTGCAGGCGGCGGGCATCAACGTCATCGTGCGCGGCCGCGGCGGCCGCATTGTCCTCGACGGCGATCGCACCCTCGCGCCGGTCGAGTGCCCGGTGCCGGCCTGGCGCTCGCTCGCGGCCCGCCGCCTGGCGCTGTCGATCGAGCGCACGCTGCTGCAGGGGACGCGGTGGGTTGTGTTCGAGCCGCCGGGCTCCGATCTCGCACAGCGACTGCGCAGCCAGCTGAGCGGCTGGCTCGAGGCGCTGCGATTCTCCGGCCGCCTGGCCGGCGGTCCGCGCGAAGCCTGGTTCGTCGACGTCAACGAGGTGTCCGCGCCGCAGCGGCTGACGCGGGTGGAATTCACGGTCGGTTTCGCGCCGCGCCGGCCCGGGGATTTCATCATCTACCGCGTCAGCCAGAGCCTGCATGGCGCCCGCCTGGCGCCGGTGTCTGCGGAACGTTGGGCGATCACGCAGCCGATGCGGCAGCCCGGCGCGAGGCTCGGCGAGTTCGACGCGCAAACAGGCGGTGAGCAGGGAATCGGCCTGGAGGCCGGGTGACGCTGCTTCCGGGCGGCAGCGTGCCGTATTTCGCGTACGGCGCGAACGTCCACCCGGGCTGGCTCAGGCGCCGGATTCCTGCCGCCATCGTGGTGGGGATCGGCGAGTTGCCGGGCTACCGGATCGCATTCAACAAGCGCGGCCGCGATGGCGCGGGGCGCTCCAACGCCTGCCCGACCGGTTCAGCGGACGACCGGCTGCCGGGCGTGCTCTACCGCGTGCCGGCCCAGGACCTCGACAAGCTGGGCGCGGCACGCGCGGGCTATCACGCGGCGGAGGTCCTGGTGGAAACTGCCGAGGGTCAGCTCACGGCGCTGACGTGGCGCGCGGATGCCACGCAGGTCGAGGCGGGGCTGCGGCCCTGGGACTGGTACGTCGCGCTGATCCGCGCGGGCGCCGAGCTGCACGGGCTCCCCGAGGTGCATCGTCGCTGGCTGGATACCGTGCCGACGCAGGTCGATCCCGATGCGGACCGCGCCGCACAGGCGCGCGCGGTGCTCGAGGGCCGGGCCTAGCCGGGCGATCCACTCTCGTGGCTGTCGACGGCCACCGGGAGGCGACCGCAGCGTGCCGCGAGATGTTCCCGGATCGCGGCGTCGAGTGCCGCCATGGCCGTCGCGCAGCCTTCGGCATGGGCGATCACCAGCAAGGCATCCTGCAGGAAATCCGGGTAGTCCGCGATCGTTTCGCAGAACTCGGCGCGAGTCTCGCTGTCGATGTGCCCGCAGGAGCCGGACGGGTCCGGCACGCGCACCGGATGACGGTGCAGGAGGATCTGCCAGACCGCGTACGCATCCCAGGCACGGCGTGCTGCCGTGTTTGCTCCATCCATGTGAAAACGCTAGCAGAGATCGCCCCGCAGGAGCGTGAGCGGGATCACGGGCTCGCGCCGAACCCTCCGCCGCCCGGGGTCGCGATCTCGAGCGTATCGCCGGCGGCCAGCTCGACGGCCGCGATGCCGGCCAGTTCCTCGCTCGTACCGTCCGCACGGAGCACGCGATTGCGCCCTGCGAGGCCCGGTTCGCCGCCCTCGAGGCCGAAGGGTGGAATGCGCCGGCGGTTGGCGATCAGCGCCGCGTCGAGCGCCTCGGTGAACAGCAGGCGGCGCACGACGCCGTCGCCGCCACGATGGCGGCCCGCGCCGCCGGAGCCGCGCCGGATCATGAAGGACTCGACGCGCACCGGGTGGCGCAACTCCAGGATCTCCGGGTCGGTGAGGCGGCTGTTGGTCATGTGCGTGTGCACGGCCGAGGCGCCGTCGAACTCCCGGCCGGCGCCGGCCCCGCCGCACAGCGTCTCGTAGTACTGGTGCCGCGCATTGCCGAAGCTGAGGTTGTTCATCGTGCCCTGGGCCGCGGCGACGACGCCGAGGGCGCCGAACAGTGCGTCCACGACGCATTGCGAGGTCTCGACGTTGCCGCCGGCCACCGCGGCCGGCCAGCGCGGATTCAGCAGGCTACCCTCGGGGATACGCAATTCGAGCGGCGCCATGCAGCCCTCGTTCAGCGGGATGTCGCGACGGACGAGGCAGCGGAAGACATACAGCACGGCGGCGCGGCAGATGGCGGCCGGCGCATTCAGGTTGCCGGGGGACTGCGCGGACGTGCCGGCGAAATCGATCACCGCCCGGCGCGCGGCACGATCCACACGGATCTCGACCCGGACGGTCTCGCCGCCATCCATGCGCCATTCGTACTGCCCGTCCGCCAGCGTGGCGAGCACGTCCCTGACGGCCTCGGCGGCGTTGCGCTGGATATGGCCCATGTAGGCGAGCACGACCTCAGGGCCGAACTCGGCCATCATCCGCTGGAGCGCGTCCAGGCCGCGACGATTGGCGGCCAGTTGCGCGCGCAGGTCGGCGAGGTTCTGCTCCGGACTGCGCGCGGGCCAGCGGCCGGCTTCGAGCAGCGCCCGGATCGGCGCCTCGTCGAACCGGCCCGCGGTCACGAGCCGCAGGCCCTGGATCAGCACGCCTTCCTCGTCGATGTGGCGGCTGTCGGCCGGCATCGAGCCCGGCGTCCGGCCGCCGATGTCCGCGTGGTGCGCGCGCGAGGCAACGTACAGCAGGGGTCGCTCGCCGGCGCCGAAGAACGGCGTCACGACCGTGATGTCGGGCAGGTGGGTGCCGCCTTCGTAGGGATCGTTGAGCACGTAGCTGTCGCCCGGCGCCATCCCCGCCCCGAAGCGCGCCAAGACGGCACGCACGCTCTCGCCCATCGAGCCGAGATGCACGGGCATATGCGGCGCGTTGGCGACGAGCCCGCCATCGGGATCGAACACCGCGCATGAATAGTCGAGGCGTTCCTTGATGTTCACCGAGCTGGCGGTGTTCTGCAGCACCGCGCCCATCTGCTCGGCGACGTGCATGAAGCGATTGTTGAACACCTCGAGGAGGACCGGATCGGAATGCGTCGAGGCTCGCCGTGAGCGACGCCGCCTGGGCCGGCATAGCACCAGGTTGCCGAGCGCGTCCGCCTGCGCCCGCCAGCCCGGTGCCAGCCAGGTGGTGGCGTTGGTCTCGGGAATCAGCGCCGGTCCCTCCAGCAGCTCCCCGGAGAGGAGCGCGGCGCGCGGCACCAGCGGGACGTCGCGCCAGTCGCCGTCCAGCCAGGCGCGGCACGTGGATCGCCGGGCCGCTTCTCCCGCCGGGGCGCCCGCCGCCGTGTCAGCCGGGGCGCGGCCGCCACCGCGGGCCTCGGCCTCGACGGACTCAAGCACCAGGCGGTGGGCCGAGGTGAAACCGAAGCGCCGCTCGTGGGCCGCCGCGAAGGCCGCGCGGACCTCGGCCTCGCCGGCGAGCGGCACCTCCAGCGTCGTGTCGCTGCCCGCGTACCGCAGGCGCAGGCGATGCGCGGTCGCGATCTCCTCGCGCGGCACGTCCTGCGCCACCAGCGCTTCGGCCGCGTCGCTCGCGAGCCTTGCCAGCACGTCGCCGGCCTGCGCCAGCACGGCGGCGTCGAGCTCGGCCTGCACGGGCGCCTGGCGCAGCTCGACCAGGTCGGCCAGGCCGATGCCCCAGGCAGAGAGCACGCCGGCGAAGGGCGGCAGCAGTACCTCGCGGATGTCGAGCGCGTCGGCCACGTCGCAGGCATGCTGCCCCGCGGCGCCGCCGAAGCCACACAGCGTGAAGGCCGCGGGATCGGCGCCCCGCCGCACCGAGACCTGCTTGACCGCGCGGGCCATGCGCTCCACCGCGATCTCGAGGAAACCCGCCGCGACCGCCTCCGCACTCATGCGCGCCTCCCCGGAGGCCGCGACAAGTTCTGCGATCACGGCCAGGCGCGTCGCCGCCGCATCCCGATCCAGCGGTCGGTCGCCGCCCGGGCCGAACACCGCGGGCACCGCGCCGGGCTGCAGCCGGCCGAGGAGCAGGTTGGCATCGGTGACCGTAGCGGGGCCGCCGAGACCGTAGCAGGCCGGCCCGGGATCGGCGCCGGCCGAGGCGGGTCCGACCTGGAACCGTCCGTCGGCGAACTCGAGGATGGAGCCGCCGCCGGCGGCGACGGTGTGGATGAGCAGCATGGGCGCCTGCAGGCGCACGCCGGCGACACGGTTGTCTTGGCTGCGCTCGAACTCGCCCTCGTAGAGACAGACATCGGTCGAGGTGCCGCCCATGTCGAAACCGATCAGCCGTTCGCGGCCGGCGCGCAGGCCCGCCGCCGCCATGCCCACGACGCCGCCCGCGGGCCCCGACAGCACGCTGTCGCGGCCGCGGAAGCGTTCCGCCTCGGCGAGCCCGCCGTTGCTCTGCATGAACAGGAGGCGCTTGCCGCGCAGCGGCGCGCGCAGCCGCCCCACGTAGCGCCCGAGCACCGGCGACAGGTAGGCGTCCGCGACCGTCGTCTCGCCGCGCGGCACGATGCGGGCCAGCGGGCTGACCTCGTGCGAAACCGACACCTGCGTGAAGCCCGCGGCGCGGGCCAGCTGCGCCGCCGCGCGCTCGTGCGCCGGATGGCGGTAGCCGTGCAGCAGGACGATCGCGACCGCCTCCAGGCCCGTCGCGCGCGCCGCGCGCAGCGCCGCGTCCAGCGCCTCCGTATCCAGCGGGCGCAGCACTTCCCCGGCGGCGGAAAGGCGCTCGTCGGCCTCGACGACGCGAGTGTAGAGCGGCGGGGAGAGGCGGATGTCGAGGTCGAACAGGTGCGGCCGTTGCTGCGTGCCGATCAGCAGCACGTCGCCCAGGCCGCGGGTGATGACCAGCAGGGTCGGTTCGCCGCGGCGCTCGAGCAGGGCATTCGTCGCGACGGTCGTGCCCATGCGCACGACGTCGATCGGCGCCTCGGCGAGTCCCGCCGCGTCCGCCAGGCCGAGCAGCCTGCGCATGCCTTCGAGGCCGGCGTCCGCGTAGCGCTCCGGCGCCTCCGACAGCAGCTTCAGCGTCTCCAGCCGCCCGTCCGGGCGGCGCGCCACGATGTCGGTGAACGTGCCGCCCCGGTCGATCCAGAAGCGCCAGCCGTGTCCTGCCTGCTTGCTCATCCGGCCATTGTAGAACCACGCGCGCTGCTACACTCCCGCCCTGCGACACCGGGGGGCGCCATGAGCCGGGCCGAGGCCATTTTCTACACGCTGGTCGTCTACAAGGTCGCGCTGGTCGCGATCGGCCTCTGGGCGACACGGCGCACGCGCGATACGGGCGATTTCTTCCTGGGCGGGCGCCGCCTCGGCGGCTGGGTCGCGGCCATCAGCGCGTCCGCGTCCTCGTCGTCGGCCTGGACCCTGGTGGCGGTCAGCGGCATGGCCTACCTTTGGGGCTGGCCCGCGCTGTGGCTGTTCCCGGCCACGCTGTCCGGCTTCCTCATCAACTGGCTGTGGGTGGGGCCGCGCCTGATGCGCGCGAGCCGGGCGAGCGGGGCCATCACGTTGACAGAGTTTCTTGCCGGGCCCGACGCGGCCCGCGGCTGGCCGCGCCGCGTCGTCGTACTCGCCTCGGGCATCGTGCTGTTCTCGTTCACCTTCTACATCGCGGCCCAGTTCCAGGCCGCGGGCAACGCCTTCGCCAGCGCCTTCGAGCTGGAGATGCGCACCGCCATCATGATCGGCGCGGCCGTGGTGTTGCTGTACACGCTGCTCGGCGGCTTCTGGGCGGTGAGCGTGACGGACACGCTGCAGGGCCTGGTCATGGCGCTGACGGCGCTGGTGGTGCCGATCGCGGCCGTGGCGGCGGCGGGCGGGCCGGGCGCCGTGCTCGATGCGCTCGCCGCGCAGGGCCCGTCGAGTGGCGGGCCCCCGACCGCGGGGATCGCCGCCGTCGGGTTCGTGCTCGGCACGCTCGGCATCGGCCTCGGCTATCCGGGCCAGCCGCACGTCGTGAACCGCTTCATGGCGCTGCGCGACCCGCGGGCGCTGCGCGACGGCAAGATCATCGCCCTGTCCTGGGCAGTGATCATTTATGCCGGGATGCTGACCGTCGGGCTCGCGGCGCGCGCGCTGTACGGCGGCCAGCTGGCCGACGAGCAGGTGCTGTTCGAGGTGAC
>JBLRWH010000040.1:0-23358 GCA_047921395.1 Gammaproteobacteria bacterium
CGTGCAGGTCGCCGAGATGGTGATCGAGAAGGCCAAGCGCCTGGTCGAGCACAAGAAGGACGTGGTCATCCTGCTCGATTCCATCACCCGCCTGGCGCGCGCCTACAACACGGTCGTGCCCTCGTCCGGCAAGGTCCTGACGGGCGGCGTCGACGCCAACGCGCTGCATCGGCCCAAGCGCTTCTTCGGCGCGGCCCGGAACATCGAGGAGGGCGGCAGCCTCACGATCCTCGCGACCGCGCTGATCGACACCGGCTCGCGCATGGACGACGTCATCTACGAGGAGTTCAAGGGCACCGGCAACCTCGAGATTCATCTCGACCGCAGGATCGCCGAGAAACGCATCTTCCCGGCCATGAATATCAATCGTTCCGGCACGCGCCGGGAGGACCTCCTGACGGCCCCCGACGAGCTCCAGAAGATGTGGATCCTGCGCAAGCTGCTGCATCCGATGGACGAGCTCGCCGCGGTGGAGTTCCTGCTGTCCAAGCTGCAGGACACCAAGAACAACGCGGATTTCTACGACTCCATGAAGCGCTAGCAGGGCCAGTTCACGCTGGGCCGGTCCATGCTGCAAGGCCTGACCCTCATCTTCCTATGCCAGCTTGCCGGGGAGGCGCTGGTCCGCCTGCTCGGCGCGCCCGTGCCCGGCCCGGTCGCCGGGATGGTCATCCTGCTGCTCGGCCTCGTGGTCGCCGGCGGGCCGACGGAACCGGTGCGCCGCGCCGGTACCGGCCTGCTGAGCTACCTGACGCTGTTTTTCGTGCCGGCGGGCGTCGGCCTCATTGCGCATGGCGCACGGCTGAAGGCCGACTGGTTCCCGATCCTGCTCGCGATCGTCGGCAGCACCCTGCTGACGATGCTGGTGGTCGGCTGGCTCATCGCCCGCTACGCGGAACCGGAGGAGGCGGCCGGTGACTGACCTCGGCCAGATCTGGGTCTACCTCGCCGCCGAGCCCCTGGTCTGGCTCACCATGACCCTGGCGGTGTTTCTCGCGAGCACCTGGCTGAACGGCAAGCTGAACGGCCACCCGCTGGTACACCCCGTGCTGGTCGCCATGGTCGTGCTCATCGGGCTGCTGCTGCTCACCGGGACGTCCTACGATGTCTATTTCGAGGGCGCGCAGTTCATTCACTTTCTGCTCGGCCCGGCGACCGTGGCGCTGGCCATCCCGCTGTACGACAACCTGCGCCAGATCCGGCGGCTGCTCCTGCCGCTGTTGCTCGCCTGCTTCCTGGGGGTCAGCGTGGCGGTATCCAGCGCGGTCGGCCTCGCCTGGCTGGCCGGCGGGCGCGACCAGACGCTGTTATCGATCGCGCCGAAGTCCGTGACCACGCCGATCGCCATGGGCATCGCCGAGCAGATCGGCGGGCTGCCATCGCTCGCGGCCGGCATCGTCCTGCTGACGGGCGCCGTCGGCGCGGTGGCCGCGCGACCGCTGTTCCACCTCGCTGGCATCCGCGACGAGCGGGCCCAGGGCTTCGCGCTCGGTATCGCCGCGCATGGCTTTGGCACCGCACATGCGCTTACCATCGGGTTGCGGGCGGGGGCTTTCGCCGGCCTGGGGCTCGGCATGGCTGGGCTGCTGACGGCTTTTCTGCTGCCGGTGGTCGTGCGGTTATTCGCCGGCTGAGCAAGGGTTCGCGGGTGATGTGCGGATGAGCACGAGCGGAGAACGGGACCGGAGTTTGCTCGGCGAGGCACTGCGCCGGCCCGAGTTCTACTATTCGCTCGCGCTGTTCGTCACGGCCGTGGTGGCGCTTGCATTCGCAATCGGCCGCCACGGCGCATTGCCGGCCGGCTATGGCGCCGGCACCCTGGTGTTCTTTCTCGGCTTCGGCCTGTTCACGATCACCGTCGGCTATGTGCATCCCCGCGTGGGATACGTGTCCTTCGACCGCGTCGCGCAGGTGGCGGGCATCCTGGTGCTGGGTCCGGTCGCAGCCGCGTGGATCAACGGCGCCGCTTCGCTGCTCTACCCGTGGCACAGGTTGCGGCAGGGCCGCGCCCTGCTCGACGTGCTGATCGCGGCCCTGCACAACGCCGGCCTGATGACGCTCATGATCCTGCTGTGCGGGCTGCTCTACCAGGTGCTTGGCGGGCCCGTGCCGCTGCTCGAGATGCAATGGCGCGATGTCGCGACGCTGTTGCTGCTGCTGGCGAGCATGCAGGCGATCAACGACGCCGGCATGCGTGTTCTCAACCTCCTGGTCGAGCGCCGCCTGTCGATGCATTTCAGCGTGTTCGCATTCATCGTCGAGTCCGGCGCCGGTCTCGGCGGCATCCTGGTGGCGGTCGTGTTCAACAGGATGGAGACGTCGGCCGTCGCGCTGCTGCTGCTGGTGCTGAGCCTGGGCATGCTGACGCTGCGCGAGCTCGCGCACATTCGCTCGCGGCTGGAGGCGCTCGTCGAGGAGCGCACGCACAAGCTCAGCGAGAAGAGCCGCGAACTGGAGCGCATGGCGACCCACGACCCGCTGACGGGGCTCCACAATCGCCGCTATGCCGACGAGTACCTGGAAGAGCGGATCGCCGAGTTCGAGCGCTACGGCCGCGACTTCGCGCTGGCGATCGTGGACCTCGACGACTTCAAGCGTATCAACGACGACTTTTCCCATGACGCCGGCGACGAGGTCCTCAGGGCCATCGCGGGGATTCTCGCGGAACGCTGCCGCGAGACCGACCTGGTGGCGCGCTACGGTGGCGAGGAGTTCCTGCTCTGCTTCCCGGAGGCCGACATGGCGGCCGCGAACGAGGCCTGCGAGAAAATCCGCGTGGCCGTGGAATCGACGGAGTGGGGCCTGCTTGTTCCGGGCGCGCGCGTGACGCTGAGCGTCGGCGTGGCCACGATGCGCAGCGGCCTGAGCCGGCGGGCGTTGCTGGGCATTGCGGACCGGGCGCTCTATGCGGCCAAGTCGGCCGGACGCAACCGGGTCCGGCTGGCCCTGGTGCATTCCCAGGCCCCGGGCGAAGCTCAGCGGTAACCGCGCGCCTGCAGCGAGAACAGCCGCGCATAGAGCCCATCCAGCACCATGAGGTCTTCGTGGCTGCCGCGCTCGATGATCCGTCCGCCCTCGATGACCACGATCTGGTCGGCCATGCGCACGGTCGAAAAGCGATGCGAGATGAGGATGGCGATGCGGTTCCGCGTGAGGCCGCGGAAGTGCTCGAAAATGGTTGCCTCGGCGGCGGCGTCCATGGCCGCGGTCGGCTCGTCGAGCACGAGGATGTCGGCCCCGGAGCGCATGAAGGCCCGCGCGAGTGCGACTTTCTGCCACTGGCCGCCGGACAGCTCGCGTCCCTGCTTGAACCATTTGCCGAGCTGCGCGCTAAAACCCTCCGGCAGTGACTCGATGAACGGCAGCGCCATGCCCAGCTTCGCGGCCTCGAGCCAGCGGGCCTCGTCCTCGAAGTGGCGCACATCGCCCGCGCCGATATTCTCGCCGACCTTGAGCTGGTAGCGCGCGAAGTCCTGGAAGATGACGCCGATACGCTGGCGCAGCGCGCTCTCGTCCCAGGACTGCAGGTCGAGCCCGTCGAGCAGGACCCGGCCCGTCGTCGGCGAATACAGCCGCGCCAGCAGCTTGATGAGAGTGGTCTTGCCGGAGCCGTTCTCGCCGACCAGCGCCAGGGATTCGCCCGGGCGGATGTGCAGGTCGATGCCCGACAGGGCGGGCGCATCGGCGCCCGGGTAAGTGAAGCTCACGCCCTCGAAGCGGATGCCGTCGGCGGGATCCGGGCCCTGCGCGGACAGGCCCTGCCGGACCGGGACAGGCGTCTCCAGGAACTCGTACAGCGTCGAGAGGTAGAGGTTGTCCTCGTACATGCCGCCGATCGCCGACAGGCTGGCCGAGACCGCCGACTGTCCCTGGCGGAACAGCATGATGTACATGGTCATCTGGCCCAGGGTGATCTGGCCGAGGATGGTCGTGACCGCGACCCAGGCATACGCGCCGTACAGGGTCAGCGTGCCGATCAGGCCGAGGACGAAGCCCCAGCCGTCGCGCCGCAGGGTCAGGTTGCGGTCCTCCCGATACAGCTTCTGGAAGATCGCCCGGTAGCGGTCGAGCAGCCGCGGACCCAGCCCGAACAGCTGCACCTCCTTGGCGTGATCCTCGCGCGCCAGCACGGTCTCGAGGTACAGCTGCATGCGCGTCTCGGGCGAACGCCAGCGGAACAGTCGGAAGGCATCGCCGGAAAACTTCGCCTCGGCGAGAAACGCCGGCAGGCCCGCGAGCACGAGCACGAGTACCGCCCAGCCGGAGAACTGGGCCAGCAGCACACCGTAGCTGACCAGCGAGACCGCGTTCTGGGCGAGCCCGAAGGTGCGCATGACCAGCGACAGAGGCCGGCTCGAGGCTTCGCGCCGCGCGCGCGTCAGCTTGTCGTAGAACTCGGAGTCCTCGAACTGCGCCAGCTCGAGCTGCAGCGCCTTCTCGAGAATCATGACGTTGACCCGCTGGCCGAGCTGGGCCCGTAGCAGCGACTGGCACGCAGATAAAGCCCGCTGGGCGCCGGCCAGGGCGGCGACGAGGCCGCCCTCGAGCACGACGAAGGTCATGACCTCGCGGTACTGTGCGGTGCCGGTCTCCTGGTAGAGTCGCGCGGCGCCCACCACCGCGTCGATGATCAGCGCGCCCACGTAGGCGATCGCGGCGGGTAACACGCCGGCGAGCACGGTGACGACAGCGAGCGTCAGCGTGAGGCGGCGGCTGGTGGTCCAGACGAGTTCGAGCGCGCGCCGGCTGTAGCGGAACACGCCGAGGAATTCGCGGGGCGATTCCGGCATGGTGGCACCGGGCGTGGCATGGCGGGCGGCTCGGGACACGATTCAGCGCGACGGCAACAACCGGCGCCCGCCATTCGGTCCGAGCCGGGCGAGCCAGTTGCCGAAGACCCGGTCGGCGAGGGCACGCGTGTCCGCGAGACAACGCTGGGTGTCCTCGAGAATGCCGGCGGACGTCCGCTGCAGGCCCGAGGCCTCGAGCTCCCGGAGATAGGCCGGCGAGTTCAGCCAGCGCCTGATCAGGCTCTCGTCGAGCTCCAGGTGAAACTGGAACCCCCAGGCAATGCCGTCGTAGCCCATGGCCTGCCCGGGGCAGTCGTCGCTCTCGGCCAGGTGCACCGCACCGGCCGGGATGTCAAAGCCGTAGCTGTGCCACTGGAACACCGGGAGCTCGGCGTCGAGCGGGTGCAGCACCGGGTCGGCCGCGGCGGCCGGGGTGCGCGGCCGGACCGGGTACCAGCCGATCTCCGGGCGCCCGGCGGGCGCGACGCGTGCCCCGAGCACGTGCGCGAGGAGCTGGGCGCCGAGGCAGATGCCCAGCACGGGAATGCGCTGCGCCAGCGCCTCCTCGATCAGGCGGCACTCCGTCAACAGGTGAGGGTGCCGGGCCGTCTCGGCGACATTCATCGGGCCGCCGAGCACGACCAGCGCCTGGTAGCGGTCGAGTGTCGGCTCGGCATCGGGGTGGCGCTCGAAATTGACATACCGGATGCGGTGCCCGCGCGACCGGATCATCGGGTCGAGCAAGCCCAGCGGCTCGGCCGCGACGTGTTTCAGCACCATGATCCTCGCCATGGCGGCGATTCTAGCCCGAACGGTCGCGGCGCCGGGCGCTAACGCTGTGCACGCCGCGAGCCCTCGGTGCCGATGACCCGCATCTCGTAATCCAGGCCGATCTCGAGGCCGAAGAAGCGCAGCGTCTGCCAGCTGGCCTCCCCCGGGGGCACCTCGATCCGTTGCGTGAACTCCCTGCGGTCCACCACCGTCCCATCCTCGCCGCGCGCGATCTTCTCCACCTCGATGGCCGTCAGCGTCCAGGTCTCGTCGTGGTTCCGGATCAGGTAGTCCCTCGTGTTGCCGCGCCGGCGCGCGTCGAGGATCTCGACCCGCTCCACGGGAATGGCGTTGCGCCTGATCTCCACGCCCGGCCCGGTGTGCCAGGTCCACGCGAACATCGCCGCGACGGCCACCGCGGCGGCCGCCAGCATGACCAGGCCCACGCGCCGCGAGACGAAAAATGCGCCGATGACGAGGGCGAACAACAGGGCGATCAAAAAAGGCACGTGCTGGCTTCTCCGGGGCTCATGGCCCTGCTGGATTTCGGACGACTTCGCCGGGCGGATGCGGCGCTGCCAGGCGCCATGATGCCCGCACGGCACCCGGGTATTGGTTGCCTTAGAATACGTGCTCTTTTTGCTCCGTGGGGCGGACCGAGTGACGGAACAGCGAGATCCCGCCGGAAACCAGGCCCCCGATGCAGCGGAAGAAGAGCTTCCCGGCCGCATCGCGCGGTTCCTGCGCGTCGTCGAATGGCTCGGCAATGCCCTGCCGCATCCGGTCACGCTGTTCGCCATGTTCGCCCTCGGCGTGGTGCTGTTCAGCGGGCTGCTCGGCGCCGTGGGCCTCGCGGTCGAGGACCCGCGCCCGGAAGGGGCGGCCGGCCGCGCCGCCGACGGCATGATCCGCGTGATCAGCCTCATGAACGCCGACGGGCTGCGCCGCATCGTCCTGAACCTCGTCACCAACTTCACGAGCTTCGTTCCCCTGGGCACGGTCCTCGTCGCGATGCTGGGCGTCGGGGTCGCGGAGCGCTCCGGGCTCCTTACCGCGGTCATTCGCGCCATGGTGCTCAAGGCCAGGGCGCGCACGGTGACGATCACCATTGTGCTCGCGGGCGTGCTGTCGAACACGGCCTCGGAAATGGGCTACGTCGTGCTCGTGCCGCTGGCCGCCATGGTGTTCTATTCGCTGGGCCGGCACCCGCTGGCGGGCCTCGCCGCGGCCTTCGCCGGTGTCTCCGGCGGCTACAGCGCCAACCTGCTGCTCGGCACCGTCGACCCGTTGCTCGCGGGCATCACGCAGGAAGCGGCGCGCCTGATCGAGCCGGCCTACCTCGTGGACGCCAGCGCCAACTGGTTTTTCATGATCGCCAGCACCTTCCTCGTCGTCCTCGTCGGCAGCTGGGTCAGCCTCAGGATCGTGGAGCCCGCGCTGGGCCGCTACGATCCCGCCCAGGCGCGCTTCGACGCGGCCGACGAGCATCGCCTGGATCCGCTCTCGCCGCTGGAGCGGCGCGCCCTGCGCTACGCCGGTGTCGCGGCGCTGTCGATGGCCGGGCTGATCGCGCTGCTGGTCGTGCCCGAGGGCGCCGTGCTGCGCAATCCGCACACGGGTGAGATCGCGAACTCGCCCTTTCTGCGCGGCATCGTCGCGCTGATCTTCGTGTTCTTCCTCGTCCCCGGGATCGCCTATGGCGCGGTGGTCGGCACCATCCGCAGCGACCGGGACGTGATCAACGCCATGGCCGGCGCGATGAGCACCATGGGCCTGTACATGGTGCTGGTGTTCTTCGCCGCGCAGTTCGTGGCGTTCTTCTCGTGGACCAACCTGGGCGCGGTCACGGCGGTCACGGGGGCGAGTTTCCTGACATCCATCGGCCTGACCGGGCCGCCGGTATTCGCCTTTTTCATCCTGATCTGCGCCGGCGTCAACCTGATGCTCGGCTCGGCCTCGGCACAATGGGCGGTCACGGCGCCCATCTTCGTGCCGATGCTCATGCTGCTCGGCTACAGCCCGGAGATCGTGCAGGCCGCCTACCGCATCGGCGACTCGACCACCAACATCATCACGCCGATGATGAGCTACTTCGGGCTCATCATGGCCTTCGCCGCGCGCTACGTGCCCAGGGCGGGGATCGGCACGCTGATTTCCATGATGCTGCCGTACTCGGTGGCGTTGCTGTTGAGCTGGACGGCGTTTTTCTTCCTGTGGGTGTTCGTGCTGGGCCTGCCGGTGGGGCCGGCTGCGCCGACCTACTACCCATCCTGAACGTCGCCCGGGGTTGACGGGGATCAAGGCGGAGCCGGCCAGGCTCAACTATATGAATCCTGAGGCCGAAAAAGCGCCGGGGCCAGGGAGCGCATAACCCGTGGCCCCGCTGCAGGCGACGCCAGGGTCCAGACCATGACGGCAACCGGAACGCCCGCAGGGCAGCGCTCCCACGGGGCCCGACGGTCCCGCGTGCGAGGTTCACGCGCGTTGGCCGCCGGCGCCACGATCTTCGCCTTCTGGCTCGTGATTTCGGCATCGCTGGCGCCTGCGGACCTGCTGCTCGGCGCGGCGCTGTCGGTCGCGCTGGGCTTCTGGTCGGTGCAGTTCCTGTGGGCCGGCGATGCGCCGTGGCTGTCGCCGCGCCAGCTGTTCGCCCTGCTGCGCTACCTGCTGGGCTTCAGTACCCAGGTGTTCCGGTCGGCGGTGCACGTCGCCCGCGTGGTCGTGGATCCGCGCCTGCCGATCAGGCCGCGGCTGATCACCTGCCGCACGGGGCTGCGGCGCGAGATGTCGCGCGTCGCGTTCGCCCACTCGGTGTCCCTCACGCCGGGCACGTTGACGGTGGACATGGAGGGCGGGACCTTCCTGGTGCACTGCCTGGACGAGCAATCGGCTGCGCGCATTCTCAACGGGGAGCTCGAACGGCAGGTCGCGCATGTGTTCGAACAGGAGGGCGACCGGTGAACGCCTTCTTCTGGGGACTCGCCACCTTCCTGCTCATCAATGCGTTCGCCTGCCTGTGGCGGGCCTTCGTCGGCCCGACGGTCGTGGACCGTATCCTGGCGACGAACGTGGTCTGCACCAAGGCCCTGCTCGTGCTCGTGCTGCTCGGCTTGGCGTTCGGGCGCGGGCTGCTGCTCGACGTGGCGCTGGTGTACGGCCTGCTCAATTTCGGCATCACGATCGCCGCGACCCGCTTCCTGGAGACGGGGCGGCTGAAAGGGAGCTGGCAGCGATGACCGGCATGCTCGTCCATGTGCTCACGATCGCGCTCGCGGTGCTGGGCGCGCTGTTCTTCCTCGCGGGCACGCTCGGCCTGCTGCGCCTGCCCGACTTCTACTCCAGGGTCCACGCGGCCACCAAGTGCGACACGGTCGGCGCGGGCGCGATCCTCGTGGCCCTGGCGATCCATGTCGCACCACACCCGGAAGCGCTGAAGATTCTCGTCCTGCTGGTGCTCGTGCTGCTGTCGAGCCCGACCTCCGGCCACGCGCTGGCGCGGGCGGCACACCACACCGGGCTCGAGCCCTGGCGCCGACCGGGGGAGAGTGACACGTGAGCCAGGCATTCGACCTCGTCATGCTCGCCCTCCTGGTCGCGATGGCGCTGGCGGTCGCGCGCACCAAGGACCTGCTCGCGGCGGCCATCCTCTTTTCCGGCTACAGCCTGGTGATGTGCCTGCTCTGGCAGCATCGCGGCGCGCCGGATGTGGCGATGACGGAAGCGGCGATCGGGGCGGGCGTCACCACGATCCTGGTGCTGCTCGCGATCGGCCGCACCAGCAGGCGCGAGAAATGAACAAGGCCTTCATCGCGCTGACCCTCGCAGCGGCTGCCGTGCCGATGCTCATCGGGGTCGCGGGCCTGCCGCGGCCGGGCGACCCGGCGGCGTCGGCGCACACCCATGTCGCCGCGCGCTATATCGAGGCCGGCGCGCGCGAGACGGGCGCCGAAAACCGGGTCACCGGGGTGCTGTTGAACTACCGCGCCTTCGACACCTTCGGCGAGGTCGTGGTCATCTTCGCCGCGCTCGCGGCGGTGATCGCGGTGCTGTCGCCCGCGCTGCCGCGCGGACGGGAGGAAGAGGCGCAGGCCATCGGAGCGGGCGTTCCGATCAGCCCCGTCGTGGCGTTCATCATCCGGCTCACGGCGCCGTTCATCGCGTTGTTCGGCGCCTTCGTCATCTTCAAGGGCCACGTCTCGCCCGGCGGCGGGTTCCAGGGGGGCGTGATCCTCGGCGCGCTGCTGATGCTGCTCAGCCTCGTGCTCGGCCGGGGCGCGGACCGGCCGCTGGTCCCCGTGTCCCTCGCCCGCTGGCTGCAGGCCGCCGCGCCGCTTGCCTTCACGGCCGTGGGCCTCCTGGGCCTGGCGCTGACCGGCACCTTGCTGGGCTATCCGGCGGAACCAGAGCGGCAGGCCTTGCGGGAGCTGATGATGATCACGCTGGACGTCGGCATCGGCATCGGCGGCGCGATGATCATCCTTGGGCTGTTCCTCGAGATGCGGGGCGACTGACATGGCGGGCCTGTGGGTGAACATCGACTACGCCGCCTTCATCGCGCTGTTCTGCATCGGCCTGTATGTCGTGATCGCCAAGCAGAATCTCATCAAGAAGCTGCTCGGCCTGAACATCATGGAGACGGCCGTGTTCGCCTTCATCGTGACCTCCGGCATGGTCGACGGCGGCACGGCGCCGATCATCGGTCCCGATGCGACCGGGCCCTTCGCGAGCCCGCTGACGCACGCCCTGATCCTGACGGGGATCGTCGTCGCCGTGAGCATCACCGCGCTCGCGCTCAGCCTCATCATCGAGATCTACCGGCAGTGCGGCACCCTCGAGGCCGACGAACTCAAGGGGACGGAATGATGGCGCACTGGCTGCCGCTCGTCGTGTGCGCGCCCCTGGTGGCCGGCGCGCTGACGCCCGCGCTGGCACGCGGGCGGCCGGGCCTGGCCCGCGGCTGGGCGCTGGCCGTCACGGGGTTCTGCACTTTCGCCGCCGCGCTGCTGACCCGGCGCGTGGCGCTGGCAGGACCGTTCTCGTACGCGATGGGCGGGTGGGCGGCGCCCTGGGGCATCGAGCTGCGTTTCGACGAGTTCAGCGCCGCCGCGCTGTTCATCTGCGTGATCATGCTGCTCGTGCTCGTTTACTCGGGCCCCTACGTGCGCCGCGCAGTCCCGGCGGCGCGCATCGCCTCGTACTACAGCCTGCTGCTCATCAATCTCGGCGGCATGATCGGCTTCGTGGTCACCGGCGACCTGTTCAACCTGTTCGTGTGCATGGAGCTGGTCGGCGTGTCCAGCTACGCGCTGGTCGCGGTGGCCGGCGGCCGCACCGCCGCGCTCGCCGCGTTCAAGTACCTGGTGGCCGGGGCCGTATCCTCGGTGCTCATCCTGTTCTGTATCGGCGTGCTGCACGCGCTGACCGGGAGCCTGAACATGGCGGACGTGGCCCTTCGGCTCGCCGCCGTGGAATCGCGCCCGCCGGTGCTGCTGGCGCTCGCCGGCCTGACCGCCGGCTTCCTCGTCAAGGCGGGCCTGTTCCCGGTGCATGTCTGGCTGCCGGACGCGCATGCCATCGCGCCGAGCCCGATCAATGCCGTCTCGTCCGCGCTGGTTGTCAAGCTCGGCATCATCGGCCTGCTGAGGGTCTTTCCGCTGTTCGCCGCCGCGGGCGTCGTCTCGCTCGCGCCGCTCTACGAGGCGCTCGCCTGGCTGGGCGCAATCTCCGTCCTCGCGGGTGCGTTCTTCGCGCTGTTCCAGGAGGACATCAAGCTGATGCTGGCGTATTCCACCATCTCGAACATCGGCTACATCGTGCTCGGGCTGGGGCTCGCCGGCGAACTCGGCGTGACCGGCGCCGGGATCCACGTGCTGAATCATGCCCTCATCAAGGCCGCACTGTTCCTCGCGGCCGGCGCCATGATCCACCAGAGCGGCTACCGTACGCTGCACGACCTGCGCGGCATCGGCCACGCCATGCCCTGGACGACGCTGGCGCTGCTGATCGGCGCCCTGTCAATCGTCGGCCTGCCGCCCACGGCGGGCTTTCTCGGCAAGTGGTACATCGCGCTGGGCGCGCTGGAAGCCGGGCGTCCCGGCTTCGCGGTCGTCGTGCTGTCCGGTGCGCTGCTGATCTTCGTCTATTTCGCACGCATGCTGAACGCCTTCTATTTCCGGCTGCCGAGCCACGAGGAGATGCTGGCGGTGCGCGAGGCGCCCGCGGCCATGCTGGGCCCGGTGCTGGCGCTCGCGGCGTTGTGCGTGCTGGGCGGGCTGCTGGGGCGCTGGCCGGTGGCCCTGATCGCGCCGGCGGTGGCGCGCCTGGTGAGCGGAGGATAAGGCCATCGAAGTCGTCGACATCAGGATCGTCCTCGCCCCGGCGGTGTCCCTCGCCTGCGCCTTGCTGATTTTCCTGCTCGGGCGGCACGATTTCTGGCGGGCGGTGCTCACGATCAGCGCCTCGGCGGTGAAGCTCGCAATCGTGCTGTCCATGCTGCCCGGCAGCCTCGCGGGGACGGTCTATGTCTATGACCTCGTCGACTTTCCGCCTGGCATCGGCGTCGGTTTCCGGGCGGACAGCCTGGGGATGTTCTTCGCCCTGGTCTCGTCGACGCTGTGGGTGGTGACCACGGTCTACGCGATCGGCTACATGAAGGGGAAGCACGAACGCGTGCGCTTCTTCGGTTTCTTCGCGCTGTGTGTCTCGACCACGGTCGGGCTCGCCTTCGCAGAGAACCTGCTGACGCTGCTCCTGTTCTACGAGCTCCTGACCGTCTGCACCTACCCGCTGGTGATCCACGACGAAACGCCGGAGGCGCTCAAGGCCGGCCGGAAGTACCTTGCCTATACCCTGTCGGGCGGCGCGTCGATCCTGCTCGGCGTGGTCCTCGTGCAGCACCTTGCCGGGACCCTGACCCTGTCGGCGCCAGGCGTGTTGCCGCTCGAGGCCGGCCGGCCCATGCTCTTCGCCACCTTCCTGGCGCTGGTCGCGGGCTTCGGCGTCAAGGCCGCCATCATGCCCCTGCATGGCTGGTTGCCCACCGCCATGGTGGCGCCGACGCCGGTCAGTGCGTTGCTGCACGCGGTCGCGGTGGTGAAAGCGGGCGTCTTCGGCCTGCTGCGGGTGATCTACAACATCTTCGGCGTGGACCTGCTCGGCGTGCTCGGCTATGCGGCCTGGCTGGCGCTGTTCGCGAGCTTCACCATCATCGCCGGCTCGCTGCTGGCCCTCGCCCAGTCCAATCTCAAGCTGCGCCTCGCGTACTCCACGGTCAGCCAGCTCTCCTACATCGTGCTCGCCGCCGCGCTGCTCACCCCGCTGGCTGCGCTGGCCGCGATCGCGCACATCGCCAACCAGGCGTTCGCCAAGATCACGATGTTCTTCGTCGCGGGCGCCATCGAGCGCACCACGGGCAGGACGCACATCCGCGAGCTGGCGGGCATCGGCCGGGTCATGCCCTGGACCATGGGCGCGTTCACGATCGCGGCGCTGAGCTTCATCGGCATGCCGCTGTTCGCCGGCTTCATCACCAAGTGGTTCCTGTCGCTCGGCGCGCTGCAGGCCGGTGCGTGGTGGTTCGTGCTGCTGATGGTCGCGAGCTCGCTGCTGAACGCGGCCTACTGGCTGCCGATTCTCTATCTTGCATGGTTCCGCGAACCGCGCGGCTTACCGCGCGGCGTGCACGAGGCGGCCGCGCTGCTGCTGGTGCCCACGCTCATCAGCGCGGCCTACGTCCTGCTGCTCGGCATGACGTCCCGCATCCCGGGCATGCCGTTCTCGCTCGCGCAGGCGGCGGTCAGGTTTGTGACCGGCATCTAGGGGAGCCACCAAATGGACCGAGCCACCCTGATGAACCTCCTCCCGGCGCTCGTGGTGGCACTGCCGTTGCTCGGCGGCGCGCTGGCGCTGCCGCTGCGCCGTCTCGGCGAGCGTCCCAGGATCGTCATCCTGGGCGCGCTGTGCGCCGCGGCGCTGCTGGGCGTGATCGCGCTCGTGCCGGGCGTCCTGGCGGGCGAGATTCGCGCCGTGTCACTGGCGCACTTCGCGCCGCAGATCGAGCTTTACCTGCGGGTGGATGCCATGGGGGCGCTGTTTGCCGCCACGGTCGCCGTGCTGTTCCTGCTCGCGCTGGTGTATTCCGCCGGTTACCTGCGCCGGGACGGCCGCGAGACACGCTACTTCGCTTTCTTCATGCTCAGTTTCGGCTGGATGCTCGGGGTCGCCTTTGCCGGCAACCTCATCACCCTGCTGGTCTTCTACGAGCTGTTTTCGATCCTCGTGTACCCGCTGGTCGTGCACGAGGAGACCCCCGAGGCGATCCGCGCCGGGACCAAGTACATCGTCTACATCCTGGTCGGCGGCAGCCTGATACTGCTGGGCGTCATCTTTTCGTTCTTCCTGGCCGGCGAGCGACCCTTCACGCCCGGCGGCATCCTCGATCCCGGCACCGACCGCACGCTGCTGCTGGTGACCTTCTGGTGCCTGGTGGCGGGCTTCGGGGTCAAGGCCGCGCTGATGCCGCTGCATGGGTGGGTGCCCGACGTGCACCCGGCCGCGCCCGCGTCGTTCTCGGCGCTGCTGTCGGGCGTGATGGTGGCCACCGGCTGCTTCGGCATCCTGCGCGTGGTCTTCGAGGTGTTCGGCGTCGAGCTCGTGGCCGCCCTCGGCGTGATGCCCGTGCTGACCGGCGTGGCCGCCGTTTCGGTGCTGCTGGCGGCGATCCTCGCGGCCGGCGAGGACGACCTGAAGCGCCGCCTCGCCTGGTCGACCATCAGCCAGATGGCCTATGTCGTCCTGGCTGTGTCGTTGCTGTCACCGAAGGTGACGGCCGGGGCCCTGGCGCACATCAGCAACCACGCCTTCCTGAAGGGGGCGCTGTTCTTCTGCGCCGGGCTGCTCGCGAGCCAGGCCGGCATCCGGCGGGTCTCGGAAATGGCCGGGGCGGCGCGGCGCATGCCGCTGACCATGGCCGCCTTCACGGTCGCTGCGCTGGGGATCGTCGGCGTGCCGCCGCTTTCCGGGTTCATCAGCAAGTGGGTGCTCGGCGTCGGCATGCTCGAGGCCGGGCAACCGCTGGTGCTCCTCGTGCTGCTCGGCGGGGCGCTGCTGGCGGCCCTGTACCTGCTGCAGCCCGTGTGGATGGCCTATTTCCATGCACCGGAGGCCGGCGGCACGGCCCCGAGGCGACCCGAGGCCCCGCCAAGCATGCTGATCCCGCTGCTGGCCGCCACGCTGCTCAGCATCCTGCTCGGCCTCGCTGCAGCGCTGCCGGGCCTGCCGCTCGACCTGGCGACGCGGGCCGCAGCCGTGTTCTTCGGGCCGGGCTGAGGCGGGATGCCGACGATGGACCACGACTCCCTGCTGCCGGCGCTGGTCATCGGGCCGCTCGCGGCCGCGCTGGTGGTCCCCTGGCTGGGCGCGCGCTCCGAGCGGCTGCGCGATGCCTGGGTGATGCTCGTCACCGGCACGACCCTGCTCGGCACGGTCGTGCTCGTGGCCCGGGTCTTGGCGGCGGGCCGCGTGGAGGCGGCGCTGCCGCTGCTGACGGGGCGGCTCGAGTTCGTCGCTGACTCGATCGGCGCCCTGTTCGCCCTGTTCAGCGCCTTCGTCTGGTTCTGCGCGACGCTGTACTCGCTGGCCTACATGAAGACGCAGCGGGCGCGCGATCGCTACCATGCGGTCAGCCTGGTGGTGCTCGCGGCCATGCTCGGCGTGGTGCTGGCCGGCGATCTCGTGACGCTGTTCCTGTTTTTCGAGACCCTGGGGCTGGTGGCATTTCTGCTGGTCGTGCACACCGGCACACCGGAGGCGCACCGTGCCGCCATCCAGTATTTCTGGATGACCCTCCTGGGGGGCATCGCGCTGCTGTCCGGCGTCATGATGGTGTACGCCATGGGCGGCGGGTCGCTGGCGCCGGCGGCGCCGCTCGGCGAGGGGCCCCGTGCCGTGGCCGCGGGGCTGCTGGTGCTCGGTTTCGGCGTCAAGGCCGGCATGGTGCCGGTGCACTTCTGGCTGCCGAACGCGCACCCGGTGGCGCCCTCGCCGGCGAGCGCGCTGCTGTCGGGCGTGATGATCAAGGCGGGGGCCTATGGCATCTTCCGCAGCCTGTCCGTCCTCTTCACGCCGCCGCAGGGCACAGGCTACGCCGAGGCGGCTTGGGCATTCTCCGCGCATTTCGGTCTCGCCGTGACCTGGCTTGGCATCGTCACCATGGCGGTCGGCGTGGTGCTGGCGCTCGGCCAGGCCAACGCCAAGCGCATGCTCGCCTACCACAGCATCAGCCAGATGGGCTTCATTCTCGCCGGCCTCGGCGCCGGCGCCTACCTGCTCGGCGACGGCGCGATGGGCACCGCCGGCGGCTTGCTGCATACGGTCAACCACGCCCTGTTCAAGGCGAGCCTGTTCCTCGGCGTCGGCGCCGTCGCCTTCCGCACGGGGAGCCTCGACATGTACGCCCTCGGCGGCCTGTGGCGACGCATGCCCGTCACCTTCGCGCTCATGCTGGTCGCCGCCGCAGGGATCACCGGGGTGCCGCTGTTCAACGGCTTCGTCAGCAAGAGCATGATTCACCATGCGCTGGAGGCGGCCTGTGTAGACAGCGGCAGCATTTCGCTGCGCGTCGCGGAACGCATTTTCATCCTCACCGCGGCCGGCACGGCCGCCTCGTTCATCAAGCTCATCGGCCTGGTCTTTCTCGGGCGCTCGAAGCTGGCGGAGCCGGAGGCGGTCCGGGAGGCGCCGACGGCGATGCTGGTCGCGATGGGCCTGCTCTGCGTGCCCGTCATCCTGCTGGGCGGGTTCCCCGGGCTGCTGCTCGAGGGGCTGGTGGCGCCTGGCCTGGCCGCGGCGGGCGTGCCGCCGGACGGCATCGCGCATTACCTCGGACATGACTTCCTGTCCGCGGGCGATATCGGGATGTCCCTGCTCATGTTCGGGATGGGAGGCGCGATCTTCGTCGCCGGGATGAAGTTCGGCCTGTTCCACCTGCACCTGCCTTCCTGGCTCAGCGTCGAGGCCTGGCTCCGCCGCGCGGGCCGGGGCGTCATAACGCTGACGGGGCGGCGCACCACCGGACGTGACGTCGGGCATGGCCGGCCGGGCGAGCATTTCCTCGCCGCCATCCAGGGCGTTGCCCGCGGCTACGAGCGCGCGCAGCATCGCGTCGCGTGGTCGCTTCGCGCGGCGCGCCGGCGCACCATGCTGGGCCTCGGCGAGGCCGGTCTCGCGCGGCGCCGGCTGGTAGAGATCATCCTGGTCGGACAGCCGGGCTCGCCGGTACAGGCGTTTCTCGAGGCGGCCTGGGGCGCGATCGAACAGGAGCGTCACGCTACCGTCAGGGCGGCGCTCGCCGGCGTCGGGCGTGCGGCATCGCCGGCGCCCGTCCTGGCAGAGGGCCCGCAAGAGGCCCGGGCCGAGGCCGCCCGCGCACTCGCCGGCCTGATGGCCGGGGCGGTGTTCGAGGCGCGGCTCGAGCGGCTGGGCGAGCAGGCCAGGCGCGGCGGCATCGATGCCGCGCGGACCGGTTTCGCCGCGTTGCACCGGGAATTCGGTTCCACCCGGACCGCCATCGGCGCGGCGGTGGCGGAGCTCGCGGATGCGCGCAGTCGTGGCGAGGATATCGTGCGGGAGGTGTCCGGGCGGCTGGCCCCGGTCATCGAGCGGGAAGCACGCGCCATTGCCGCCGGCACGGAGGCTTTTCACGCGCCATTCGACGGCGTCGCGCCCGTTCCGGGGCCGGCGCGGCAGGCTCGCCGGCGACGGGACGCCATCGGCGCCTGGCTGCGCGACATGGCGAGGCTGGCCATCGCCGAGCTGCGCCAGCATCCGTCGACCTGGCCGCACTCGGAGGCGCTCGACGCCGCGCCGCGCGTGGTGTCGACGCGCCGCGGCATCCAGCGCTACGCGCGCGATGTGGCGCTCAACGTCGCGGCGATTTTTCTGCTGCTGGCGTTGTTCATCGTGCTGCTGTGACGCTGTGATCCGCCGCGGGTGGACTTCGGAAAACCCGAACGCGGCCGGGATTCGGCCGGTCCATTATGAGAACCTGAGTCTTGCCGCGCGCGGTCGGACACCGTCGCCTGGGCCGCGACGTTTCGGGTGTTCGCAGCGCCGGTGCCTGCCAGGGAAGGAGCATCGCGATGAGCCATGCCTACCGGGAAGACCTGTCCTGGATTCATGACCTCGGCTTCGGCGACCTGGCCCGTAATGCCGCCGAGCTGCTGCTGCACACGCTCGCCGCCGATGGCATCGGCGAGGGGCTGGTGGTGGACCTGGGATGCGGCACGGGCATCCTCTCCGAGGCGGTAGCCAATGCCGGTTACGACGTCCTCGGCATCGACCTGTCCCCGGTGATGATCGAGATGGCGCGCCGGCGGGTCCCCGAGGGCCGCTTCCGCTGCGAATCGCTGCTGACGGCCGAGCTGCCGCCCAGCATTGCGATCGTGGCCGTCGGCGAGTGCTTCAATTACCGTTTCGACGAGAGCAATTCGCGGGACCAGCTGCGCGCCCTGTTCCAGCGCATCCATGCGGCGCTTTCGCCGGGCGGGGTGCTGTTGTTCGATGCCGCCGGGCCCGGTCGTGTGCCCGGGGATGAACCGCTCAAGACCTACGTGGACGGCGGCGACTGGGCGATGCTCATGAATGCCGAAGAGGACCACGTGACGCGACGCGTGACTCGCTGCATCACGAGTTTCCGGCGGGTAGGCGAGCTGTTCAGGCGCGACGACGAGTGCCACGAGCTCGACCTGCTGCCGCCCGGCGAGCTGCTGGTGGACCTCGAGGACGCGGGCTTTGATACCCGGCCGCTGGACGACTATGCGGGTCTGGTGTTGCCCCCCGGCCTGAAGGGATTCCTCGCGAGACCGCGGGTACGGGACTGACGGGAGCCGATCGACACGGGAATTGCCATGAACACCAGCACGCCCTCTCCGCCTTCCGCCAACGGCCATTCCGCCTGGCAGGGCCCGGTGCGGCGTGTCACATTGTTCGCCGTGCTTTGGTGGATACTCACGGGCGGCGCCGCCGGCAGCTGGTTGCTTGGCGTGCCGGTCATCCTGGTCGCAGCCTGGCTGAGCCGGACGCTCTGGGTGGACCCGCCGCTGTCGTTCCGCGGGGTGGCGCGCTTCGTACCTTGGTTCGCGTACCAGTCACTGCATGGCGCGATCGACGTCGCGCAGCGCGCGTTTCGGCCCGCCATGCCGCTGCATCCCGGGCTGGTCCGCCATCGGCTGCGCCTGCCATCCGGCGTCTGCCGCGTCTCGCTGGCGAATGTCGTCAGCATGCTGCCGGGCACGCTGAGCGCCGAGCTCGACGGCGACGCGCTGGTGATTCATGCGCTGGATACTCGCCACGACCTGCACGAGATGGTGCGCGACCTGGAGCCGCGCATCGCCGCGGTGTTCGGCCTCGAAGTCGATGCTCCCCCCGCCGGGGAGGCGGCGCCATGAACGAGCTGTTGGTCGGCGTCGCGGGCTTCTTGTTGCTCAACCTTGCGGCCGGCATGTGGCGCGTGGTGCGCGGCCCCACGGCTGCGGACCGCATGCTCGCCGCGCAGCTGTTCGGCACCACCGCGGTGGCGGTGCTGCTGCTGCTGGCCGAGGGCATGGCTGAGGCGTCGTTGCGTGACATCGCGCTGGTGTTCGCCTTGCTCGCGGCAGTCGCGGCGGTGGCCTTCGTGCAGCGGGTCTGGAGCCAGGGAGGCGACAATGTCGCCGATTGACCTGCTCAGCGGCGCGCTGGTCCTCGGTGGCGCAGGGTTCTTCTTCGCGGGCACGGTCGGCGTACTGCGCTTCCCCGACGTCTTCAGCCGGCTGCATGCCGTGACCAAGGGCGACAACGTCGGCCTGGGCCTCACGGTGCTCGGGCTTGCCGTGCGCGCCGATTCCTTCGCCGTCGTCGGCAAGCTGTTCCTGATCTGGATGCTGGTGCTGCTGGCCGGGGCGACGGCCTCGCACCTGATTGCGCGTTCGAGCCTGCAGCGCGGCATCAAGCCCTGGACCGCGCCATGACCGCCGGGTTGGTGCTCGACACGCTGCTGGTCGTGATGCTGCTGTGGCTGGCCTGGGCCGCGCTCGCCGGCCGCGACCTGTTCCGCGGCATCGTGCTGTTCATCGCCTTCGGGCTCGTGCTGTCAATGTCCTGGGCGCGGCTCGGCGCGCCGGATGTCGCGCTGGCCGAGGCGGCCATCGGCGCGGGCCTGGCCGGGGCGCTGCTGCTGGCCACCTGGGGCCGATTGCCGAGCAAGAACAGCAAGCAGGGCGACGCGGATAAGCCTGGAGACGAAAATGGCGGCTAGCCGAGTCTACGGCGAGCCCGGGTGGTTGCTGCGCATCGTGCTCGCGCTGCTGCTGGCGGCCGTGGTGGCGGGCGTCGGGTTCGTCCTGTTCGCCGAGCCGGCGGCGCCGGGGCTCGGTGCCGCGGTGGAGGCCGAGCTCGCTCGCGGTGGCGCGGACAATCCGGTGACCGCGGTGCTGCTCAACTTCCGCGGCTACGATACCTTGCTCGAGATGGCGGTGCTGACGACCGCGCTGTTCGGCGTCTGGGCGCTCGGGACCGCGCCGCGCATCACGGAGAGCGTGCCCAGCCCGGTGCTGCTGGGGCTCAACAGTGTCCTGATTCCGCTGGTGCCGCTGATCTGCGCTTACCTGCTGTGGGTCGGCGCGACGCGCGCCGGCGGCGCATTCCAGGCCGGTGCGGTGCTCGCGGCGGCGAGCGTGCTGTACATCCTCTCCGGCCGCCGGCCGCACACCCCCCTGCCCGATGCGCCGATGCGCTGGCTGGTGGTCCTCGGCCTGGGCCTGTTCCTGGCGGTGGGCTTCGGCGTGATGGGTTCCGGCCGGCGCTTCCTGGAGTATCCGGCCGACCTGGCCGGCTTGCTGATACTGCTCATCGAGACGGCCGCGACCCTGTCCATCGCCATGATCCTCACCGGGCTGTTCATCGGCGGACGGCCGGAGGACGAGCCATGAGCAGCGGCCTCATGTTTGCGCTTGGCGGCCTCGGCCTGCTCGTGATCGGCGCATGGGCGCTGGTGCTGCGCGCGCACCTGATCCGCAAGGTGCTGGCGATCAACATCATGGCGAGCGGCGCCTCCCTGATCCTGGTGGGCGCGGGCGCGATGGGCGGCGGGGCCGTCGACCCCGTGCCGCAGGCGATGGTGATCACCGGGATCGTCGTCGCCATCTCCGCGACCGCGCTCGCGCTCGCGCTGGTGCTGCGGATCGCGAATGCGACCGGCCTGCCCGCCTTGCCGGAAGACCGCGAGCGCGACCTGATGGACGAGGAGTGGACCTAGAACCCGATGCTTGAACTGCTCGCACAAGCGCCATGGATGGTATCGGCAATCGCGCTGCCGCTGGGCGGCGCGCTGCTCGCCTTCCTGTTCCCGCGGCATGCGGCGGCTGTCGGGTTGGGCGCCTCCTTCCTGACTGCCGGCGCGGCGTTCGGTGTGCTGGCCCAGGTCGCGTCCGGCGGGGCCAGGCGCTACCTGGTCGGCGGCTGGGGAGCCCCGCTCGGCATCGACCTGTTCGCCGACGGGCTGAGCGTCCTGATGCTCGCGATGACGGCCGTGGTCGGTACCGCGGTCAGTGTCTACGCCCGCGTGTACCTCAAGAGCTCGCCAGACAAAGTGCGCCGGTTCTGGCCGCTGTGGATGTTCGTCTGGGCGGCGCTCAACGCGCTGTTCCAGGCCGCCGATGTCTTCAACCTCTACGTCACGCTGGAGTTGCTGGGACTGTCCGCCGTGGCGCTCGTGGCGCTGACTGGCAGCGGGCCGGCGCTGTGGGGCGCGATGCGTTACCTGCTCGTCAGCCTGCTGGGCTCGCTGGCGTACCTGGTGGGGGTCGCGCTCCTGTATCACGCCTATGGCACCGTCGATCTCGTGTTGCTCGGCGTGCGGGCGGACGGCGGCCTGACCCTGGCGGTGCCACTCGGCGCGATGATCGCCGGGCTGTTGCTCAAGACGGGCCTGTTTCCATTCCACGTCTGGTTGCCGCCCGCGCATGGCAGTGCGCGCGCGCCGGTGAGCGCGTTGCTGTCCGGGCTGGTGGTCAAGGCGTCCTTTTACCTGCTGCTGCGGCTCTGGTTCACTTTCACGCCCGCGGACCAGGGACTGCCGATCCTGCTCGGCTCGCTCGGCGCGGCAGCCGTGTTCTGGGGCTCGATCCAGGCGCTGCGCCAGCGCCGGCTGAAGCTGCTGGTGGCCTATTCGACAGTGGCGCAGCTGGGCTACCTGTTCATCGCGTTTCCCCTCGCCGGGCTGGAGCCGAAACTGGCCTGGAGCGGCTCGATCTACCTGGCGCTGTCGCACGCCTTTGCCAAGGGCGCCATGTTCCTGGCCGCCGGCAGCATCATGACGGAAGGCGGGCACGACGACATCGACGAGCTGGACCGGGTCGTGGAGCGCATGCCGCTGACTCTCGCGGCGTTTGCGCTGGCGGGGATCAGCCTGGCCGGACTGCCGCCGAGCGGCGGCTTCGTCGGCAAGTGGATGCTGCTGCAGGCGGCGATGGCGCAGGGGCTGTGGGGCTGGGCCCTGGTAATGATCGTCGGCGGCGGGTTGACGGCCGCCTACGTGTTCCGCGTGCTGGGTTTCGCGTTCACCAAGTCGGAACGTGAGCATGAGCGGCACTCGGTGCCGCGCACCATGGAATGGACCGCGCTGCTGCTCGCGCTCGGCGCGGTGCTGCTCGGCTTCGTGGCGCCGTGGGCGCTGCCGCTGCTCGATGGGGTGTTGCCGTGAACACCAACGCGTGGCTGCCGCTGCTGGTGCTCGGGAGTTCGCTGATCCCGGGGCTGATCATTTTCACGCTGCCGGAGAAGGCCGTCGCGCTGCGCATCACGCTCAACCTGGGCGGCGCCGTGCTGAAGATCTTCTTCCTCGTGCTGATGATGGTCGGAGTGTTCCACGGCGTCACCTACGAGTTTCGGGTGCCCCTGGTCCCGGGGCTCGACTTCGTGCTGCACGCCGACGCCCTGTCGTTGATGTTCGTGAATCTCTCGGCGGTGCTGTGGCTGGCGACCACGGTCTATGCCATCGGCTACCTCGAGGACTCGCCTAACAGGAGCCGCTTCTTCGGTTATTTCAGCCTGTGCGTGACCGCCACAGTCGGCCTGGCGATGGCAGGGAACCTGCTCACGTTCCTGGTGTTCTACGAGGCGCTGACCCTGACCACGTATCCGCTCGTGGTCCACCGCGGCACCGAGATCGCACGCAAGGCGGGCCGCGGTTATCTCGCCTATACGCTGTTCGGCGGCATCCTGGTGCTGACTGGCACGATCTGGTTGTACTCGCTGACCGGCACTCTCGAGTTCGTCGACCGCGGTTTCGTCGCCGGTCTGGGCATCGATCCCGTCACGCTGCGGATCATTTTCACGCTGCTGATCCTGGGGGTGGGCGTCAAGGCCGCGCTCGTGCCGCTGCACGCGTGGCTGCCGCAGGCGATGGTTGCGCCCGCGCCCGTCAGCGCGCTGCTGCACGCGGTCGCGGTCGTGAAGGCCGGCGCGTTCGGCGTCGTGCGTATCGTCTACGACGTGTTCGGCGTCGAGTTTGCCGCCAGCCTGGGGGTCACGCTGCCGCTGGCGATCCTCGCCTCGGTGACGATCATCTACGGTTCGACGCGCGCGCTGTTCCAGGACGACATCAAGCGCAGGCTCGCATTCTCCACGGTCAGCCAGGTTTCCTACATCACGCTCGGTGTCGCGATCGCCGGGCCCATCGCGACGATCGGCGGGCTCGTTCATCTCGTCCACCAGGGCTTCATGAAGATCACGCTGTTCTTCTGCGCCGGCAACTTCGCCG
>JBLRWH010000041.1:0-23163 GCA_047921395.1 Gammaproteobacteria bacterium
CGCGCGCGCTGTACGGCGGCCAGCTGGCCGACGAGCAGGTGCTGTTCGAGGTGACCAACCGCCTGTTCGCACCGGTGGTGGCGGGCATCATGATCGCCGCGGTGCTGTCGGCAATCATGTCCACGGCAGACAGCCAGCTGCTCGTCGCCGCCTCGTCCGCCAGCCACGACCTGCCGTTGCGTGGGCGGGGCAGCCTGGCGGTCTCGCGTCTCGTCGTCGCGCTGATCAGCCTGCTGGCCGTGGTCGTGGCGGTGCTGCTGCCACAGACCATCTTCGCGCGCGTCATGTTCGCCTGGACGGCGCTGGGCGCGGCCTTCGGTCCGCCGCTGCTCGTTCGGCTGGCCGGATTCGATCTTCCGCCGGCCGCGCTGTTTGCCGCGATGGCGGTCGGCTTCCTGGGCACCGTGGTGTTCTACTGGCTGCCGAACACGCCGGGCGACTGGCTGGAGCGGCTGGTGCCGTTTTTCGCGTCCCTGGCGATCTGCATGGCCGCGGCGCGCCGCGGGCGGCCCGCATGAGGGGTGATCGCCGCATCCGCCTGTTGCTGGCGGCCGTCGTCATCGTGGCGCTGGTGCTGTTTGCGGGCGCCCTGCTCGCGGTGGCGGACACCGTGCTGTCCATCGTGGCGCGCCTGCGCGAGGGCCCGGCCTGGATTTACTACGGCTTCATCGCGCTGCTGGCGGCCGGGGGCGCGGCCGCGGCCTGGCTGTTGTGGTGGCTGCTGGTGCCGCCGCGGCGCAAGCGCACGGCGGCCCCGGAGGCCGGCGAGCTCGGCGAGGCGACGCTGCGCGAGCAGCTGGAGCAGGAGCGCATCGCCGGCACGGACACGGCCGCGGTGGAACGCGAACTCGCGGAGCTGGCCCGGCGGCGCGAGGGGGGACGGCTGTTCCTCGCGATGTTCGGGGAGGCCAGCGCAGGGAAGAGTTCGCTGGTGCGCTCGCTGGTGCCCGAGGCGGATCCCGAGACCGGCGTCACCGCGGGCACCACCCGCGCGGTAAAGCACTACCAGTGGACGATGGCCTCCGGCGACGTCATCGAGCTGGCCGACGTGCCGGGCAGCGGCGACGAGCGCGAGCTCGGCGAGGCGGCCCTCGCGGAGGCCGTGCGCGCGCACCTGGTGATTTACGTCTGCGACGGCGACCTGAGCCGCAGCCAGTTCGCGGACGTCGAGACGCTCGCCGCCGTGGGCAAACCGATGGTCGTCGCCGTGAACAAGGCGGACTGGTACGCCGAGGAAGACCTGCAGCGGATCGTCGCCCGCCTCGCCGAGCGGCTGGGTCACCTGGATCCGGCGCCGGCAGTCGTCCCCGTCGTGGCCGGCGGCACGGAGCGTGTGCTGCAGGCGGACGGGGCCGGCGGCGAGATCGAGCGGGAACGCCCCCGGCTGCCGCGCATCGAGCCGCTGCGCGAGGCGTTGCAGACCCGGCTCGACGCTGACCCGCAGGCGCTCGAGGCGCTGCGCGACGCCTCCGTGTTCAGGCTCGCGGCCGCCCGGCTGGAGACCGCGGCGGCAAAGCGGCGCCGCGAGGAGGCGGAGAAGATCGTCTCGGATTACACGAAGAAGGCGATCATCGGCGCGCTGGCGGCGGTCACCCCCGGGACGGACGTGCTGATCCAGGGGTACCTCGGGACGTCGCTCGTCAAGGCGTTGTGCAAGCTCTACGATGTGCCGGCGCGGGATCTCGACATCCAGCGCTTTCTCGACATCGCGCAGGGCTATATTGGTCGTGCCCTGCCGCTGCTGCTCGCGATTTCCGGTAATGTGCTGAAGGCCTTCCCGGGCGTGGGGACCGTGGCCGGCGGCATGGTGCACGCGGTCGCGTACGGCATCATCTTCGACGCCATGGGCAAGGGCCTGGCCAACAGCCTCGAGACGACCGGCGACCTGCGCCCGGCGGCCGCGGCCCGCAAGGTGGGAGACCAGTTCGGTGACGACATCGGAAAAAAAGCCCGGCGGCTGGCTCGGCTGGCCGTGGAGGCGCACCGCGCCAGCCGCGACTGAGGCGCTGGCGGCGCCGGGCGATGCGCACCTGGCCCTCGCGCGGGACAGCCTGCGCCGGCTGCTCGAGGATCCGCGCCTGCCCGCGGGCGTCCGCGAGACCCTCGCGCCCGAGTTCACCGAGATCGAGCGGATGCTGCAGAAGCTCGAGCAGGGGGAAATCCACATCGCCGTGCTCGGCGAGGTCAGCGTCGGCAAGTCCTCGCTGCTGAACGCGCTGCTCGGCGAGGCCCGCTTCAAGACCAGTCCGCTGCACGGCGAGACCCGCGCGCCCGCCGAGGAACGCTGGCAGGAAGCGCAGAGCGGCGGGGTGCGCCTGCTCGATACCCCTGGCATCAACGAGATCGGCGGCGAGGACCGCGAGCGCATGGCGCGCGAGGTCGCCGAGCGCGCGGACCTGCTGCTGTTCGTCGTGGATGGCGATCTGAACGCCACCGAGCAGGCGGTGCTCGAGCAGGCCCTCGAGCCCGGCCGGCCGGTGCTGCTCGTGCTGAACAAGGCCGATCGCTATACCGCGGACGAGCGTGCGACGCTGCTCGCGCGGCTCGCCGGGCGCATGGAAGGGCGGCTGCGGCCCGAGAACATCATCGCGGCGGCCGCGGACCCCGCGCCCGTCGTGCGCGTCGTGCAGGCCGCCGACGGGTCGGAGCGCGAGGAGCACCGCGTGCTCCCGCCGG
The DNA here is from genome assembly GCA_047921395.1 of Gammaproteobacteria bacterium. Taxonomy (GTDB): domain Bacteria; phylum Pseudomonadota; class Gammaproteobacteria; order Steroidobacterales; family XN24; genus XN24. Next base: position 2,677 of record JBLRWH010000041.1, read on the forward strand.
ACGTGGAGGCGCTGCGCGAGCGGCTGTGGAAGATCCTGGAGGCCGAGGGCAGGACGCTCGCCGCCGTGACCGCGGGGATGTTCGCCGGGCGAGTGAGCGAGCGCGTCGGCCAGCGGGTGGTCGAGGTGCGGCGCGCCGCGGCCGGGCGGCTGGTGCAGCAGTACTGCATCGCGAAGGGCGTGGCCGTGGCCTTCAATCCCGTCCCGGTCGCCGACCTGCTCGCCGCGGCGGCGCTCGACGCGGGGCTGGTGTTCCACCTGTCGCGGCTCTATGCGTTGCCGCTGAGCCGGGCCGAGGCCGGCTCGCTCGTCACCGTGATCGCGACCCAGATGACCCTGCTGATGGGCACCGTCTGGCTTACGCATTTCGTGTCCGCCGCGCTGAAGGCCGGGACCGGAGGACTGTCCACGGTGCTGACGGCGGGTGCGCAGGGCGCCGTCGCCTATTACGGCACGTACATGATCGGCCGGGTCGCCGAACGCTATTTCGCGCAGGGCAAGTCCTGGGGCGCCGGCGGGCCGAAGGCCGTGGTGCAGGAAATCCTCGAGTCCGTGGACCGCGACTCCATCCTCGCCCAGGCGCGCCAGGACCTGGCGGCGCGCCTCAAGACCCGCGCAGTGTGAACAGGCGCTAGTGTGTCGCGCGAGGACGAGGAACGGGTGCGCCGCGTTGTCAGCCTGATTCCGCCGGGCCGGGTCGCCACCTATGGACAGGTCGCGCGCGAGGCCGGGCTCGGGCGCCGCGCCTTCCCGCCCGACACGGAGTCCTATCACCGCCAGCGGGCGCGGCTGGAGGAGGAGGGCGTCAGCTTTACCGGGCACCGGGTGGACCTCGGCCACCATGGCTGGCGGGCGACGCTCGACGAACTGCTCTGGGGCCCCTGACGCGGAGGGGACATTGCCCGGATGGGCGGACGGGGACATTGCTCAAATCGCCGTTTCGGCAGTGTCCCCATCCCCTGCTACTATCGGGGGCGGGGATCAACAAGAACAATTACCCGGTACAACCCGGGGTCGGGGGCGTGATGGCGCAATCACCGTACGTCTGTTTTTCGCACGGCAGGGACAGCGGGCCGTGGGGTTCCAAGATCGCGGCCATGGCGGACCTGGCGCGCGACCGCGACCTCGAGGTCGACAGCGTCGATTACCGCGGCATCCATGACCCGGTGGCACGCGTCGATAAGCTCGTCGCCCACTGCGCGCCCCTGCGGCGCCCGCTGGTCCTCGTCGGCTCCAGCATGGGCGGCCACGTCGCGGCGGCGGCCTCGATGCAGCTGCCCGACGTGCGCGGCCTGTTCCTGATCGCGCCCGCATTCTTCGTCCCTGGCTACGAGGAATTGACACCGGTGCCGCGCGCCGGGCGGATCACGGTCGTGCACGGCTGGCGCGACGATGTCATCCCCGCCGCCAACAGCGTGCGTTTCGCGGCCCTCCATCGCGCGGAGCTGCACGTGATCGACGGCGACCACCGCCTGACCGAGCACATCTTCGAGATCAACCGTTTTTTCAACTGGTTTCTCGACGACGTCTAGGGCCCGCCAAGGGTGAACAGGCCCTCCGGTGGCCGGCCGATCCGGCCGCCCGGCGGCGCTACTTCCGGTCGGCGATGGCCTTCGCCGCAATCCGGTCGATCACCCCCGGCGCGAAGATTTTCAGGAAACGGCCGAGCTTGCCGCGCGTCGAGGTGATCAGCATGCGCCGGCGCGCCGCCATCGCGGGCACCATCAGCGCGGCGCATTCCTCGGACGTCATGATCTTCGCTTCCTGCATCGGGCTCTGGCCCAGGGGCCGGCCCTCGCCGTCCAGGGCGCGCCGGTGAATCTCGGAGACGACGAAATCCGGACAGATGGTCGTCACGGTGACGCCCGTGCCGGCCAGCTCGATCCTGAGTGAATCGAAAAACCCGATGACGGCGTGCTTGCTGGCGCAGTAGGCGCTGCGTGACGGCACGCCGGTGAGCCCGGCGACGCTGGCCACCGGCACGATGCGGCCGCGGGAGGCCTTCAGGTGCGGCAAGGCGGCAAGCGTCAGCCAGACCACGGAAAAATAGTTGAGCTCCATGACTTCCCGGAAAATTGCCGAGTCGCGAATCTCGTCGACCCGCGCCCACATCGTGCGGCCGGCGTTCGCGACCAGTGTGTCCAGGCGCCCGAAGCGCGCGACGGTGGCCTCCACCAGCGCCCGGCACTGGGCCTCGTCCGTCAGGTCGCCCGGCACCACCAGGACTTCCGCCCCCGCCGCGCGGCAGGTCTCCGCCAGCGCCTCCAGGCGCCCGGCATTGCGGGCCGCCAGCACGAGCTTCGCCCCCTGGGGCGCGAGGGCCTCGGCCAGCGCGCGGCCGATGCCCTCGGACGCGCCGGTGATCACGACCACATTGCCACTGAACTTGTTCATCTGCCGCTCCGCTGTTGCCTGTCGGGCAATACGCTACCATTCCCGGGGCATGATGCGTCAGTACGGAGAACAGTGATGGAAAGAATCGTCGAGCCGGAGTTGATGGACGACGAGGCGCAGGCGCGCGCCTATGCCGAGGCGGATTTCGAGGAGCCCAATGCGCGCTTCGTGGCACTGTGCCGGGAGTTCGTCGGCAGCCTGCCTCGCGGCGCCGCGGTGCTTGATCTCGGCTGCGGACCCGGCGACATCACGCTCCGGATCGCGGCGGCGCACCCCGCGGTCGAGGTGCATGGCCTCGACGGTTCGGCGGCGATGCTGGCCTTCGGCCGGGCGGCGCTCGACGCCGACCCGACGCTGCGGGCGAGGGTGACGTTCATCGACGGACTGGTGCCGGAGGCGACCCTGCCGAGGGCGCGTTACGAGGCGGTGGTCTCAAACAGCCTGTTGCACCACCTGCATGATCCGGGGGGCCTGTGGCGCATGATCCGCGAGCGCGGCGCGCCCGGTGCGCCGGTGCTGGTCATGGACCTGATGCGCCCGCCGAGCGCGGCGGCGGCGCAGGCGCTGGTCGACGAGTACGCGGCCACCGAGCCCGAGGTGCTGCGGCGGGATTTCTACAACTCGCTGCTCGCGGCGTTCGAGCCGGGCGAGGTGCGCGAGCAACTCGAGGCCGCCGGGCTGGGACATCTCTCCGTGGAGGAGGCGAGCGACCGCCACCTGTTGGTGCGCGGCCGGATCTGAACGCCGCGGATCAGGCGCCGAGCGCGTCCATGAAGCGCTTGCGCCAGGCATGGATGTCGTTGGCGCGCATGACCTGCATCATCGCCGCGTGCTTTTCCTGTCGCTCGGCCAGCGGCATCTCGGTGGCCTTCAGGATCGCGTCGGCCACGCCGATTGAGTCGTAGGGGTTCACCAGCACGGCGCCGTCGGCGAGCTCGGCCGAGGCGCCGGCGAGCCGGGACAGCACCAGCACGCCCGGATCCTCCGGGTCCTGCGCGGCGACGAACTCCTTCGCGACCAGGTTCATGCCGTCGCGGAGCGGCGTGACCAGGCCGATCTTCGCGACACGGAAGTAGCCCATCAGCACCTTCCGCGAGATCCCCCGGTTGATATAGCGGATGGGAGTCCAGTCCGGTTCCGCGAAGCGGCCGTTGATGTGGCCGGCGGACCGCTCCAGCGTGTGGCGGATCTCTTCGTAGGCGCGCACGCCCTCGCGCGTCGGGGAGGCGATCTGCAGGAATACCACCTGGCGGCGGCTCGCGGGATGCCGCTCCAGGAGGGTCTCGTAGGAGCGGAAGCGCTCGGGCAGGCCTTTGCTGTAGTCGAGCCGGTCGACGCCGATGATGAGCGCGCGCTCGCCCATGTCCCGGTCGAGGCGCTGCACCGCGGCCGACTCGAACGAGCTGGCCGACTGCTCCTCCGCTTCCTCGATGTCGATGCCGATCGGGAAGGCTTCGACCAGGATGCGCCGGTCCAGCGCGATGCTGTAGCCGTCGTCGCCGCGCTCTCCGCCCAGGCCCGCGGCCCGCAGGCCGGCGAGAAAGTTCTCGCAGTCCAGCGCCGTCTGGAACCCGACCACGTCGTAGTGGGCCAGCGCCCGCAACAGGTTGCGGTGCCCCGGCAAGGTACGCAGCACATCGAAGCCCGGGAAGGGCACGTGCAGGAAAAACCCGATCGGCTGCCCGATCCCGGCGCGGCGGAGTTCTTCCGCCAGCGGGATCAGATGGTAGTCATGGACCCAGATCCGGTCATCGGGCTGCAGCAGCGGGCGGAGCTTGCGCACGAAGGTCTGGTTGACGCGCCGGTAGGCGTCCTCCTGCTCGCGCTCGTAGCTGAAGATGCCGAGCATGTAGTGGAACAGCGGCCACAGCGAACCGTTGCAATAACCGTTGTAGTAACCGTCGAAATCGACTTCGTCGATGTCGATGGTCGCGAACGTGATGTCGCCGCGACGCTCCAGCTTCGGCTCCGACGGCTCGCCGCGACAGGTCTTCCCGCCCCAGCCGAACCAGATGCCGCCGGACTGGCGCAGGGCCGCCAGGATGCCGACGGCCAGGCCGCCGGTGGACTTGCCGGCCGAGGGGACGGCGACCCGGTTGGAGATGGCGATGAGGCGGCTCAAAACGCGTCCTCCCAGGGCTTGCTGAGGCGAATGGCGCCGAGGATGATGCCGACCAGGCTGTAGGTCTGCGGGAAGTTGCCCCAGAGCTGGCCGGTGCGCACGTCGAGATCCTCGGACAGCAGGCCGAGCCGCGTGCGGCACTTGAGCATTTCCTCGAACAGGACGCGCGCCTCGTCCGTGCGCCCGATCTCCGCGAGGGCATTGATGTACCAGAAGGTGCAGATGTTGAAGGCCGTCTCGGGCTCGCCGAAGTCATCGGCCTCGCCGTAGCGGAACATGTGCTTGCCGCGCAGCAGGTGCTTCTCGAGGCACTCGACCGTCCTGCGGAAGCGCGGGTCGTCTTTCTCCAGGAAGCCCAGGTCGCTGATAAGCAGCATGCTGGCATCCAGGCTGCGGCCGTCGAAGCTCTCGGTGAAACAGCCCTGTTCCTCGTCCCAGGCGCGTGTGCAGATCACGGCATGGATCCGGTCCGCGGCCTCGCGCCAGCCCGTGGCGCGCGTGCCGTCGCCGAGGTGTTCCGAGATGCGCGCGAGCCGGTCGCAGGCCGCCCAGCACATGATGCTGGAAAACGTGTGCACCCGCGCGCGGCCGCGGTACTCCCAGATGCCGGCGTCCGGCTTGTCGAACAACTCGACGGCGCGCCGACCGATTTGCTCGAGCATTTCCAGCTGCTCGGGCCCGGCCGCGGTCGTGAGCCGGCGATCGAAGAACACTTGCGCGGAGGCCAGTACCACCGCGCCGTAGACGTCGTTCTGCACCTGCTCGAAGGCCTGGTTGCCGACGCGCACCGGGCCCATGCCGCGGTAGCCGGGCAAGTGTTCCACGATGGTCTCCGTCAGTTCGGCCTCGCCGCTGATGTCGTAGACGGGTTGCAGGCCGTGGCCGTCGCTGGCAGCGGCGACGTCCAGGATCCAGCCGAGGTAGGCCTCCATTGTGCGCGTGGCCCCCAGCCGGTTCAGCGCGTGCACGACGAAGAAGCTGTCGCGCAACCAGCAGTAGCGGTAGTCCCAGTTGCGGGCGCTGCCGGGCGCCTCCGGGATCGAGCTCGTCATGGCGGCGATGATGGCGCCCGTGTCGTCGAAAGAACACAGCTTGAGGGTGATCGCCGCACGGATCACGGCCTCCTGCCATTCGAAGGGCACCGCGAGGCCGCGTACCCAGCCCTGCCAGTAGCTGCGGGTCTCCTCGAAGTGCAGCCGGCTGGTGCGCGCCACCGATTCCTGCAGGCTCTCGTCCGGGCCGAGGATGAAGCTCAATGGCCGGGAGAGCCGGAACGGGCGCTCTTCGCGAACATGGGTCAACGAGGCGTCGGTGGTGAGGCGCAGCGTCAGGTCCGGCAGCACGTAGCGGATGTGGTTGCTGCCGAAGGTCTGCCGCGCGTCCTCGGCGCCGTAGTCGCCGGCGGGGCGCAGGCGCACGGTGACGCGCGGGTTGCCCGCGACCGGTTCCAGGTGGCGGATGAACATGACGGGATGGAAGGTGCGCTCGAACTGCTCGAAGCGCGGCGCGAAATCGACGATCTTGATGCAGCCGCCATGGGCATCGTAGAGCCAGGTCTCGAGGATGGGCGTGTTGGTGACGTAGCTCTGCTCCGCGCGCACGAAGTCCTCGAGCACGACCTCGAAGATGCCGCGCTCGACCGGCTGGTCGCCACCCGCAAGCAGGGCGCAGAACACCGGGTTGCTGTCGAATCGCGGCATGCAGGCCCACACCATGCGGCCGAGTTCATCGACCAGTGCGCCGACCTGGCAGTTGCCGATCACGGCGAGTTCGAGCGAGGCTTCAGTCGGTGATGACATCGATGTGCTCCATGCAGCAGGATAGCCAGTCGAGGATCTCGGGCACGTCGGCCGCGACATGGCGTGCGGCCGACCCGGCGGCTCCGCCGACCCGGATCGAGAGCCCGCCCAGGGCATTGACGGCGCGGAACCCGTCCTCGTCCGTGATATCGTCGCCGATAAACACCGGCTGGCGGCCCCGGAAAGGCGGCTCGCTCATGAAGGCCACGACGGCCGTGCCCTTGTCCTGGCCGGAGGGCTTGAGCTCGAGCACCATCTTGCCGTGCTGGATGTGAAAGTCGTCGCCGGCGGCGGCGCGGGCGATCCCCATCCGCCGGCGACACTCGTCCTCCAGCGCCGGCGCGTTCCGGTAATGCAGCGCCAGTGCGGAACCCTTGTCTTCCAGCAGCAGGCCCGGTTCGGACTGCACGAAGTCCATCAGTTCGCGGCGGGCCGCGCCGATGCGGTCCGCATAGCCGCTGGGGTAGTGGACCCGCCCGCGCGCGTCGCGGCGTTCCAGGCCATGCAGTCCCGCGGCGGGCAGGCACAGCGGCGCGAAGATCCGGTCGATGCTCGCGATCGAGCGCCCGCTGACGAGCGCCAGGGCCCCGTCGAGCGAGCGGCTGGCGGTGTCGAGCAAGTGCCTCAGCTGGGGGGCGGCCCGCACGTCGTCGGGGTGCTCCATGATCTCGAGCAGCGTCCCGTCCACGTCGAGAAACAGGGCACGGCAGGCGTCCCACGCCGGCAATGCGGACGATGCGATCATGCGCACAAGGGTAAAACGCGCGGGCACGGAACACCAATCGCGCCGTCGCAGGCACCGGGGCACTGACGCATGACCCGTCCGCCGAGTAAACTCTCCGGCGTTATGTACCCATGGCACGGACTCTGGCGGCTCGCGCTCTTGCTCACGAGGAAGCTGCTGTTTCTGTGGGTACGGACCCGCACGCTCGACGGCCAGCTGCAGCGACTCGCGGCGCTGTCCGGGCATCCCGTGTGCTACGTCCTCGAGTACCCCGGCATGGGCGATCTCGCGGTGCTGGAGCAGGAGTGCATCCGCAACGGCCTGCCTCGGCCCTCCGCCGGGCTCGCGTTCGAGGGCGTTGGGGAATGGCGCGCCGTGGCCTATCTGCGCAAATCGCCCGGCAAGCGCCGCAAGGACCGGGGCGGGCGCTTGCAGCGGCTCGCGGAGGCCGTCAATGCGGGGCGGGTCCCGGAGGTCGTCATCGTCCCCGTCTCGGTGTACTGGGGGCGCTCTCCGGACAAGGAAGGCTCGTTCTTCAAGCTGCTGTTCTCGGAAGGCTGGGGCCTGGTCGGCCGCCTGCGCAAGCTGTTCATGATCATTTTCCACGGCCGCAACGTGCTGGTGCAGTTCAGCGAGCCCGTGCTGCTGTCGACCCTTGTCGCAGAGGGGCCGAACCCGGCGCTGGTGACGCGCAAGCTCAGCCGCGTGCTCAGGGTCCACTTCCGGCGCCTGCGCATTGCCACCATCGGGCCCGATCTCTCGCATCGCCGCACGCTGCTCAACCAGGTCCTGAACGCCGATCCCGTGCGACAGGCGATCCGGCGCGACAGCGAGGTCAACAAGCGGCCGGTGCACAAGTCGGTCGCGAGGGCGCGGCGCTATGCCAACGAGATCGCCGCGAATTACAGCTACACGACTGTGCGCGTGATGGAGCGGCTGCTGACGTGGCTGTGGAATCGCCTCTATGACGGGGTCGACGTCGGCGGCATCGAGCGACTCAAGGCGGTGTCCGAGGGCAACGAGATCGTCTACGTGCCTTGCCATCGCAGCCATATCGATTACCTGTTGTTGTCTTACGTCGTCTACCGCAACGGGCTCGTCCCGCCGCACATCGCGGCCGGGGTCAACCTGAACCTGCCGGTCATCGGCCCCATCCTCCGCACCGGCGGCGCATTCTTCATGCGGCGGAGCTTCCGCGACGACCCGCTGTATGCCGCCGTGTTCCGCAAGTACTTCTCGCTGAATCTCGCCAAGGGTGTCGCGATGGAGTACTTCATCGAGGGCGGCCGTAGCCGCACGGGGCGCCTCCTGCCGGCCAAGCCCGGCATGCTCTCGATGACCCTGCGCGCCTACCTGCGCGAGCCGGTCCGGCCGGTGGTCTTCGTGCCGGTGTATTTCGGTTACGAGCGGCTGTTCGAAGGCCGCTCCTACGTGCACGAGCTGTCCGGCCGCCCGAAACGCAAGGAGACCCTGCTCGGCATCCTCAAGTCGGTGCGGCAGCTGCGCCGCGAGTTCGGTCGGGTGCACGTGAATTTCGGCCGGCCCTTCTTCCTCGACGACGTGCTCGACACTCATTACCCCGCCTGGCGCGAGGAACCGGCATCCGATGACGAGAAGCCCGGCTGGTCCGGACCGGTCGTGGAGGCCCTGAGCGAGGAAATCCTGAAGCGCATCAATGCCGCGGCCGCGGTCAGCCCGGTCAACCTGCTCGCGATGGTGCTGCTTGCGACGCCCCGCCAGAGCATGGTTGAACAACCGCTGGTGCGCATGCTGGAGTTGTTCGCCGCGATGCTGCGCAACGCGCCGTATGACGAATGCGTCACCGTGACCGGGCTCGGCGGCGCCGAGATGATCGCCTATGGCGAGCGCCTGGGGCTGCTCGAGCGCAAGCCCCATCGGCTCGGTGACATCATCTCGCTCGCCCCGCAGGAGGCGCTGCTCGCGACCTATTTCCGCAACAACATCTCGCACCTGGTGGCGCTGCCGTCGATCGTCGCGTGCTGCTTCCTCGACAAGACGGTGCTGGCCGTGGAACGCGTTCACGGCCTCGCGCGGATGGTCTATCCTTACCTCGGCGGCGAGCTCCTGTTGCAGTGGCGTCCCGAGGAGGTCGCTGCCGAGGTGGACCATGTGATCGGGACGCTGATCTCGCTGGGGCTGCTGCGGCGTGATGACACCGGCAGCCAGCCCTGCCTGGTGCGGCCACCGCCGCATACGCCGGAAGCCATCCAGCTCTGGATCCTGGCGCAGTGCTCGGTACAGACGCTGGAGCGTTTCTACATGACGGCCGCGCTGCTGGCGAAGCACGGCTCGGGGACCCTCCGGCCGGGACAGCTGGAAGACCTGTGCCACCTGATGGCGCAGCGCATGTCGATGCTGTTCCAGTTCAGCGCGCCGGAGTTTTTCGACAAGACGCTGTTCAGGGGCTTCATCGGCCGCCTGCGTCGCAACGGCGTGCTCAGGACGGACGAGACGGGGCTGCTCGTGTTCGACGAAGCGCTGACGCACGCCATGGAGGATGCCCGGGTGTTTCTCGGCGACCGACTGCGCCAGGACGTCCTGCAGGCGATGAATATCTAGCGCGAGCCGCCTGGGGAGATGCTGCAATGCAGCGCGCAACGGTCTCCCGCAGAACAGCTCGCAGCAGTCATTTTCGCGGCCACGCAACACCGTTTATCGCTGCTGCGCAGCCTCGCCGCGTTTATTTATCCAACCTGTTGTTTTCGAGGCACGGTTTCTGTAAGAGTATCAAGACGCGGCGGCACAGTCCGCGCGCGGGACAACGTGCCTGACACTAACTAGAAATTGGGGAGTCCCGAATGAGCACGCAACCCTCCAGGGCCCGTCTGGGTAACGGACGCATCCTGGCGGCCGCCATCGCGGCCGCACTTGCTGCAACGTATGCAGCCCCGGCATCGGCCGTGCCGATCCAAACCGACAACTGGACCGGCAGCTGGGACACCACGTTGTCCTACGGCGGAACCTGGCGCGTCCAGAGCCCGGACTGCCGCATCATCGCGAACGCCAATGGCGGTTGCGGCCGCAGCGCCAACATCGACGACGGCAACCTGAACTTCGGCACCGGGAGCGTGTCCAGCGCGATCAAGGGCACGTCCGAGATCGAGCTGAGGTTCCGCGATTCCTGGGGGCTGTTCGCACGCGGCACCGCGTTCTACGACTGGAAAGCCGGCGATACCGCACGCACGGAGCTGACCGATGGCGCCCTGGACAGGGTCGAGCAGGGCGGCAGGATGCTCGACTATTTCGTCTTCGTGCCGTTCAACGTCGGCAGCATGCCCGCCGAGATCAGGGTCGGTGACCAGGTGGTCAGCTGGGGCGAGAGCACCTTCATCCAGGGCGGCCTCAACCTGACCAACCCGTTCGACGTCTCCAAGCTGCGCGTGCCGGGCAGCGAGCTGAAAGAAGCGCTCGTGCCACAGGGCATGGTGTATTTCAACATTTCGCCGACTGAGAACCTGAGCCTTGAGGCCTACTACCAGTACGAGTGGGAGAAGGTGAAGATAGACCCCGCGGGCACCTATTTCTCGTCCAACGACCTGGCCGGCAAGGGTGGCGACAAGACCATGCTGGGTTTCGGCGCGTGGTCCGACCTGGGGACCGACTGGAGCCCGCTCGGCGGCTCGTTCGAACCGGATTTCCAGTTCGTGCCGCGCGGCGAAGGGGTCCCCGCAGATGACGGCGACCAGTACGGCTTCGCACTGCGTTACTTCGCCGACCAGATCATGGGCGGCATGGAATTCGGCCTCTTTTACCTGCGTTACCACAGCCGCCTGCCGCTGATCAGCGGCAGGACGGGCACGCAGGCCGGCTTCGGCAATGCCGCCGCGGTGGCCACGGCGTCGCAGGCCGCGGCGATCGGCCTGGCTTCCGGGCTGTCCTTCGATGCCGCGGTGGCGACGGCGACGGCACAGGGGCTGGGCGCGGCGGCCAACCTGGGCGGAGACCTGAGCGAGCAGCGGGTCCGGGACCGCGCGACGATCGCGGCCAACACGTTCCTGAGCCTGGGCTCGACGGGCGTCGCCGGCGTCGCCAACGCCTTCGCAGTCAACGAGCTGGCGCATACCTCGCGGTACTTCACGGAGTTTCCCGAGGACCTGGACATGTTCGGCGTCAGCTGGAGCGGCTACCTGTTCAACACGGGCATCGCCTGGCAGGGCGAGGTGTCGTACAAGCCGGATTCGCCGCTGCAGGTCGACGACGTCGAGCTGCTGTTCGCGGCGCTCGGGCCGCTGGATAACCTGACCTACAACCCGGCCAATCCCTATGTGTGCCCGACCAATCCGGCGGCGCGGGGCAACCTGAGCTGCTTCAACCAGATCGGGGCATTCGGGCTCAACGAGACCATCACGGGTTACGTCGAGCTGGACGTCTACCAGGCGCAGACGACGTTCACCTACCTGTCCGGCCCGATGCTGGGCGCGTCCACGGGTGCGTATGTCCTCGAGGTCGGCATGAACTATGTGCCCGACCTGCCCGATACGGATACCGGCGGTCCCAACGGGCGCGGCCTGCGCCTGAACGGCGAGGGGACCTCGCTGACCAACAACGTGCCGTTGTCCGGCTCGCACTTCGGCGAGCTGGACCCGCGCAGCGCGTTCCCGCACAAGACCTCGTGGGGGTATCGCTTCCGCGGCGCCCTGGTCTACAACAACGCCATCGGGCCCTGGACGCTGTCGCCGATCGTCGGCTGGGCGCATGACGTGAACGGCAACAGCCCGGGACCGGGCGGCAATTTCATCGAGGACCGTACCTCCCTGTCGCTGGGGCTCAAGGGCACCCTGCGCAACAAGTACGAGCTGGAGCTCAACTATGCCCAGTTCAACGGCGCCGGCATCTACAACACGAGCAATGACCGTGACTTCATTTCCTTCACGGCCAAGGTCTCGTTCTAGTTAACGCGAGGAGAGTCATCCCATGACCAAGAACAGACTAGTACAAACTCTCGCCGCGTTGGCGCTGGCCGGCATGGCAAGCCCGGGGCTCGCCGGCGAGTTGTCGGCCGACCAGATCGCCAGGCTGGATGCGGACCTGACGCCGCTCGGCGCGATCCGTGCCGGCAACGAGGCAGGCACGATCCCGGCGTGGACCGGCGGCTTCCGCAGCCCGGCGGAGGCCGGTTTCCCGGACTTCGTCTCAGGCGGACACCACCCTGATCCGTTCGCGGCCGACCAGCCGCTGTACCGGATCACTGCCGCCAACATGGCGCAGTACGACGACATCCTGACCGAGGGCCACAAGGCCATGTTCCGGACCTATCCGGAATACTACATGGACGTCTACCCGACGCGCCGCAGCGCCGCGGTGCCCGAGCGCATCTACGAGGCCACCAAGCGGATCGCCGCCACGACGCGCCTGATCGAGGGCGGCAACGGCTTCACCGGCGGGGCAGAGGGAATTCCCTTCCCGATTCCGGCGGACGGCACCGAGGCCATCTGGAACCACATCGTCCGCTATCGCACCGACAGCGCGCGTCGCGCCATCGGCCAGGCGCCGGTGACGCGCGACGGCAACTACACGATGGTGATGTTCACGGACGAGTATCTCGGCGTCTACGGCCTGGCTGGCGCGCGCGAAGAAGACCTCAACAACGTCATTCTCTTCTTCAAGCAGACCGTCACGGCGCCGGCGCGGCTTGCGGGCGAGGTGCTGCTGGTGCATGAGACGCTCAACCAGGCGCGCGAGAATCGCAAGGCATGGCTCTACAACCCGGGGCAGCGTCGCGTGCGCCGCGCACCGAACGTCGCGCACGACAATCCGCGCACCGCCTCGGACGGGCTCGCCACCTCCGACCAGCTGGATATCTTCAACGGCAGCCCGGAGCGCTATAACTGGAACCTGGTCGGCCGCAAGGAGATCCTGGTCCCGTACAACAGCTACAAGCTGCACAGCAACGAGCTGAAGTACAGCGACGTCCTCAAGCCGTTGCACATCAACCAGGCGCATGCGCGCTACGAGCTGCACCGGGTCTGGGTCGTGGACGCGACGCTGAAAGAAGGCACGCGCCATGTCTACAAGCGGCGCACCTTCTACATCGACGAGGATTCCTGGCAGGCGCAGGTCGTGGATTGCTATGACAACCGTGACCAGATCTGGCGCGTGCAGGAAGCGCACTCGATCAACTACTACGATATGCCGTCCTTCTGGACGACGCTCGAGTTGACCATGGACCTGCAGTCCGGGCGCTATCTTGGCATCGGCCTGAACAACGAGGAACGGGGAACTTACGATTTCAGCGTGCAGTACACCCCGGAAGATTTCAGTCCGGCCTCATTGCGCCGCGCTGGCATCCGTTAATCCAGTCCAATGGGGGCGCCGCGAGGCGCCCCCGCTTTTCAGGCCTTTCTCCAACACAGTGCGAGGCGCATTGGTCGTGCGGAATCTGTTCTATCCTCTGCTGATGGCCGGAGTGTTGGCTAGCCTGCCGGCGACGGCCCGCGCGAGCTGCCCGGACCCGGTGCCCGAGAGCGAATGGTCGGTCATCATGCCGCTCGCGGCCAAGTCTACGATGCTCGATATCGCCCAGGTCGGCGATACCTTCGTCGTGGTCGGCGATCGCGGCCATGTGCTGATCAGCGAGGACGACGGGCGCACCTGGATACAGAAGCGCACCCCGACCCGCATGGTGCTTACCGGCGTCTGGTTTCACGACCGCAACCTCGGCTGGGCCGTCGGGCACGACGCGGTGATCCTTCGGACTGAAGACGGGGGCGAGAGCTGGTGCATGGTCCATACCGCGCCGGAGCTGGAGCGTCCGTTGTTCGACGTCTGGTTCGATGACGAGAAAAATGGTTTTGCGGTCGGCGCATACGGTTATTTCCTGCGCAGCTCCGATGGCGGCCTTACCTGGCAGGAAGAAATGCTGGAGCTCGTCGAGGAGACGGCTGACGAGAGCGACGCCGATGCCAACTCAGACTCCTATTCCGGCGACGAGGAGGAGTGGGCCGACGACGAGTGGCTGGATGACGAGTCCGTGGCGGCAGACCTCCACCTCAACAGGATCATTCGCGGCGGCCAGGGACGCCTCTACATCGTGGCCGAAGCCGGCACGGTGTTCCGTTCCGATGACCGTGGCCTGAGCTGGGTGGCGCTCAATCCGCCCTATGACGGCTCGTTCTTTGGCGGCATCCCGGTCGACGACACCTCGATGCTGGTGTTCGGGCTGCGCGGCAACATGTTCCGTACCTGGGACGGGGGGGAGACCTGGCGGGCCATCGATCTTCCGGTGGACACGTCCCTGTTCGGCGGCGCCCGCAGGCCGGACGGCAGCGTCATCGTCGTCGGCACCGCCGGGGTGATGCTGTTCAGCCGGGAGGGCGAACGCTTCCGCCTGGAGCAGCGACCGGACCGGAAGGCGCTCATGTCCGCGATGCCCACCGGTGACGGCGCGCTGCTCGTGATCGGCGAGCCCGGCGTCGAACGTATTGAATCCCGTGCACCGGCGGCGGAGTAACGAATGTCAGCGCCCAAGCAGTCCCCGATCACCTTGTTCCTCGAGCGCCTGATATTTCGCAATCGTCCCCTGGTCGTTGCGTTGTTCGCACTGGTCACGGTGTTTTTCGCCTGGAGCGCAATCACCGGGCTGCGCGTGGACGCGGGGTTCAGCAAGCAGCTGCCCCTCGGGCACGAGTACATGGATACCTTCCTCGAGCACTACGAGGATTTCGGCGGCGCCGACCGGATCCTGATCGCGCTCATCGACGAGAGTGGCGACATGTTCAACCCGGAGTTCTTCCGGGCGCTGGGCCAGGCCACCGACGCCGTGTTCTTCATCCCCGGAGTGGACCGCGCGCGGGTGACGTCCATCTTCACGCCGAATGTGCGCTACCTCGAGGTGACCGAGGAGGGCATCGAGGCCGGCGACGTCATTCCGGCGGATTTCCAGAACACGCTCTCCGACCTGGAGCGCGTCAAGGAGAACATCCTCAAGGCCGGCATCGTCGGCCGACTGGTGGCGAATGATTTCTCGGGCGCGATCATCAGCGCCCAGCTGCTCGAGATCAATCCGGACACGCAGGAACGGCTCGATTATTTCGATGTTGCGCGCCTGCTCGAGCAGGAGGTCCGGGGCAAATTCCAGACCAACAACATCAAGGTCCGGATCATCGGCTTCGCGAAGGTCGTGGGCGACATCAAGGAAGGCGCCAACCGGATCGTGCTCTTCTTCGGCGTGGCGCTGTTGATCACCGCGCTGCTGGTGTACATCTACAGCCAGTCCTTCCGCCTCACCGTGGTGCCGCTGGTCTGCAGCTTGTTCGCGGTGATCTGGGAACTCGGCGCGTTGCCCCTGCTCGGCTTCGGCATCGACCCGATGGGCCTGCTGGTGCCGTTCCTGGTGTTCGCCATCGGCGTGTCGCACGGCGTGCAGATGATTTCCGGCTATGCGGCGGAGGTCTACGACGGCGCCGACCCCGAAACGGCTGCGCGCACCACGTTCCGGCGCCTGCTGGTGCCCGGCGGCATCGCGCTGGCCTCGGATACGATCGGTTTCATCACCATCCTGTTCATCGACATCCGCATCATCCAGGAAATGGCGATCACGGCCTCGCTCGGCGTGGCCTTCATCATCCTGACCAACCTGGTGCTGCTGCCGGTGCTCATCAGCTACGTCAAGCCGGGCCCGCACTACAAGGAAAAGCTGCTCAACCGCGCCATGCAGATGCGTGGCCTGTGGGACAGCCTCTCGAAAGTGTCGACGCGAGGTCCCGCCCTGGTGATCATCGGGATCGCCGCCGGGCTGTTCGTGTTCGGTGCGTGGAAGGGCTCGCAGGTGCGTATCGGCGATCTGCTGGCCGGCGTGCCCGAGTTGCGGCCGGATTCGCGCTATAACCGCGACTCGCAGGAAATCACGGACCGGTTTTCGATCGGCGTCGACCTGATCAACGTGATCGTCGAGGTGGGCGAGAGCGGTTGTATCGACTACGAGGTCATGGACCTCATCGATCGCTTCGCCTGGCATATGCAGAATGTGCCGGGCGTGCAGACCGTCGTCGCACTGCCCCAGGTCGCGAAGATCGTCACCGCTGGCTGGAATGAAGGCTATCCGCTGTGGCGCGTGCTGTCGCGCAACGAACAGGTGCTGGTACAAGCGCTGGCGCGCGTCGAGACCAGCACTGGCCTGCTGAACAGCGACTGCAGCGTGATCCCGGTGATGGTCTTCACGGAAAACCACAAGGCCGGGACCATTGAGCGCGTCATCGAGGAGGTCAAGGCCTGGCGTGAGGAATTCTCGATCGAGAGGACGGAGTTCCGCCTCGCGACCGGCAACGTCGGCGTCATGGCCGCGATGAACGAGGAGGTGGCCGCCTCCCAGTTCCCGATCCTGATCTATGTCTTCGGCGCGGTGATCCTGCTCTGCTGGGCCAGCTTCCGGTCCCTGCGGGGGGTGCTGTGCATCGTGATCCCGCTGGCCCTGGTCTCGCTGCTCGCCTATGCGCTGATGGCGTTCCTGGATATCGGCCTGAAGGTCAACACGCTCCCGGTCGCGGCCCTCGGCGTGGGTATCGGCGTCGATTACGGCATCTATATATACAGTCGCTTTCAGTTCTTCCTGAAGCAGGGCATGAGCATCCAGCAGGCCTACACGATGACCCTGAGGGTCACCGGCAATGCCGTCGTGTTCACCGGCATTACCCTCGCGATCGGCGTGTTCACCTGGGTGTTCTCGCCGCTGCAGTTCCAGGCCGACATGGGCATCCTGCTGACCTTCATGTTCCTGGTGAACATGTTCGGGGCCATCCTGCTGCTGCCGGCGCTGGCGACCTGGCTGTTGCCGGCGAAGTACCAGCACGAGCGTGCGCCTGAAGAATAAGACGGCTCGCGCGGAGGCGCAGAGAGGCAGAGGCGCAGAGTTTTAATAGGTAAGACGGGATCTTGCCGGGGCCGGCGGGATAGTCGCAGGGTGCTCCCGGAGGGCGCGATCCTGGGACCGATCGGGCTTGGCGCTCCCTGCTCGCCCGCGTTCCTCAAATTGTGGGCCGCGATTGCCGCAGCCACGTGCTTGATGGCCCGGCGGGCCGGCCGATCCTGGCGCAGTCGGTTGGATGAGGCGGCTATGCAGACTCTTGGCCGCTGTCTGGCTGCGGTGGCCCCTTGAGTTGTCACCCGTCGGAGTGGAGTCCAACCTCATCCAGCCCATCGAGCTGCCGTTTCTCGCCCCGAGCGTTCACGCCGATCCGCGAAAAACCTATTTCCATCTTCTCCGCGCCTCTGCCTCTCTGCGCCTCCGCGCGAGCCATGTTTTCCTACGCGTTCAGATCGGGAATAAGCTCGCTCTCGAGTCGCGCGATCTGGTCCTTGAGCGCGAGCTTGCGCTTCTTCAGGCGCTTCAGCTGCAGCTGGTCCACCAGCGGGTTCTCGGCGAGCCGCGTGATCACGTCGTCAAGGTCCCGGTGGGCAATGCGTAGCTCCTTCAGCCGGGTCATGTTGCTGAAGATGTACGTGTCGACCGTGTTGTCTGTCATTGGGGTCGCCAGCCGGATGCAGGTGCTTACGGGATCGGAGGAGGCTGAGGCCGGTGCAATGCCGGCGCGCGGCAGTGCCCGGATCGGGGCCCGCCAAGCTTAGCCAACTGGCCGCTCGGCCGCCAGACCGACGGAGGTCACGCGCGAGCCGAGGGTCACGATGAAGCCCCGCAGGCGACGGTAGCCATCATCCGTGTACTCGAAACCATAGGTACGCTCGAAGCGCAGCCGGCCATCCACGTCGCGGCGCAACCACAGGCGCACGATCGACACCGTGCCGTCCAGCATGACGAGCCGGAGCCGCTCGCAGGCCTCCCGCGCCGCGCCGTTCGCGCGCTCCCGCGCCGACATGCTCGAGTGCCAGAACCAGATGAGCGCGAGGACGATCCCGGCAACGAGCAGCATCGAGTCGAGCTTCACGGGAGATAGTCGCTCCAGTCGCGCGAATTATCACCTGAGGCGATGAACCAGGGGTTCAGGAGATCCGGCCCCTTGTTGTAGGCGATCGGCTGCCCGTCGCTGGCTACCACTCGCCCGCCGGCGGCCGTCAGCACGGCCTCGGCCGCCGCGGTATCCCACTCCGAGGTGGGCCCGAGGCGCGGATAAACGTCCGCATTGCCCTCCGCGACGATGCAGAACTTGAGCGAGGAGCCCATCGGCACCATCTCGTGAGGCCCGAGCCGCTCGAGGTAGCCGTCGAGGTCGGGTCCCCGGTGCGACCGCGAGCCGACCACCCGCACTGGCCGGTCGCCGAGTGGCTGCACATGAATCGCCTCTTTCTCGCCGCCGCGCGGCCGGCGCCATGCGGCCTGGTCGACGATCCCCCCGTACGTGACGCCCGAGACAGGCACATGCACGACGCCCAGCAGGGGGCGCCCGGCGCGCACCAGCGCGATGTTGACCGTGAACTGGCCGTTGCGCTGGATGAATTCCTTGGTGCCGTCCAGGGGATCCACGAGCCAGTACTCGCGCCAGTGGCGGCGCACTTCCCAGGGGACCGCCCGTGCCTCCTCGGAAAGAATGGGCCGCTCGCCCGGCAGCGCCGCGAGCCCTGCGCGGATGACGTCGTGGGCGCGCCGGTCCGCCTCAGTAATCGGCGACGCGTCCGCCTTGGCCTCCACGGCGAAATCGGTCTCGTAGACATCCAGGATCGTGCGGCCGGCCGTTTCGGCGATCCCGGCGACGGCGTCAAGCAGGTCAGCGGTGAGTTGGGTCATGGACAAGGCTCCATCGCGGCGGGGACGTATATGATACCGGTCCATGGAGATCGTCTCGCGCCATCCCTTCGAGTGGGACCACTATGACACCGTCCTGCTGGACATGGACGGCACCCTGCTGGACCTCAGGTTTGACAATTTCTTCTGGCAGGAGCTGATCCCGGCGCGCTACGCGGCCTTGAAGGGCATGCCGCACGAGGAGGCCGTCGCCGTCCTCGAGCCGCGCTTCGCCGCGGCCCGGGGCACGCTCGAGTGGTACTGCCTCGATCACTGGAGCCGCGAGCTCGGCCTGGATGTCGCGGCGCTGAAACGCGAGGCCGAGGACCACATCGATTTCCTGCCGGACGTGCCCGAGTTCCTGGTCGCGATCCGGGCGCTGCGCAAGCGCGCGGTGCTGGTGACGAACGCGCATCGCGGCTCGCTGGCAGTCAAGCTGGCGCGCACCGGGCTGGAGCGCTACGTGGACGCGATTCACTCCAGTCACGATCTCGGGCTGCCCAAGGAGGACGCGGCCTTCTGGGCGCGCCTGCGGGCCATCGAGCCGTTCGAGCCTGCGCGCACCCTGCTGGTGGACGACAGCCTGCCGGTGCTGCGCTCGGCGCATGCCTACGGCATCGCCAGGGTGGTCGCGATCCTGAAGCCGGATTCGTCGTGTCCGCCGGTCACCGTGGAGGATTTCCACGGCGTGGAAAGCATCACCGAGCTGTTGCGCGGCAAGCCGCCGCGCGGCCACGCCTGAGGGACCCGGCGCCCGCCGCGCTATTCGGCGGCGGGCGGCGTACCGCCGCCGGAGGCGCTGCGCCTGCGCCTGCGCCGTTTCTTCTTGGCTGTGCCGTCGCCAGCACTCCCGTCGGCGCCAGGAGCATCGGGGGCGGGGCCTGAATTCTGGGGCACGGGCGTCGCCGGCCGCTCCGCGCGCCGGGGGCGATCGCCGGAGCGTCCGCCGCCACCTGAGCCCGGGCTCCGGCCGCGAGATCCGCCGGGGCCGCGAGATCCGCCGGGGCCGCGGCCTTCCGGCGGGCGCGAGCCCCACTCGGTGCGCTCGTGCCGGCTGCTGCGCGCGGGGCGCCGCAGCTCCGGCAGGCTCGCGCGATCGATGGTCTCCACCGGAATCTTCATGCCGATGTAGGCCTCGATATCCGGCAACGTCTGGACGTAGGTCTCGCACCCGAAGCTGATGGCGTCGCCGGACTCGCCGGCCCGCGCGGTCCGGCCGATGCGGTGCACGTAGTCCTCGCGGTCCTGGGGCAAGTCGTAGTTGACGACATGCGTGACCCCGGGGATATGCAAGCCGCGCGAGCCGACATCGGTGGTGACGAGGATCGGCAGCTTGCCGGCCTGGAAGTTGGCGAGCACCTTCTGGCGCTTGTTCTGCGGCACGTCGCCGGAAATGACCTCGGCGGCCAGGTCGTTGGCTTCGAGGTAATCCCGCACCCCGTCGGCCGCCCGCTTGGTGTTCACGAACACCATCGTGCGGGTGGCGTTCTTCTGGCGCAGGAGGCCGATCAGCAGCGGCAGCTTCTCGTTGTTCGCGGGAAAGTAGATGCACTGGCGGACTTTCTCGGCGGTCACCTGCTCCGGCTCGATCCGCAGGAGGGTGGGATCGTTCATGTGCTCGTAGGCGAGCTCCAGCACGCGGTGGGACAGGGTCGCGGAGAACACCATGTTGAGCCGGTCCTGCGGCGCCGGCAAGCGGCGCATGACGTAGCGGATGTCCTTGATGAAGCCGAGGTCGAACATCCGGTCCGCCT
>JBLRWH010000042.1:0-22954 GCA_047921395.1 Gammaproteobacteria bacterium
TTGAGGCTCGCCACGCTGCCTTTCATGGGCAGGCTGACGAGCAGGTCGCAGGTTTCCCGTGTCAGGCGCCTGAGGCCGCTGCCCTCGCCGCCCAGCACCAGCGCCAGGGGTCCGGACAGGTCGGCCTCGAACGCCGACGGCCCACCGGCCTCGGCCCCCACGAGCCAGATGCCGCGTTCCTTGAGGCTCCTGAGGCAACGCGCGAGGTTCACGACCCGGACCAGCGGCACCGTTTCGGCGGCGCCGGCCGCGGACTTGCGGGCCGCCGGCGTCAGGCCCGCCGCCCGGTCGCGCGGCGTGATGACAGCGTGCACCCCGGCGGCGTCCGCGGTGCGCAGGCAGGCGCCGAGGTTGTGGGGATCCTGGACCCCGTCCAGCACCAGCAAGAGCGGCGGCGCCTGCAGCCGGTCCAGCAGGGCCTCGAGGTCGTCCTCGTCCAGGGGCGCCGCCGCCGCCAGGCGCGCCACGACGCCCTGGTGGGTGCCACCCTGGGCCATGCCATCGAGCGTGTCGCGACGCACCGCCTGGCAAGCGATGCCCTGCGCCCGGGCCAGCTCGAGCACGGCCTCCATGCGCTCGTCCGCCCGTCCGCCCAGCACCCAGAGCTCGAGCACCCGCTCCGGCGCACGCACCAGGGTCTCGCGCACGGAGTGCAGGCCCCAGACGAGGTTCTGCTCGTTCATCGGGAACGCGGCCGACGGCCCCGGCGCCCCTTGGCGGGCGCCTCTGCCTCCTCGGACAGCTCGAAGTCGATCTTGCGATCTTCCAGGCTCACCCGGAGCAGCCGGACCCTGAGCCGGTCGCTGAGGCGGAAGACCCTTCCCGTGCGCTCACCGATGAGACGCTGGTGCACCGGGTCGCGCTTGTAGTAATCGCCGCCGAGGGAGCTGATGTGCACCAGGCCGTCGATCTGGTACTCGGGAATCTGCACAAACAGCCCGAAGTCCACCACGCCCGTGACTACCACGTCGAATTCCTCGCCGACGCGCTCCATCATGAACTCGCACTTCAGCCAGTCCATGGCCTCGCGCGTGGCCTCGTCGGCGCGCCGCTCGGTTGCGGAGCAGTGCCGTCCCAGGCCCTCCATTTCCTGCTTGCCATGCGTGAAGTCCGCCGGCGTCCCGCCGCGCAACAGGTGCCGGATCGCGCGGTGCACGAGCAGGTCCGGGTAGCGCCGGATCGGGGAGGTGAAATGGGCGTAGCGCTCCAGCGCGAGACCGAAATGGCCGATGTTCTCGGGCTGGTAGGCCGCCGCGCTCATCGAGCGGAGGATCACGGTCTCGATCAGGTCGGCATCGGGGCGGCCCGACACTTCCCGCACCAGCGCAGAGAGGTGCTTCGGTTCAAGGCGCTCGCGCGTGGGCAGGGAGAGGCCGAACGCGGCGAGGAACTCCTTGAGCGTCCCGAGCCGGTCCTCCTCGGGCGGGGCGTGGACGCGATATAGCGTCGGGATCTTCTGCTTCTCGAGGAAGCGCGCCGCCTCGACGTTGGCCGCGATCATGCATTCCTCGACGATCTTGTGCGCGTCGTTGCGGTGGCGCGGCTCGACGCGCGCCACGTGCCCTTTCGGGTCGAACACCATCGCGACCTCGGGCAGGTCGAAGTCGACCGCGCCGCGCCTGGCGCGGGCGCGCGCCAGCACGCGCCAGGCGGCGTGCAGGTGTTCGAGCTGGGGCAGCAACTTCGCATGGCGGCGCCGCAGCTCGGCGTCGCCCTCCAAGAGGACGCCCGCCACTTCTTCATAGGTCAGGCGCGCAGCGGAGCGCATCAGGCCTTCGTAGAATCGCGCCTCCTGGACCTTGCCGCCCGACGTGACCCGCATGTCACACACCATGCAGAGCCGGTCCACGCCCGGGTTCAGCGAGCACAGCCCGTTGGACAGGTTCTCGGGCAGCATCGGAATGACCTTGCGCGGGAAATACACCGAGGTGCCGCGCTCGCGCGCCTCGGTGTCCAGCGCGCCGCCTGGCGGCACGTAGGACGACACGTCCGCGATGGCCACGATCAGGCGCCAGCCCGAGCCGTCCGGCTCGCACCAGACGGCATCGTCGAAGTCCTTGGCGTCCGCGCCGTCGATGGTGACCAGCGGCAGCTCGCGCAGGTCCTCCCGGTCGCGCTTGGCCGACGGACGAACGCGATCGCCCCAGCCCTCGGCTTCGGCAAGCGCCTCGTCCGGCCAGCGGAACGACAGGCCGTGGGCACGCATGGCGATTTCGGTCTCCACCCCCGGCGCGCCGCCCTCGCCCAGGTTCTCGATGACCCGGCCGATCGGCTGGGTGTCGCGACTGGGCGGCTCTGTCAGTTCGACGACGACGATGTCGCCCGGCTTGACGCCCTTCGCGCCGGCCGGGGCGATCGCGACGCTCTGGCTGAAGCGCCGGTTGTCGGGTATGACGAAGCCGATGCCGCTTTCGCGCACGTAACGGCCGACGATCTCGCGGGTGTTGCGCGCCAGCACCTCGACGAGCTTGCCCTCCGCGCGGCCGCGCTCGTCCGTGCGGGCGATGCGCACCGCGACCTTGTCGCCGTGCATCACCTCGCGCATCTCGCGCGGCGACAGGTAGATGTCCTCGCCGCCGGCGTCCGGCGTGACGAAGCCGTAGCCGTCGCGGTGCCCGGTGACCAGGCCCGTCACGAGACCAATGTGTCCGACCAGGCAGTAGTGGCCGCGCCGGTTGGCGATGATCTGGCCGTCGCGGATCATTGCCCGCAGGCGGTTGCCCAGCGCGTTGCGCACCTCCGGGTCGTCGATGCCGAGCGCGCCGAACAACGCCTTTGGGTCAAGCGGCCGGCCGGCGGCCTCGAGCGCGGCGAGCACCTGCTCGCGGGAAGGAATCGAGACGCGATGGCGCGCCTCGTCGGACGCGCCACGGCGCGTCTTGATGGACGTGCCGCCACGTCTTCCGGATTGTTTCATGTGAGGTCCTGCAGGCTGTATGAGAAAACGGTGCCGGAACTGACCCGGCCGCGTTGACAAGGATACACGTCGGCCGTATCCTGCGCGTCCCGTTCAGGCAGGGTTCTCCTGTCTGTGCCTCGTGCCGAGGTGGCGGAATTGGTAGACGCGCTGGCTTCAGGTGCCAGTGGGGGAAACCCCGTGGAGGTTCAAGTCCTCTCCTCGGCACCATCTCTTGTAATTATTGATTCTCCAAGAGTTTTTGCCTCTTCGCGTGGCACAATTGGCGCGCTTTTGTGGCGCAAGCCGTGCGGGCAGATTGCCGCTCAACATTGCGGTTTGCGCGGCCCCCGATCTACCCGTCTGAAGACTTCGTGCCACACATTTCGCCGAAATCGGACTGACATTTTCTGACGACGGCGGCTCCCCCAGAGAGCCCTTAAGTACTTCTCGCCCGCCGAGTATCGAGTCACTCTCCAGCAGACAAAAGAGCGTTCTCTGCCCGTGTCATCCCGGGCGAGGGTACGGAGCTTTATCGAGGCGTCGGGGTGGTCGTCCTGACGGGCCTGCTGTTCGCCACGCTCATTACGCTGACGTTCCTCCCGGCGCTCCTTGTCAGCGTGCTCGAGGCCGCGCGGTGCAAAACGCGTCCGCGCTGAGCCATGATGCGTATTCCAGGAACTGAGGATCAGTCGAAGGGATTGCGGAGTACGATCGTTTCGGCGCGGTCGGGACCCGTCGAGATGATGTCGATGGGCACGCCCACCACCTCCTGCAAGCGGTCCAGGTAAGCGCGCGCATTCTCCGGCAGGTCCGCATAGCGCGTGATGCCGACGGTCGAGCTCTGCCAGCCCGACACGTCCTCGTAGATCGGCTCGCAGTCCGCGTACTGGTCCGCCGCCATCGGCGGTGTCTCCACGATTTGACCGCCGACCCGATAGCCCACGCAGATCCGGATGGTGTCGATCGCGTCGAGCACGTCGAGCTTGGTGATGCAGAGGCCCGAGACGCTGTTCAGCGAGATCGAGCGTCGCAGGGAAACCGCGTCGAACCAGCCGCAGCGGCGCGCCCGGCCGGTGACCGAACCGAACTCGTGGCCGACGCGCGCCAGGTGCTCGCCCATCTCGTCGAGCAACTCGGTTGGAAACGGCCCGGCGCCGACGCGCGTGGTGTAGGCCTTGACGATGCCCAGTACGTAATCGATCGCGCGGGGCCCGATCCCGGCACCCGTGCAGGCGCCGCCGGCGGTCGTATTCGACGACGTCACGAACGGGTAGGTGCCCTGGTCGATATCGAGCAGCGCCCCCTGCGCGCCCTCGAACATCACGTTGCTGCCCGCCTTGCGATAGCCGTCCAGCAGTGCCACCACGTCGGCGACCAGCGGCTGGATTCGCTCGCCGAGCGCCAGCAGGTGTTCCAGAGTCTGCTGGAAGTCCACGGTGTCCCGGCCGAAGTAGTGCCGCAGGACGAAATTGTGGAAATCGAGCACCTCGCCGAGCTTGGCGGCGAAGCGCTCGCGGTGCGCCAGGTCGGAGACGCGCAGCGCGCGGCGCGCCACCTTGTCCTCGTACGCGGGACCGATACCGCGCCCGGTGGTGCCGATTTTTGCGGCGCCTTTGGCGTGCTCGCGCGCGGCGTCCAGCGCGACGTGCGAGGGAATGATCAAGGGGCACGCCGGACTGATCCTGAGCCGTTCTTTTACCGGTACGCCCCGGGCCGTCAACTCGTCCATCTCGGAGAGCAGCGCTTCCGGCGACAGCACGACGCCGTTGCCGATGAGGCAGTCGACCCCGTCGCGCAGGATGCCGGACGGCAGCAGGCGCACAATGGTTTTCTTCCCCTCGATGACCAGCGTGTGGCCGGCATTGTGGCCGCCCTGGAAGCGCACCACGGCCGCGACCCGGTCGGTGAGGAGATCTACGATCTTGCCCTTGCCCTCGTCACCCCACTGGGTGCCGATGACGACTACGTTCTTCCCCACGCCAGAGTTCCTCCCGGCCATTGCCACTTGCTCAGGACCGCACGAACCACAACAACAACAGCCCCGCAATGATGCTGACGAGCCCGGCGACACGCAGCTTCTCGTCGGGCATCTGGGCCAGCATCGCCATCGTGCGGCGCGAGCCACGCGGGTTCGCAAACGGCAGCAGGCCCTCGATGACCATCAACAGCGCGACGGCCGACAACAGGTCAGTCCAGTTCATCGCGCCGTCGCGCCTGTCAGCGGTCCTGGCCCGCCATCGGATCCTTCAGGTAGCGGAAGAATTCGCCATCAGGCTCGATGACCAGCACGTCATCGCCGCGGCCGATCGCGGTCCGGTAGGCCTGCATGCTCCGCCAGAAATCGAAGAAACCCCGATCGCGACCGAACGCCTCGGCGTAAATCTCGGCGGCACGCGCGTCGCCGGCGCCGCGAATCCGCTGCGCGTCGCGCTGCGCCTCCGCGATGATGACCGTCCGTTGCCGGTCGGCATCCGCACGAATCCGCTCAGCGGTTTCCGCACCCTCGGCGCGCAACTGCGAGGCCACGCGGGCGCGCTCCTGGCGCATCCTGTTGAACACGCTCTCGCTCACGTCGGGCGGCAGGTCGAGGGTCTTGACGCGCACGTCCACGATCTCGATACCGAGCTCGCGCGCCGTTCGTCCAGCGGTGCCCATGAGCTCCTCGATGACCTCGCGACGATCGGCGGTCACGACTTCCTGCAGGGTCTGGCGCGCGAACTGTGCCCGCAATCCATCCTTGATGATTTCCAGCAGGCGGCTGGTGGCGAGCCCCTCGTCTCCCGCGGTCGAGCGGAAGTACTGACCTGCATCGGTGATCCGCCACTTGACGTAGAAGTCCACCCGCAGGTTCTTCTTTTCGGCCGTGAGGAACGCCTCGTTCGGGTTGTTGCGCGTGAGGACGCGATTGTCGAACTTCCGCACGGTGTTCACGAACGGCATCTTGAAGTGGAGCCCCGGCTCGTAGTCGGTGCGGACGATTTCGCCGAACCGCATCTTGATGGCGTGCTCGCGCTCGTCGACGATGAACACCGACATGGATACGACCAGCGCCGCGGCGGCGAGGACCAGCAAAGCAAAAGTAGCGCGCGGACTCATCAGCGGGTCCCCCTGGCACGAAGGCCTTCAACCGGAGCCTGGCGCTCCGTCTGGCGCGCGGGCGAAGCCTGCCCGAGATCGGCGGGATCGCCGAGCTGGCCGGCCTTGCCCCCCGAGCGCTTGATCAGCTCCTCGATGGGCAGGTACAGCAGCGTGCCGCTGCCCTTGGCATCAAGAAGAACCTTGTTGGCGCCGCCCAGCACCTGCTCGATGGTCTCGAAATACAGCCGCTGGCGCGTGACCTCAGGCGCGCGCTGGTACTCCGTGAGCAGCGCCAGGAAACGGTCGCCCTCACCGTCTGCCTCCGCGATGACCTGTTCGCGGTAGGCCTCGGCGCCCTCGATCAGGCGCGCCGCGTTACCGCGGGCACGCGGGACCACGTCGTTCGCGTAAGCCTCGGCCTCGAGGGCCAACCGCTCGCGGTCCTCGCGCGCCTTGATGGCGTCCTGCACCGCAGCCTCGACCTGGGACGGGAAATTCGAGTCCTCGAGGTTGACGGAGGTGATCTCGATCCCGGCGCCGTAGGAGTCCAGTGTCGCCTGGATAATTTCGCGCGTGCGCACCGCGACGTCCGCACGACCCTCGGTCAACACGAAGTCGAGGGTGCTCTTGCCGACGACCTCGCGAATCGCCGTCTCGGTCACCTCGCCCAGGGTCTCCTCGGGCGAGCGCACGTTGAACAGGAATGCGCGCGCGTCGGCGCGTCGGAACTGCACCCGCAGATCCACGCTGACGATGTTCTCGTCGGCGGTAAGCATGCGCGTCGAATGCGTGAAGGAACCGACCTGGGCGACGTTGACCTTTTCGACGCGCTGGATCGGGTACGGGATATGCCAGTGCAATCCCGGCAGGGTGATCTCGTGAAAAGATCCGAACTGCAGCACGACGCCGCGCTCGGCTTCATCCACCTGGTAGAAGCCCGACAGCGCCCACAGCACGGCCCCCGCCGCGGCAACGAGGCCGATCCCGGCGCCCGCAATCGCACCGCCGGATCCTCCCGACCCGCCGGACCCGCCGCCGCGTCCGCCAAAGATGCCAGAGATCTTTTTCTGCAGGTCGCGCACAACCTTGTCCAGGTCGGGCGGGCCCTCTTTGCGGCCTCCCGAATTCCAGGGATTGCCGCCCTTGCCAGGTTCATTCCAAGCCATGATTTTCCTTAAGTACTCTCGGCGCAACAGCTCTCCTGCGGCCTCCGGCCTCAGGATACCGTGCGCGATTGTAGGGATGCCCCCGCCCCCTCACAAGGACGGGGCCGGATGCGGCCTTGATTCAGGCCAGTATCGCGACAGAACCGCTCAAACGCCACTTTCGGCGCCGCGAGATTGATGTTCCAGCCACCGGCTTCGTCTTCCGACTCGTCCCGGACCATGTCTGCATCGTACAGCTTCGCCCGCATTCGCGCCTCAGATGCGTCCAGGTGAACGGTGCCCGCCACCTGCCCCTCGCCGAAATGCTCGCGGAGCGCGTCGACGAGCAATTCGATTCCCGCGCCGCTTCGCGCCGAGAGACGCACGGCTCGCACCGCCCCCTCTTCGTCTCGCACGACGCCGGGAAGTTCACCACCGAGGTCGATCTTGTTGTACACGAGGAGCTGCGGCACGCCTTCCGCACCGATCTCCTCGAGCACGCTATTCACGTGGCCGATGCGCTCATCGCGCAGCGGATCCGCGATATCGACGACGTGCAGCAGCAGCGCCGCGTCGCGCGTCTCCTTGAGCGTCGAACGAAACGCCGCCACCAGCTCGTGCGGCAGGTCGCGGATGAAGCCCACGGTATCGGCAAGCACGACGTCCAGGCCCGGCGCGAGCCGCAGTCCGCGCAACGTCGGGTCCAGCGTCGCGAACAGCTTGTCTGCCGCGTAGACCTCGGACTCGGTGAGGCGATTGAACAGCGTCGATTTACCGGCGTTGGTGTAACCGACCAACGCCACCGTCGGCACTTCGGCTTTGGCCCGTGTCCGTCGGCCCTGTTCCCGTTGCTTGTCGACGCGCTCGAGCCTGCGTGTGAGCATCCGAATCCGGTTCGCCACCAGGCGCCGGTCGGTCTCGAGCTGGGTTTCGCCCGGGCCACGCAGGCCGATGCCACCTTTCTGGCGCTCGAGGTGGGTCCAGCCCCGCACCAGGCGGGTCGAAAGGTGACGCAGCTGCGCCAGCTCGACCTGCAGCTTGCCCTCGAAGCTGCGGGCGCGCTGGGCGAAGATGTCGAGAATCAGGCCAGCGCGATCGAGTACCCGGCACGAGAGCGCCTTCTCGAGGTTGCGCTCCTGGCTGGGGGACAATGCATGGTTGAACAGCACCAGGTCGGCGCCGCTCGCACGAATCAGTTCGCCGAGTTCCTCGACCTTGCCCGAGCCGATGAAGAACCTGGCGTCTGGCGCCGCGCGTACCGCGGTCAATCGCCCGGCAATGCTCGCGCCGGCCGACAGGGCCAGTCGCTCGAGTTCCTCGAGTTCCTCCTCGGAAGGACGGGTACCGAAACCGATCTGTACCAGAATGGCACGCTCACCGTGCCCCGGACGTTCGAACAACGAGTCCCTCCCGGTCCCGACCTCAGTCCTCTACGCCGTCGACGAACGCATCATCTCCCTCGCCCGTCGTGATCCGGACGTTGCGCGCCGGGACAACTGTGGAGATCGCATGCTTGTAAACCATCTGGCTTACGCTGTTCTTCAACAAGACGACGAACTGGTCGAAAGACTCGACTTGACCCTGCAGCTTGATGCCGTTCACCAGGTAAATGGATACCGGCACCTTCTCCCTGCGCAGGGCATTGAGGAACGGGTCCTGCAGCGACTGTCCTCTGGCCATTGGTTTCACTCTCCCTAATCGGACCCTTGTTATTCCGGGAGATCCCTCCACCGGTCAGGCAAGAGCAGGCCCGCGCTCATGCGCCCGACGAAGAAGTTTACCACATCAGGGTCCGCTTCCCCGCGCATTCTCGCCTAGCCAAGCCAGCGCCGCAGCGCGCCCCTCACCGGGACTGGCCAGCCAGCGCAGGTCCGGCTCGGCGCGCAACCATGTCATCTGCCGCTTGGCAAGGCGCCGGGTCGCCGTGATGGCGTCCTCCACGGCGCTGGCGAGGTCGCACTCTCCGGCAACGTGGGCCCAAAGCTGGCGATAGCCGACGGCGCGGATGGACGGCAGCCCGGGATGGAGGTCCCCGCGGCCGTACAGGCACGCCACCTCGGCGAGGAAGCCCGCCGCCATCATGGCGTGGAAACGCCGCTCGATGGCCTTGTGCAGGTCCGGCCGCGAGGCACGCGCCAGGCCAAGCTTCAGGAAATTCCAGCCCTCGAGCGGCCTGGCGCCGGCCGCCTGGAGTTCTGACAGCGGCGTGCCGCTGAGGCGCCACACCTCCAGCGCCCGCTGGATTCGCTGGGAGTCGCCCGGCTGGATCCTGGCCGCGGCAAGTGGATCCACCCGCGCGAGTTCAGCGTGTAATGCGGGCCACCCGTTGCGCGCGCCAGCCTCATCCAGTTCGGCGCGGAGCACGGGGTCAGCCTCCGGCAACTCGGCCAGGCCGCGCTGCAGGGCACGGAAGTACAGCATCGTGCCACCCGCCAGGATCGGTACGCGCCCCCGGCCACGCACCTCGTCCATCGCCGCCAGCGCATCCCGGCGGAACCGCCCGGCCGAGTAGGCCTCGGCCGGATCCAGCAGGTCCAGCAAGTGATGCGGCACCTCGCGCCGCAGCGCCGGCGAAGGCTTGGCCGTGCCGATGTCCATCTCCCGGTATACCAGCGCGGAATCCACGCTGATGATCTCGGCCGGGACCGCCCGGGCCAGTTCCATGGCGAGGCCGGTCTTGCCGGCGGCCGTCGGCCCCATGAGCAGGATGGCCGGCGAGGCGGTCACGCGTCCATCTTCAGCGCCCGCGCAGGAAGAGCTTGTCGAGCTCTGGCAGGCTGAGCTGCGTCCAGGTCGGCCGGCCATGGTTGCACTGGTCGGCCCGCTCGGTGCGTTCCATGTCGCGCAGCAAGGCATTCATCTCGGCCAGCGTCAGCTGCCGGTGGGCGCGGACCGCGCCGTGGCACGCCATCGTCCCCAGCACCTGGTTGACGCGTTCCTCGAGGCGCCGGCTGCTGCCCTGCTCCGCGAGGTCCGAGAGGATATCCCGTAGCAGCGCCTCGGCGTCGGCCGTGGCCAGCAGCACGGGCAGCTGGCGGATCACCAGCACGTCGGGCCCGCGTCGATCGAGCTCGAAGCCGAGGCCGGACAGCTCGGCGGCCACCGACTCGGCGAGCTCCGCCTCGGCCGTCGATACGTGGACGCTGAGCGGCACAAGGAGCGGCTGGCCGGCGGCGCCCGGGCCGGCCAGCGCAGTCTTGAACCGCTCGTAGAGCACCCGTTCGTGGGCGGCATGCATGTCAACGATCACCAGCCCGTCCCGGTTCTGCGCGAGGATGTAGATCCCGCCGAGCTGGCCGAGGGCATAACCCAGCGGCGGCGTCTCGTCGCGCGGCGCCGGGCCCTCCGGCAGGGTGCCACGCTCCGTGAATGCCGGCCACGACGACTGGAGGGACGAGGAATCCTCGACCGCAAGTCGCATGCTGTCCTGGCGCGAAGGACCCGTCCAGCCGCCGGACTGGGCGGCTGGCGCGAAGTGCGGCATGGCGGGTAGCGGCGCATCTCCGCCCGCCGCGGGGCGCGTGCCCGCCAGCGCGCGCTCGACGACCTGGTACAGGAAACCGTGGATGCTGCGCGCATCGCGGAAGCGCACCTCGTGCTTGCTCGGGTGCGCGTTCACGTCGACCAGCGCCGGATCCATGTCCAGGTACAGCGCGTAGGCGGGATGGCGGCCGTGGAACAGCACGTCCGCATAGGCCTGGCGCAGCGCGTGTGTTACGAGCCGATCGCGGATCATGCGCCCGTTGACAAAAAAGTACTGCAGGTCCGGTTGCGCCCTGGAGAACGTCGGCAGGCCCAGCCAGCCGGACAGGCGCAGACCTGCCGCGGCCTGCTCGATCTCCATCGCATGCGCGGCGAAGCCCTCGCCGCAGACCTCGGCGACACGCCGCAGCCGCGTTCCGGCGTCAGGTGCGGGGCGCAGGTCGAACAGCACGCGACCCTCGCGTGCGAGGCTGAAGCCGGTGTCGAAACGCGACAGCGCGAGCCTTCGGGCGACACGCTCCACGTGAGCCAGCTCGGTGCGCTCGCTGCGCATGAAGCGCCGGCGCGCCGGCGTATTGAAAAACAGGTCGCGCACGGCGACGGTCGTGCCCTGCGGATGCGGCGCCGGCGCCGGCGACGAAAGCCGCCCACCGTCGGACTCCACCCGCCAGGCGGCGTCCTCGTCCCGCGCCCGCGAGGTGACTGCGAGCCGCGAGACCGAGGCGATGCTCGGCAGGGCCTCGCCGCGAAAGCCGAGCGTGCCGACACGCTCGAGGTCCTCCAGGCTGGCGATCTTGCTGGTCGCATGGCGGGACAAGGCGAGTGCCAGTTCGTCCCGCGGAATGCCGCAGCCATTGTCCCGCACCAGGCACCGCCGCAGCCCGCCGCCCTCGATCTCCAGCTCGATGCGCGTCGCGCCGGCATCCAGGCTGTTCTCCACGAGTTCCTTGATGACGGACGCCGGGCGCTCGACGACCTCGCCGGCGGCGATCTGATCGATGAGCTGGGTGGGAAGCTGGCGGATGGGCATCGGCCGCCTAGCATAGCAAACGGGATGCCTCAGCCGCCGGGGATGGCCAGCACCTGGCCGACGCGGATGTTGTCGTCGCTGAGGCGGTTGTGGCGGCGCAGGACCGGCACGCTCACGTTATAGCGGCTGGCGATGCCCGACAGGGTATCCCCGCGCGCGATGACGATCTCGCGCGGCGTGCCCCCACCCGAGCCCCGGTTGCGCGCAATCCAGGTCCCGGGGGGTGGATTCACATAAAAATATTCGCGCATGCCCGACATCAGCGCGGTAGCCAGCTGCGCCTGGTACTGAGCGTTGCTCAACCGCTGTTCCTCTTCCAGGTTCGAGATGAACGCAGTCTCGACCAGGATCGAGGGAATGTCCGGCGCCTTCAGCACGGCAAACCCGGCCTGCTGGACGGCACTCTTGTGGAGCCGGTTGACCGCCCCGAGCCGGTTGAGCACAAAGTCTCCCACCTCCAGGCTCGCGCCGATCGACGCGTTCTGCGACAGGTCGAGGAGGACCGAGGCCAACACGTTGTCCTTGTCGTCCAGGCTCACGCCGCCGACCAGGTCCGCGGCATTCTCGCGGGCCGCGAGCCAGCGGGCGGCTTCGTCGGTCGCCCCCTTGGGTGACAGCACATAAACCGAGGAGCCCCGCGCATTCGGATTCTTGAAGGCATCGGCATGTACCGACACGAACAGGTCGGCCTTGTGCATGCGCGCCTTGACCACGCGCTGCCGCAGGCTCAGGAAATAATCGCCGTCGCGGATCAAGACTGCGCGCATGCCGGGCTCGCGCTCGATCTGCTCCGCCAGCCGCCGGGCCACCGCGAGCGCGACATCTTTTTCGCGCGTGCCGCGCCGGCCGATGGCGCCCGGATCTTCGCCACCGTGACCCGCATCGATGGCGATCACCAGGTCACGGCTTCCCTCGTCCGCCCGCATCAGCGGCACTTGAGCCCGGGCTCGCTGACCATCGAGCTCGATGATCAGGCGGTGTCCGTAGCGGCCCTCGGGGCGCACGAGGAAACTGCGCGGCTTCGCGGCTCCAGCCAGATCCAGCACGATGCGGACTTCGCCTTCAGGCCGGTTGGCGCCGCGCACGGAGCGCACGAGCCCCACGCCGTCGGGCAGGCGCAAGGTGGCGAGATCCATCCGCGCGGATTTCACGTCCACGACGACTCGACCTGGATTCTCGAGGGTGAACAGGCTGTGACTGACGGCGCCGGAGAGATCGAGCACGACCCGGGTCGCATCAGGACCGGCCCAGAGACGCACGTCGCGCACCTGCACCTGGGCCCACGCGGTCGACACCGGTAGGAGCAGGGTCAGAAGCAAGCCGGTAAGAAGATTCCGTTGCATTTCCAACAGTTTGGTTGGATTTCGGGAAGCAACTTTAACCACATTCCCCGCCCGTTAGCAATATCCGCTGTAGAAACAAACAGCTGGAGCGGAAACCTACAAGGCTTTGTCACTCGGAGTGCGGCGGCTCCTGCCAGGGCCCCGTGCCCGCGACGATCGCCTCGCCAGCCGGCGTCAGCGCCTTGCAGATCGCCCGGCGAGCGTCGCCGTCGTAATCGAGCGTGATGCGCAAATCGGCCCTTGGCAGCCGATCCCCGCCCCGCGCTGCCCACTCGACCAGCATGAGGCTGCCGGCCCCGAGCATGTCCACCAGGCCCAGGTAATCCAGTTCGCCCGGATCCGCGAGGCGGTACAGGTCGAGGTGGACCACGAAGCAGCCGGGCAACTCGTAGGGTTCCAGCAGCGTGAACGTCGGGCTGCGCACCCGTCCGGCATGCCCGAGGCCGCGCAACAGGCCGCGCGCCAGGGTGGTCTTGCCCGCCCCCAGCGGACCCTCCAGGTGAACGACGACCGGGGCGTCCCGGCAGGCACGCGCCAGCGGCCCGGCGAGCGCTCGGCCCAGCGCCTCGGTCGCACCCTCGTCAGCGAGCCGGGGCATCGGCGGGATTGACCCAGGGACGCAGGGCGGCGAGCAGGTCGCCGGCGACGAGGCCCCGTTCTCCGCGCGTGGCGGCATCGTCGGCCGCCAGGGCATGCGCCAGGACCCCGGCGCTCGCGGCGTGCTCGAGATCCCCGAACTGTGCCGCCAGGCCGGCGATGATCCCGGTGAGCACATCCCCCATCCCCCCGCTCGCCATGCCCGGGTTGCCCCGGTCGCAGAGCCACAGCGACGCCCCTGCGCCGCAGACGAGCGTGCCGGCGCCTTTCAGTACCACGACACCGCCATAGCGAGCGCGCAGGGCGTGGACGGCGGCCGGGCGATCAGACTCGACTGTCGACGCCTCACTGCCCAGCAACCGGCCCGCCTCGCCCGGGTGCGGCGTCAGGATCCAGCGATCGGAACGTTGCGGCGCCTCGGACAGCAGGTTCAGCGCATCGGCATCCAGCACGCAGGGCAGGTCCGACTCGAGGACCGCATCCAGCAGTTCCCGCCCCCAGCTGGAGCGCCCGAGGCCCGGCCCCACCGCGACCACGGTCGCGCGCGCCAACAGGGCGGGCAGCGAGTCGGCGCTATCCAGGCCGTGACACATCAGCTCCGGCCGGGCCGCCAGGATGGCGCCGACATGCTCGGGCCGCGTCGCCACGCTGACCAGGCCGGCCCCGGCCCTAAGGGCCGCCTCGGCAGCGAGGCGCGCCGCCCCACCCATGCCGTGATCCCCGCCGACGACAAGGACGTGACCGAAGCGTCCCTTGTGCGCATCGCGCGGGCGTCGCGGCAGCAAGTCGCCCAGCAGAGTCGGCTCGAGACGGCGCACCGCCGGGACCAGCCCCCCGTCCAGGCCGGCCGGCACGCCGAGATCAGCGAACAACACCTGGCCGGCTAGCGCCGTCCCGCGCCCAGTGAACAGGCCGAGCTTGAGCCCGATGAAGCACACCGTCAGGTCGGCGCGGATCGCATCGCCCATGACGCGCCCGGTGTCGGCATGCAGGCCGCTTGGAATGTCCAGCGCCAGGATCGGGCGCGCGGCGGCATTGATCGAATCCACGGCCGCGCGCATCGATCCCGCGAGCGGTCGGTCGAGCCCGGTGCCCAGCAATGCGTCGACGATCGGACCATCCCCGCCCGGATCGCCAGCACCGTCCCAGCGAACGACCTCGCCGCCCTCCCGGACAAAGGCCTCCCAAGCAAGGGCCGCGTCGCCGCGCAGCCCGTCCACGTCGGTGAGCGAGAGCACCCGGACGGCCAGCCCGGCGTGCCGCGCGAGCCGCGCCACGATATACCCGTCGCCACCGTTGTTCCCGCCGCCGCACGCCACGGTGATCGAGCGGGTCGCGGGCCAGCGACGCAACAAGGCATCGAAGGCCGCAGCGCCGGCGCGCTCCATGAGCTCCCGGCCGGCAATGCCATGCTCCTGGATTGCACGGCGATCCAGTTCGCGCACTTGCGCGGCGGTCCATAGCTCGCGGGGCATCGATCGCATGCGCCGGATTATACTGCCGCGCACGGAGAGTCTTGCCTCATGACTGAGAATTCCGGTCCGGCCGCCCTGCCCATCGCGCTGCCGCGTCTTGCCGCGCTGGCGCGCGACATTCGCGCGTGGGGCGAAGAGCTCGGCTTTGGCGCCATCGGGGTCGCCCGGGCAGAGCTTCCGGATGACGAGGCCTGGCTGAAGCGCTGGCTCGCCCTCGGCCGCCACGGCGAGATGGCGTGGATGGCGCGCCATGGCACGCGGCGCAGCCGCCCGGCCGAACTGGTGCCGGGGACCCTGACGGTGATCGCGGCGCGGATGGACTACTTCCCTCCCGGCACCGCCGCGCCCGAGAGCGTGCTGGCGGAGCCCAAGCTCGCCTACATCTCCCGCTATGCGCTCGGGCGGGATTACCACAAGGTCCTGCGCAACCGCCTGCAGCGACTCGCGGGGCGCATCGGGGCGGCCGTCGGCCCCTTCGGCTACCGGGTGTTCACGGACAGCGCTCCGCTGCTCGAGAAAGCGCTCGCCCGCGATGCCGGGCTGGGCTGGATCGGCAAGCACACCAACCTGCTGGCGCGAGAGGCCGGCAGCTGGTTCTTCCTCGGCGAGATCTGCACGGACCTGCCGCTCCCGGTCGACAGTGCACCGAGCGCACATTGCGGCAGTTGCACAGCCTGCCTAGAGGCCTGTCCTACGGGGGCGATCGTGGCGCCTTACGAGCTCGACGCGCGCCTGTGCATTTCCTACCTCACCATCGAGCATCCCGGCGCGATCCCCGAGCCGCTCCGTCCCGCGTTCGGCAATCGCATCTACGGCTGCGACGACTGCCAGCTCGTGTGCCCCTGGAACCGCTACGCGCAGGTGAGCCCACTGCCGGATTTCCAGGCCCGCGACGGGCTGGATGCACCGTCACTGGCCACCCTGTTCAGCTGGTCCGAGGAAGAGTTCCTCGCCCGCACTGCGGGCTCGGCCATCCGCCGCATCGGGCACGAGCGATGGCTCAGGAATATCGCGGTCGCGCTCGGCAACGCGGCCCCCGACCCGGCGGCACGCGCAGCGTTGGCGGCACGCGCGGACCACCCCTCCTCCCTGGTCCGCGAGCACGTCCGCTGGGCCCTCGAGCGCCATGATCACCCTGCAGACCGTTGAGTTTGGGGGCGGCAGGTCACAAAATGAGATCCGAGCCACGCCCCCGGGCAAGGATCACCGCGCAAGGATGACGACTTGATCAACGATTCGAGCCCCGCTCCCGGTCGAGCGCCCGCGGTGGATTTCGTCGACGCCCCGGACATGCGGCATTTTCTCGCCGGCCTGCTGCTCTTCAACGGCGTGGACATTCGCGCCGTCGGCCCGTTTCTCGCGCGCACTCATCGCATGGACATCAAGGCCGGCGACGTGCTGCTTTCGCCGGCGGCGCGCAACCCCCGGGTGTTCGTGATCCTCTCGGGCGAGCTCGAGGTACGGCTCGAATCCGCCGAAAGCCCGCCCCTGACGACGCTCCATCCCGGCCAGTGTGCCGGCGAGATGTCCATCATCGAAGAAAAGGATCCGTCCGCCTGGGTGATCGCGTCGCGCGATTCCCACCTGATGGTCATCGAGCAAGAAACGCTGTGGCGGATGATCAACGTGTCGCACGCGTTTGCGCGCAACCTGCTGGTCATCCTGTCCTCGCGTGTCCGCTCGGATAACCAGGTCATCCTCGACAGCGTGGGCGTGTTGCGGGAATTTGAGCGCCATGCGGTCACGGACGCGCTGACGGACCTGCATAACCGCCACTGGCTCGACAACATGTTCCGCCGCCGCCTCGATCGCTGCCTGACCGACCAGACGGCGGCCTCGATGGTCATGGTGGACGTGGACCAGTTCAAGCAGTTCAACGACCGCCTCGGCCACGTCGCGGGTGACCGGGCGCTGCGCCTCGTCGCGGAGACGCTGCGCACGCACTTCCGCCCCGGCGACATGGTGGCGCGCTTCGGCGGGGACGAGTTCTGCGTGCTCCTGCCGGGCGCCGATCTCGAGGCGGCGCGCGGCTGCGCGGAGCGCGCGCGCTGGGCCGTGCTCCAGGCTGCCGAGGAGGATGCCGGCGCCCCGCGCATCACGGTCTCCGCCGGCGTGGCCCGGGCCGAGGCCGGGGACACGCTCGAGACCCTCATCGCGCGCGCGGACGACGCGCTCTACCGTGCCAAGCTGGGTGGCCGGAACCGGGTCGAAATCTAGAGGTCCAGCGCCACGTTATCGATCAGGCGTGCCCGGCCCAGGCGCGCGGCGGTCAAGACCACCAGGTGCCTGTCTCCCGGCTGAGGCTGCGCCAGCGCGTCCTGCCGCAGGATCTCGAAATATTCCGGGGCGAGGCCGGCGGCACGGATCGCGTCCATGCCGGCCTGCCGCAAGGCGGCGAAATCCCGGTTGCCTGCCCGCAGCGCATCGGCCGCCGCCTGCAGGGCCGCGTAGAGTGCTGGCGCGACCTGTCGTTCACGGGCGTCCAGGTAACGGTTCCTGGAACTCATCGCGAGCCCGTCCGGCTCGCGCCGCGTCGGGACCCCGAGAATCTCGACCGGGAACGCGAGGTCGGACACCATGCGGCGGATCACCGTGAGTTGCTGGCGATCCTTCTCGCCGAAGGCCGCGAGCTCGGGCTGCACCAGGTTGAAGAGCTTGGCGACCACGGTCGCCACGCCGGAAAAATGTCCGGGGCGAGATATTCCGCACAGGATGTCCGACAAGCCTGGCACATCGATCCGGGTCGTACCCTGGCGGCCGCCAGGGTAGATGGTCTCCTCGTCGGGCGTGAACACGAGCTCGCAGGCCTCGCCTGCGAGCTCCGCCAGATCCTGCTCGAGGGTGCGCGGATAGGCGGCGAAGTCCTCGCTCGGGCCGAACTGCAGGGGATTCACGAAGATGCTGACGACCACGCGGTCGGTGCGAGCCGCGGCTGCGCGGACGAGTTCCAGGTGCCCGGCGTGGAGGTTGCCCATCGTGGGCACGAAGCCGATCTGCAAACCCGCGCGGCGCCATGCCGCGAGACGCGCCCGGAGTTCGACCGCCCCCGTGATGACCTCGGGATGGTTCACGAGAAGCAGTGTTCCGGCGCCGGATAGCTGCCATCCTTGACGGCCGCGACGTACTGCCGCAACGCGTCGAGCACCCCGTCGGCGCCGGCCAGGAAATCGCGCGCGAAGCGCGGCTTGCGGCCCAGCGTCACCGAGAGAATGTCGTACAGGACCAGGATCTGGCCGTCGACATCCGGGCCCGCGCCGATCCCGATCACCGGCACCGACAGGGCCGCGGCGATCGCGTGGCCGAGCGACGACGGCACGCATTCGAGCAGCACGATGTCCGCGCCCGCGTCCTGCAGCGCGTGCGCGTCCGCGAGCATTTGCTGCGCGGCATGCCGCTCGCGCCCCTGGACCTTGAAGCCGCCGAGCTTGTGGATCGACTGCGGCGTCAGGCCGATGTGCGCACACACGGGAATGTCGCGCGAGGCGAGAAACTCGACGGTGCGCACCTGGAGCGCGCCCCCCTCGAGCTTGACCATCGCGGCGCCGCCGTCCTGCATCAGGCGCACGGCGTTCGCGAACGCGGGTTCGGGAAGGGAGTAGCTGCCGAAAGGCATGTCGGCGACCAGCAGCGCGCGCCGCACGCCGCGCTTCACGCAGCGCGTGTGGTACACCATGTCGGCGACCGTCACCGGCACCGTGGTGTCGTGACCCTGCACGACCATGCCCAGCGAATCGCCGACCAGCACCAGGTCCGTGCCGGCGACGTCCACCGTCGCACCGAAGCTGGCGTCATAGGCCGTCAGGCAGGCGATTTTCTCGCCGCTGGCCTTCATCTGCCTGAGGCTGTCCAGGGTCACCGGCTTTTCCGCCCGGGCCCGGTCCTGGAGATGGCTGTACATCGTCACGTCGTGATCCCCCGCAAGGAGAGGCGCGCCAGCATGGCCAAGTCGAGGCGAAACATCAATCCGTGCCGCCAAACGGTGCCGGGTTGTAGTACTTGCGGCCCCCCTCCATCGACCGGATCCGGCGCAGCAGGTCGAGGTAATCGTCCTCGCGCCGCACCGGGTCGATCACGGCCGCGTTGACGATCAGCAACGGGCCCGCGTCGTAGCGGTGGAAGAAATCCATGTAAGCCTCGGACAGCCGCCGCAGGTAATCGGGACGCACGCTCTGCTCATAGGCGATGCCGCGCCGCTGGACGCGCTCGATGAGCACCTCGACCGGCGCCTGCAGGTAAACCACCAGGTCAGGCACCGGGGCATCGAGCGCCAGGCCCTGGTAGACCTGGTCGTACAGGCGGTATTCCTCGTCGGGCAATGTGAGGCGAGCAAAGATCCGGTCTTTCTCGAGCAGGAAGTCCGAGATCCGCCCGCCGGCAAACAGGTCCGCCTGGCGCATTTCCTGGGCCTGGCGCGCACGCTGGAACAGGAAGTGCAGCTGGGTGGGGAGCGCATTGGCCGCCGGATCCCGGTAAAAACGCTCGAGGAACGGATTCTCCTCGGCGCGCTCGCGCACGAGCTCGAACTCCAGGGTCTCGGCGAGGCGCTGCGCGAGGGACGTCTTGCCGACGCCGATCGGGCCCTCGATGGCAATATAACGCAGCTCGCGCGCCATCAGGCCTCCAGCCGGATCAGGCCACCGTCACCCGCCGTCGCTGCGAGCCGCGCGATCGAGCCGCCGCCCGGGACGCGCAGTCCCGGGGCCAGTTCCAGCAAGGGCACCAGCACGAAGGCCCGCTCGGCCAGGCCGGGATGCGGCAGGGACAGGTCGTCCTCGTCCAGGCACAAAGCACCGTAGAGCAACAGGTCGAGGTCGAGCGTACGCGGGCCCCAGCGGGGCCCGTCGCGCCGCCGGCCCTGCGCATCCTCGATGGCCTGCAACGCGCCCAGCAGCTGGCGCGCCGGCAGGCATGTCAGCAGTCCCGCCACGGCATTGACATAGTCGGGCTGGTCCTGCGGCCCCATCGGCGGACTGCGGTAGAGGGCGGAACTGGCGATGAACCGGGTGTCGGGAATGGCCGCGAGCGCGCTAAGCGCGCGGCGCACCTGTCCGGCCGGGTGATCCAGGTTGCTGCCGAGCCCGACGTAGGCCGGCACCAGGACGTCGCTCGCCATGGTCAGCCGGCGCCGCCACCGGGCTTGCGCCGCCGTGGCCTGCGCCGCCGGCGAGGCTTCGAGGCGGGCTCCGCGCCGGCATCGGCGGCTGCGCTCGCGCCCTCCACCCCGTGGGTTGCCGCGGCCGGGCGTGCCCTGGGACTGCCGGGCTCCACCGCCGCGGAACGCGTGCCCTCGTCCATGGCCTGTAGCCCGGTCCAGAACTCGGCCAGGGCGGGATCCGCGTCACCGATGCGCGCCCGCAGGCATAGGAAGTCGTAGGCCGCGCGGAATCTCGGGTGGCTCAGCATGCCGAGCACGCGGCGACCGCGCGTCTTCTGCAGCCGCAGCTGCATCACCATCATTTCTTTCATCGGCGTCGTGATCCGCCGGGGGATGGCGACATGACGCTGCTGGGCGTCGCCGACCTCGTCGGCGGCCAGCAGGAACGCCTGGATCGGGGACTCGCCACCCTCTTCCAGCTGCGCGGCCCGGCGGCGAACCGGCCCCCACAGCAACACGCAGAACAGGAACACGGGCGTGACCGGCTCATCTGCGGCGACGCGCTGGTCGGTGTTGGCCAGCGACTCGAGCAGCAGCGCCCGGTAGGATTCGCCGGCGTCGCTGTCGAGCAGCGCATCCACGGCGGGGAACATCTGCCGGAAGTGCCCGTAGCGCCGCAGCAGCTCGTAGGACGGTACCGCGTAGCCGCCGAGGAACAGCTTCAGGACCTCGTCGAACAGGCGCGCCGGCGGGACGGAGTCGAGCGAGCTCGCCAGTGTGCGCAGTGGCGCCTCGGTGGCGGGCTCGATCCTGAAGCCGAGCTTGGCGGCGAAGCGTACCGCCCGGAGCAGGCGCACCGGGTCTTCCCGGTAACGGTCCTCGGGCTCGCCGTTGAGGCGCAGCACGCCGGCGCGGATGTCGTCCACGCCGCCAGCATAATCCCAGATCGAGAAGTCGGCGATGTTGTAGTACAGCGAGTTGGCGGTGAAATCGCGGCGCCAGACATCGTCGTCGATCGTGCCGTAACGGTTGTCGCGCAGGATCCGGCCGGCTTCGTCCTTCACGAGCAGGGACTCGTCGTCGTCCGCCGCATCGAAATCGCCCTCGGACGCACGGAAGGTCGCGACCTCGACGATATCACGGCCGAAATAGACATGCGCCAGCCTGAACCGGCGACCGATCAGGCGGCAGTTGCGGAACAGGCGCCGGACATCGTCCGGGTGCGCGTCGGTTGCGATATCGAAGTCTTTCGGCTCGCGGCCGAGCAACAGGTCCCGCACTCCACCGCCGACCAGGAAGGCCTGGTAGCCGGCGTCACGCAGCCGGTACAGGACCTTCAGGGCGTTCTGGGAGATCTGGGCCCGGGAAACATTGTGCTCCGGCCGGGGGATGATCCTTGGCTGTGATTCCGTGCCTGTCGCCGCGCTGGCCAATCCGTATCCGCCTGTGTGAGTGAAGCCCGGAAGTCTACCATGCGGCCGCGGCATTCGAGCCCCACCGCCGGGCAGGGGCATTGAGTCGGGCGACCCGGCCCAGTAGAATGCCGGGCCTCGCCGCCGGTTATCTGCCGCGGCGCGGCCGCAATGCTCCGTTCGTCTAGTGGTTAGGACGCTGGCCTCTCACGCCGGTAACAGGGGTTCGAATCCCCTACGGAGCGCCACTTCCCCGAGGTCGCACCATGAGCGCAACACCATTCGCACTGTTGGCCGGGGCGACGGGCGCCGTTGGCAGCCGGCTGCTGGAACTCCTGCTCGAACGGCCCGACGGCACTCGCGTAATCACCGTCGGTCGGCGCGCGCCGCCGCGCTCGCACGCGCGACTGGAGCACCTGCAGGCGGAGCTGACGCGGATTCCCGAAGTGCTCGCGGAACACCGTTGCTCAGAGGCGTTCTGCTGTCTCGGCACCACCCTCAGGACGGCCGGCAGCAAGGCCGCTTTCCGGGCCGTCGATCTCGACGGGGTCGCGGGTTTCGCGCAGGCGGCCCACGCCGCAGGCGCCGGCTTCTTCGGCCTGGTCTCTTCGGCCGGCGCGGACGCGCGGGCATTGAGTTTTTACCTGCGCACCAAGGGCGAGGCCGAGGCCGCGGTGGAAGCCCTCGGCTTTCGCAGCCTCGCCATCATGCGGCCAGGCCTGTTGCGCGGGACACGCGAGGAATTCCGCGCGCTGGAGCGGCTCGGCCAGTTGGCGGCGCCCCTGATGGACCGGATGCTGATCGGCGGCCTGGCCAGCTACCGCAGCGTCCCGACCGACGCGGTGGCTGCCGCCCTCGAGGCCGCCGCGCGGTGCCGGGCCGCGGGCGTCCACCGCTTCGATCCGGCGGGGATCGAGACGCTTGCCGGTGAACGGTGACCCGCGAGGTCGCCCGCCAGGCCTCGCGCGGCGCCTGGCTGCCTGCCTGTATGACGGCCTGGTGCTGGTCGCGGTGCTGATGGTGGCTGGCGCCGCCTGGGTCGCGTTGAGTGGCGCGGCCGCGCCCCCGGGCCACTGGATGTTTCGCGTCTACCTGCTCGCGGTCTCGGCGCTGTTCCTCGGCATGTTCTGGCGCCGGGGCGAGACCCTCGGCATGCGGGCTTGGAAGCTTCGGCTCGAAGGGGCCGACGGCAGGCCGCCGGGCTGGCGTCGCGTACTGCTGCGCTTCGCGACGGCCCTCGTTTCATGGGCGGCGCTCGGCCTGGGATTCCTCTGGGTACTGGTGGATCGCGAGAAACTCGCCTGGCACGACCGGCTATCGGGCACGCGCCTCGTCTTGCGGGACTAGTATAACGACACATAAATAACGGAACATATATTATACTGTTGCGTGTCTAC